>JACHTQ010000077.1 GCA_020135845.1 Campylobacter sp. W0018 | reverse complement strand
TTAGAAGTAGAGGTATTGACTATGGAGTCAAGTTTGCCACCTTTATCTACTGTAATAGAACCTGTAATAGAACCTTCACCTTGATTGACTATACCACCAGCTAAGCTACCGCCACTTTCTACTTTTATACCTGTATCTCCATTGTTACCACCATTAGAGCCAATCACACCTTCATTGATGATGGCAGCTGTACCACCTTTAACTTCACCTGATATTTTAATTAAAGTGTCAAGTTGTTTTCCGCCACCTATGAAAATACCGGCATTACCTCCTTCA
>JACHTQ010000076.1 GCA_020135845.1 Campylobacter sp. W0018 | reverse complement strand
AAGACAATCACAAACAAAAAAACAATCATATAGTTAAGAGAGTATAAAAAACAATCTAATCATACAAGTAAAGATAATAATATCAAATAAAATAATAAATAATATAAAGCTATAGATAATAATATAAAATAAAGATAATGGATATAATATAAAGATAACAATATCAAGTAACAATATCAAGTAAAGATAATTATCAAAGATTTATTCAATGATAATTATCAAGTAAAGTTATTAAAGAAGAATAATTAATAATTTAAAGAAAAAGATCATGATTTAAAGAA
>JACHTQ010000075.1 GCA_020135845.1 Campylobacter sp. W0018 | reverse complement strand
AATGTAAAAAAATATTTATTTTTTTGAATTTATGATATCGTTTATGGTTGATTTAAAGGTTTTTTCAATAAATGAAATTACCATACTTTAGATATTTTTTAGAATATTTTTTTAAATAGTATAACTAGATAGAAAATTTAAATTGCAAGAGTAAAAACTTTTCAAAACTAACCAAAAACAAAACAACAAAAGCTAAGAAACAAAAAGTTGCAAAAACAAGATTAAAAACTATACAAAAAAATAAAAGAAATGAAAATAAAACAAAGAAAAGAAATAAATAAAGAAATAAAATAAA
>JACHTQ010000074.1 GCA_020135845.1 Campylobacter sp. W0018 | reverse complement strand
GTACCAATTATTGTTAGCTCTTATTAGGGCCTCTCCTAATTTATAAGTTAAACATTGTTTTTCTTTTAAAGCTTCTTTATAATCAGGATAAGATTCTAAAGGAGGTAATTTTAAAGAAGGATCTTTTTTTATTTTTTCCTCATAAATTTTTTGTTCTTGTTTATGTTTATCTTTTATATAAGATAAAACATAAGGCATTCTTATATAACCTAGTATGCTTTTTGAATTTTCTATCATAGCTTGTCCTAGTTTATAAGAAAGTTGGTTTTGAATTCTTGCTTTAGCTGAATTAGCTTG
>JACHTQ010000073.1 GCA_020135845.1 Campylobacter sp. W0018 | reverse complement strand
AATTTACCCCAACTATGCTACAATATTTACAAACAAATATAAATAAAAATTTAATCACACTTATAAGTTTTGTATTTAATAAATCTTATTACCACATTAAGGAGAAAAAATGGTCTCAAATTCCTTTATGAGTCTTAATATATCAAATTCTACTTCAAATCCCCTACCCTTTAAAATCACTAAAGCCATTATCAAAGAAAGTCTTGAAGAACTTTTTTCTATAGAATGTGAAGGTTTTTTTGAAAGTTTAGATGAAAGCTTATTTAATCTAAGTCAAGATTTTAATTTTCATCCTAATGTTTTAATTGATCAAGAAG
>JACHTQ010000072.1 GCA_020135845.1 Campylobacter sp. W0018 | reverse complement strand
TACTTATATCTGCTTGTTTGAATTTTAAAGTATAAATAGAGTTTTTAAATTCACTAGATATATCATAATTAGGAGAGTTTGTTTTAGTGTAATAGTTTTTATTGATATTATTGTTAGTAGAATTTAATACTTCACTTCTTATTAAAGTTTGTGAATTTTTATTTTCTATTTCATTTAATTTACTAGCATTTTGTTTTAAGAAAGTATTGGCAAAATTTATTTTTGAATTTTCTTTACTTTCTTTATTAGCTTTTGCTTGTGAAAGTATAGAAGTATAGTTTGAGTTATCATTGATACTGAAGATACTCATATTTATTCCTTTGATTTTAGAATTG
>JACHTQ010000071.1 GCA_020135845.1 Campylobacter sp. W0018 | reverse complement strand
ATGCTAATCAATAAAATTTATGAGATCGATTCTTGCGATGATGTTGAACTTAATATAAAAAGAGAATCTAAGCTTGAGTTTAAATTGTGGTATGATGATGAAAAAAATCCTGAAGCTTTGGTATTTTTTATACAAGGTCTTGGAGCGGATTGTCATGATAAAATGTTAGATTTTATCGCTAAGGATTTGATGCAAAAATTCAGCATAGCCCTTGTGAGTGTGAATTATCATTGTATAGGAAATCGTCCCCAAACAGGCTCTACTTTTTATATGGATGAGATTGATAAACTTATTTTAGATGCCACCACTCAAGCTGCAGGTATAAAACTACCTTATAGTGTGGATAAAATTCAAAATTATGATCAAATA
>JACHTQ010000070.1 GCA_020135845.1 Campylobacter sp. W0018 | reverse complement strand
TTTTCCAAATTCCCCCCCCCCAGCTGTTGATAGATAAATTTTTATTTTTCATAAAATCCTTTCTTAGATTAAAAATCATTTCTAAATATTTAAGAAATAATTTATATTATTAAAAAGCAATGTAATCATTGCAACTTGATTTAATTTTGGAATGGTTAAAGCTAAAATTATAGGGATTGTTTGTTAGCTTTAACCTCTGGTTTAAAAGATGTTCTATGTTTTATTTTTAAAAATAATTAAAATTATAATTAAAAATAATTGTAATTATAATAAAATATAACTAAAATTATCAAATTAAAATTTTTTATTATTATTGATAAATAAATTTTATTATTTTTTAGAAAAGTGTTTTAGTAGCGGATGTATTTTT
>JACHTQ010000069.1 GCA_020135845.1 Campylobacter sp. W0018 | reverse complement strand
GGTTTTTAAACCCACTAAGATTAAATTAAATCATAAGGAAAGTATTTATAGTGTTTAAATTCTTCTTTATTTAAATTCATTATCTTTACAATAACAGCACCTTCAAGATCCCAAGTATTAATAGGATCTCTTAATCTTGTATGTTTTTTCATATATTTATGTAAAAACTCAATATCCTTAGTAGCTACAAATTCTTTAATAAGCTCATGTTCTTTACGGATACATTTGCGTTCTAAATTTAAGTTTTTACCCATAGATCCTATAAAATGTAAAAACCAATCCCTATTAAGTATATCTCTTCTTTTTCTTTCATCTTCTTCTACTAATTTTAATACACAAGTTGTGTCCATATCTAATAACACTCTAAGACAAAGTTCAAGGGCATTTCCCTTAAACCAGCTAATATCAA
>JACHTQ010000068.1 GCA_020135845.1 Campylobacter sp. W0018 | reverse complement strand
TTGCTCTAACAAAACTTTTTGGACAAGCAATAGTTCTTCACCTTATTTTTTCTCTCCTGCAAGACGTATGATTCGTAATGTTTTAGAACCAAGTCATCTTGAAATTTGTTCTAAATTTCCTAACACTCATTATGTGAGTTATCATTCCATTAAAGATAAAAATGATCTTTTAGAAGATAAAATAGCTCTTTATGATTATTTTAAAAGATTAGGTTTTGATGCAAAATTAAATTCTATTACTAATGAATCACAAATTGATGGAAAATTTATAAAAAGTCTAGAACATGGTATGGACATACCTGTAAAGCTTATGATCAAAAAAGAACTTCCTATTATGCTTGAAAAGATTAAAAAACATCCTAAAAAAGAGTATAAGGATAAAAGTATAAGTTATCCTTGTGAAGATTTGCTTTATAAATTCA
>JACHTQ010000067.1 GCA_020135845.1 Campylobacter sp. W0018 | reverse complement strand
AGGAAGTATCGGTGCTGGTGCTGGTGTTATACAAAAAGAAAATTATGGAAGATTGTCTTTGGTTAAAAATGATGGACGAGATATCAACATAAGCGGAACAAATCTTAGTGCTATAGGTATGGGAGCGGCTGATCTTATTTCACAAAATTCAGTGTCTTTAAGAGAATCTAAAGGGCAAATCGATGCTAATACAGCCGATGCTATGGGCTTTAATGCTTACGGTGGTGGCGGAAAGCAAATTATAGTAGGAGTGAGTTCTATTTCTGCTTATATGAGTCAAGCAGGTTCTGGTTTTTCAGCAGGTTCTGGTTTTTCAGTAGGTTCTGGAAAAAGTATGTCAACAATGTTAGATAGTTCAATTATAACTCTTTCATCTATGACTGCTGCAGATGCTGCAAGTGTATACAATGTTTCAGCAGGTTCTGGTTTTTCCGATGGTTCAGGTCAATCTCAATTTGCTACTTTGAAATTATCCGCTGGAAATAAAGCTGGAGTT
>JACHTQ010000066.1 GCA_020135845.1 Campylobacter sp. W0018 | reverse complement strand
CTTGAAGAGGTGTTAATCAATGATCTAAAAGTAGCTCCTGCTATAGAAGCATTAAGATTAAAATCGGTTGATAATTTTCCAGTGTGAGGATCAAAGTCCAAAGAAATTTCGCCACCACCATTTGTTCCTATATTACCTATTTGATCAGGTTTAACACCTGAGATAATATTATCAATATTTCCTACTTGTCCTAAATCAAGTCCACCTTGATCTACAGTGACTTTATCGACAGTTACATTGTCTTTATTATTTCCACCTACTACAACGGTTTCTAATTTACCATCACTACCTGTAGAGACAACCCAATCTTGTATATTAACACTACCGCCACCATTATTGGTTACTGTATTGCCATTATCATCTTTACCAACATTGCCTTGATTAGAAATTACTAAATCAGCACTTCCATTATTAACAATACCACCACCTATAGTAGCACCTTCTCCATTTGAGATTTCTAATTTATTATCACTGTTGTTTGTAATAGAACCTGAAATACCTGTA
>JACHTQ010000065.1 GCA_020135845.1 Campylobacter sp. W0018 | reverse complement strand
CTTATACCTGCAAGAGTTAATCATTTTGAAAAGCAATTAATCGAAAGTGAAATTATTAAGGTTTTAAATGCTTTTAAAGTTAATTTTGGAGCCTCTCATATAGAAGTGAAATTTGAAACCGATGGGGGGGTAGAAAAATGCAAATTATCAGTCATAGAAATTGCAACTCGCGTAGGAGGTTGGCGTGATGTATTAGTATATCATTCTTACAATATTGATTATTTACAACTCTTAATTCAAAGTTCTTTAAAACAAGAATTAAAAAAAGTAAATACAAAAGCTGAAAATTTTTGTCTGGTTAAAATGATTTTTACCAAAGAAGATTATGAGTTTTATAAGAAAATAAAAACTTTAAAACTACAAATGATAGTCAAAGAAAGAATTTATGTTAAAAGTGATGAAGAATTTTCTTATTCTTCATCATTGATGGATTCTAAAGGTTATTATTATTTGAAAATTTCCAAGGATGAGAATCCTGAAAATTATATAAAAGGAAATCTTCACTCCTAAACTCCTAGTAAAAATCTTTTAACGGATTTTTTA
>JACHTQ010000064.1 GCA_020135845.1 Campylobacter sp. W0018 | reverse complement strand
TTATAATGAATAATCCTTTAATAAGTATTATTATCCCAATTTATAATGTGGCACCATATTTAAAAGAATGTATTGAGAGTGTAATTCATCAAACATATAAAAACTTAGATATTATTTTAGTTGATGATGGAAGCAATGATGAAAGTTTAGAAATAGCTTTAGAATATCTACCAAAAGATGAAAGAATTTTTCTCATTTCAAAAGAAAATGGCGGACAAAGTTCAGCTAGAAATGTAGGGATAGAATTTATAAAAGGAACTAAACTTAGATCTTTTTTTGAAGATAATAAAGAAGAAGATATCATCTCTTTTGAAAAAACTCATACTTTTGGAAAAACAACAAAAATAATAAAAAAAGAAGATATAAAATCAAATTTTAAACAAATTCAAAAAAGATATATTAAAACCAATTTAGAAAATATCAATGACTTTATAATACAAGAATTACCTAACTCTATAATACATTTTTTAGATTCGGATGATTATTTTTTAAAAGATTGTATAGAATTATGTGTTGAAAATATGATTAAAAAGAATTTGGATATTTGTA
>JACHTQ010000063.1 GCA_020135845.1 Campylobacter sp. W0018 | reverse complement strand
AAATTTTATCTGATGAAAATTTAGATGTTAAAAATGTAAAAAAATGTATAAATAGTTTTCTATCTAAAAAAGATTTTCACGCTATATTAGAATTAAATATCAAAATGATGAATATAGCAAAATTAATTCTTAAAAGTGATGAAACATTAAATATATTATTACCACAAAATTCTAATTGTAAAAATATAAATTATCAAGCCCAAGAATTAGAGTTAAAAAAAGAAATAGATATCAATCTTAATGATTTAAAAAATTGTGACAATGAAAAAATAATAGAAATAATCAAACAAACATATCAAAATAATCTAGTTAAAGAATTATATCTTAGCTCTCAAAAAGAACAAATAAAAATACTTTTTATTCTTAATGAAGTGCCAAAATTTTTAAAATCAATCTATAAAGAATGTGAATTTAAGGAATATGGGTTGGCAAATTATTCAGAATTTGATGAAATTTGGGACTTTTACGAAAACAATGTTAGATATTTCACTGTTTTAACCCCAATGGGTGCAAATAAAATAAAACTATGTTTAAAAAATACGCAAGAAATAGAAGATGAAATTAACATCATGGAAATAAATTTAGATAAAGAATAAATAGATAATCCTTATATGTCTT
>JACHTQ010000062.1 GCA_020135845.1 Campylobacter sp. W0018 | reverse complement strand
TTTTAAAAATGATAAGAATTTAGGTACTTTTGCAAGTAGAAATTTAGGAGTTTTAAAATCAAGTGCTGATTTTGTGATGTTTTTAGATGCAGATGATTTTTTGCCTTTAAGAGCTTGTGAAGTGGCTTTTTGTAGCATTAAATCCGAGTTCGATTTACTTTGTTTTGATGCTTTTGTTCATAGAGTAAAAACTAAGCAATTTTATCGTTTTAAAAAGAATGAAATTTTTATTCAAGAACAATTTCTAGAGTTTTTAACCAATCAAAAGCATTATTGTTGGTCGGTTTGGGCAAAGGTTTTTAAAAAAAATCTAATCCTTAAAATTTTTGAAAAAATTGATATTTTTGAAAGACTTTGTTATGGAGAGGATGTACTTTTTTGCTATTTTTATTTTATGTTGTGTGAAAAAATAGCCGTTTTTAAAGAATGCCTTTATCATTATGAATTTAATGAAAAAGGTAGGTATGAAAATAAAAATAAAGAAATCTTATGGCAAAATTATCAAGATAAAAAGAAAAGCTTAGAGATCTTAAAAACAATTAAAAATGATTTTTGGGAATTTAGCGAAAAGTTTTTTTTAAATTTGGAAAAAGAAATTAAGGGTTTAGAGGGAAGGTTGT
>JACHTQ010000061.1 GCA_020135845.1 Campylobacter sp. W0018 | reverse complement strand
ATGATTTAATTTAGGAGTTTCTTATTTATATTTAATATTAAAAAGCAGCCTTTAAAAGATCCTAAAAGTCATATCTTTAGAATAAAAGATAATAAAATAGCTGTTTTTGTATCTAGTGAATTTAGAAAGAATACAATTTATCAGGATTTAGTTTTTGTGAGGTTTTGGTATATGATAAAGAATGTTTCAAATTTTTTATTGTTAGGGAAAAATTAGCTATAATTTTATTTGACATTAAAGGAGAGCTCATGGAAGATTTGGAACTTTTGCAAAAACGTTGGGAAGAAGCTTATGAGGCTATGCCTAAACTTTATGACACACCAGATGGGTTAATAATAAATTTCACCCTTAGTGAAGATACTGATACTATTCTCTTTAAAGAACCTTGGGAAAATTTTGAATTAGATGATGAAGACGAAGAAGCCAAATGGAGATTAAGTTTTTTTAGCATTAGCAAAGATAAACCTTTAGGATATTTAGAATATAAAGAAGCACTAGAAAAACTACAAGATTTTTCTTTAATACAATCAGAAGAAAGAATTTTAATTAGAGCAATGAGTCTAAAAGAACTTGAAAGCCTAGACCTTAAGGAGTTTTAATGCTCCCTCAACCTATATTTTTAGATAAAATCATAC
>JACHTQ010000060.1 GCA_020135845.1 Campylobacter sp. W0018 | reverse complement strand
TGTTGCGTCTCTAAAAAGTCATCTGCAAATTCACCTTCTCTTAAATATTCTTCTGTGATAGCTACGATTTGATGTTTGCCGTGAGAACTTATTGTTTCTATGCTAAATTGTTTTCCTTTTAGAACTTCTTCAGCTAAAACGATTTTATTATATGATAGATCTTTAGCCTCATAAAAACGCTTTTTTAAATTTTCTTTATCAAATACTTTAACAACTCCTCTTCCAGCACTCCTATCACTTGGTTTTATAATAATAGGAAATTGGGTAATTTGCTCTAAATCTTTTTCATCTTTGAGTATAAAATATTTAGCGTGATTGATATTATGTTTTTCAAACACTTTTTTCATCAAGCTTTTATCGGTAGTATTTTTAGCGCATTCATAAGAATTAGTTCCAAGATTGAGTTTTTCTCCGATATAACATGCCGTTAAATTTCCAAGTTCGGTAGCAGCAGTAGCAATGCCTACTATATTAAATTTTATAGCTAATTCTAAAATTTTTTCTTTATCTGCGATAGAAATAGGATGAAAATAATCTGCCAAATCTTTGCAAAAACAATTTTCATTATAGTCAAAAACATGAGTGACAAAATCTTTTTTTGCACTTATAACTAAATCTGCTTGTAAATCACCACCACCAATAATAAAAAAATGTTTGTTTTTCATAGATTCTCC
>JACHTQ010000059.1 GCA_020135845.1 Campylobacter sp. W0018 | reverse complement strand
ACTCCATCCACATACCAAGGAGCAATTTTGGCTATAAGTAAAGATAAGTATCCACCGTATGACCCCCCCCGTAGATCTTTGGTAAATTTGCAAATTGTGGATAATTTTTAATGATATCTTTTAAGGCATTGATATGATCAATAGCAGCCATAATGCCATAGTTTTGATATTCATTATTGGGTGGAATAAAATCGCAAGTTAATTCTACTTTTTGATTTAACTGAAT
The DNA here is from genome assembly GCA_020135845.1 of Campylobacter sp. W0018. Classification (GTDB taxonomy): domain Bacteria; phylum Campylobacterota; class Campylobacteria; order Campylobacterales; family Campylobacteraceae; genus Campylobacter_D. The sequence goes on along the minus strand of JACHTQ010000059.1, from coordinate 470 downwards.
TTGTCCTCTTTGTTTCATGGTTTCTAATTGCTCATCAATAATAGGAATAATTTGAGAAAAATTATTTTCATCCGCTTTTATATACGCTAAATCAATGTTTTTTAAGATCTGATTAATATGCATTAAATCTTCTTTATTTGGAACAAGTCTAGGGTTATATTTTTCATCAACACTTTTTCTAGAACAAAAACAATGATAAAAAACATTCACCACAACGACATCAAATTTTTTAGCGATATATTCTCTATCAAAATCTAAAAAAGAAATATTAGCATTAGCTCCATATCCGCCAATCATAAAAACTATAGCTTTCATTTCTTTCTCATCATCATAAGTCATACGGTATTCTAGTTTTGAAGTTCTTTTGATATTAAGTTCTACATCATCACAAGAAGAAATTTCATAAGTTTTATTGACAAGCATTGATAACCTTATTAATATTTTAAAGATGATTATACTTAAAATTTGGT
>JACHTQ010000058.1 GCA_020135845.1 Campylobacter sp. W0018 | reverse complement strand
TGGCAAAAAATAAAGATAAAAAACGATAGAGCAAAGCAAATAGAAGCATTAAAGAATAATCGGCAAAAAGGTAATTATGCTGAAATGCAAATGGATAAATATTACAAAGCTAGAGGCTATAAAAGAATCAGCTTAAATAAAGTCAAAGGACTTGATGATAAAATTCATCATGGAATTGATGGAATTTATTATAATCCAAATAAAAATCCAAAATATATCATCGCAGAAGCTAAGTTTGGAAAAAGTAAATTAAATAGAAAAACCAAACAAATGAGTGATGATTGGCTAACAAAGAATGAACTAAAGCGACTTAAAGACGATGTAGGAGAAGAACATGCCAAAGAAATAGAAAAACTTCTTAAAAAAAATAGTAATGAAGTTAGAAAGGATTTATTTCATATCGATAAAAAAGGCAATATAATCATTAAAGAATTAGACAAAAACGCAAAAACTAAAAACTTAATCGAAAGGATAGAAAATGCTAAGGGATACTAGTAAAGATGAAGCGTATTTTACTGAAAAAATAATAAAATGCGAAGAAGAGATTAAAGAGGATGAAAAAGAACTTTTAGAACTTCCTTTAGGAGATGCAAGAAGAGAGCGTTATTTTTTTGCCATAGAAGATAGAAAATTTCATAACGCTATGCGTAAATATGCTCGTGGTGATGATATAAATCTGGTTAAAAAAGATTTAGAAGAAGTTATATCAATAAGACAAAAAAAACATTTAGAATTTGGGC
>JACHTQ010000057.1 GCA_020135845.1 Campylobacter sp. W0018 | reverse complement strand
TTACTATAAAGAACTTTAAGGAGAGAAAATGGAAGAGATTAAGCAGTTTTTTATCAATATAGGCAGAGCTGATGTTGATGAGAATATGCAAAATTTGGTTAGTGCTAATATCATCAATAGCATAGATGTAATGAATTTAATCAATGAGATAGAAAAATATTATAATAAAACTTTAGATTCTGATTTTATGCGACCTATGTATTTTGAAAGTTTTGAGAGCATTAGGCAAATGATAAGCAAGGCTTTTGATTTATGAAAATTATTTTATTTGTTTTTGCGAATCTACTCAGTTTAGTGTTTTTAAAAGTTCTTTTAAACAATCTCGAGCTTAAATTTATCTCCTTCATCTTTAAATTTGAAAATCTTATTTTTACAAGGATAAGAAATAGAATTTTCTTTCATGGGGAATTTTTTACCTTTTAATTTTTCAAGCATCAAAGGGAGTTCTTTTTTTAACATAGATCTATCTGTCATTCTCATACCATGATCTAAACTTTTAATCATTTTACCATCAATATCTTTTTCATGAACTAAGTATAAAGTCGCATCACATCCAAATTCTTTATAAATTGAAAAAAGGGTTTGTTTATCTTGCGTTGTATTAAATTCATCTCTTGAGCTATGATAAGATACAAAAATGATATTATTGTTTGTATGAGTTTGTATTTTTAAATGAGAAGAATTAAGCAAAGATCGAATAATATAATTTTCATTTGAAAAAAAATAAGGAGAATGCTCATCTTTTCTAATCCAATAAGTTTTTACAAACATAGCAACTAAGGTATTAGCATCATTAAAGATAAAATCTGGTGTATTCAAATCTCTTCCTATTATATAATTTAATAAAGGTAAAGGTGAACCTGAATTATCAATC
>JACHTQ010000056.1 GCA_020135845.1 Campylobacter sp. W0018 | reverse complement strand
GCAATACAGCCTATGGTTATAGTGTAGATAAAGATGGTTATATGGGAGAAGATTTTAATGAGGCTGCAGGATTACCAAAAGATTTTAAGATACATAAATCTACTTTGGATGAGATAGAGAGATTTAATCAACATAATATGGCTGATGAAACTAGTGGAAACTATTATAATAGTTTTGATATGGCTTCCATAGTTAAATCTTATTATAATAGTTTCAATCAAGTTACAAGTGCATTTCCAAATGATAAAACAAGTTTTAGCGAAACGGATTTAGAACAATTGCCAAAGGGACTAAATTATGGTCGTAATGATAATCAAGAAAAAATTGTAAAAAATATATTCAATGCAGAACAATTTCACGAAGCACAAGCAATTAAATATTCTACTATGAATTTGGGTATGAACCTTGTAAAACTTGATTTTTCTCCTCAAAGTATGGAAGAACCTTCACTAGAAGGTGGTTTCAATCCTGATATGTCATTTTATCCAAAAAATGAAGATGGAAGTTATTCTAAAGAAGCTTTATTTATGAGTTTTTTGAAATCTTATCCGCCTATTCCATCTTCAAATCAAGTTGTTTTAAGTCCTGAAGCAAAAGTTTTGGAAGCACAACGTAAGCTAGAAATGAAAGCAAATCCTTCTTTTGATGTTTCACTAGATGACATCATGACAGGCAAGGTTGATTTTGCAAGTTTATTAAAAGGCTATGCACAAGATGGTTGGTTTGACGCAGATATTTATGCAATGGAAAAAGGAATTAAATGGCAAAATCACATAGGTTATGGTGGAGCTTGGTTTGATAATCAGTTTAATCAAGCAAAAGCTAATGGCTGGAAAGCAAGTAGTGAAAGTATCAATTCTTATGTTGGTTCTATAATGGATAGATTAAATAATCTTATAGGACAAACTAGGGTTT
>JACHTQ010000055.1 GCA_020135845.1 Campylobacter sp. W0018 | reverse complement strand
AAGATTTCTTAAAATCTTTTCTTCTTAACATCTTCTAATATATTATTAGCTATATCACTAACTGTATTAGAAATGATTGCACTCTCATTAGCAATTTCTACATTGTCTTTAGTGGTTTGATCAATAGCAGCTACACTTTCATTGATTTGAGTGATACCTGTAGTTTGTTCTTTAATAGATTCTGCCATATCATTAATAGATTGAACCAATAAATTTGTATTAGCTTCTATTTCAGATAAAGACTTTTGAGTTCTTTCTGCTAGTTTTCTAACTTCATCAGCCACAACAGCAAATCCTCGTCCATGTTCTCCTGCACGTGCAGCTTCTATAGCAGCATTTAATGCTAAAAGATTGATTTGATCTGCAATATCTCCAATAATACCTGTAACATTTTTAATCTCTTCTGATTGAGTGATAACATCAGAAGTTTTTACAGAAACATTTTGCATAGAAGAAGTGATTTCTTCTAAAGCAGCAGCTGTTTCTTCTAAAGAAGCTGCTTGAGAATTAGAAGAACTAGTTAGGTTTTGAACAGCGTTTTGTAATTTAGAACTCTCACTTGCTAAGTGATTAGCAAATTCAGAACTTTGTTTTAACATCTTAATGATTTCTTCACCTAAAGCATTAGTGGTTACTTCAACACTACCTTTAGCATTTTCTAATTTGTTTCTAAAATCTAAGCTCTTATATTCTTCAAAGATTTTATGAATAGCATTCATATCAGATCCTACTTTTTCTTGTAAGACATCTAAGAGTTTATTTAAAACATTTTTGAGTTCTATAAGTTGAGGATTTCTTGGATTTGCAGTGATTCTTGCAGTTAAATCTCCTTTTTCTACAACTTGAACAGTAGAAACTGATTCTTTTACAGCTTGGTTATCTTGTTCTAAACCTTGTTTAGTCATAAGGATGTTTTCATTGATGGCTTTT
>JACHTQ010000054.1 GCA_020135845.1 Campylobacter sp. W0018 | reverse complement strand
GGGCCTTGTACTAAAGTTGCTTTGGTATTTCCTTATACTTATTCAAAGCATAAAATTAATAATAAATATTCTGTTTATCAAATGGGCTTAATAGGAGTAAGTAATAAAGGCTATCCTGTACTTTCTATACCTAAAGGCAATAAGATTAAATTTGCTTTAACTAAAATACAAGCTAGTCCTCTTGCTAAGATTAGATATGATAGGAAAAAGTGGCAAAAAATAAAGGTAAAAAACGATAGAGCAAAGCAAATAGAAGCATTAAAGAATAATCGGCAAAAAGGTAATTATGCTGAAATGCAAATGGATAAATATTACAAAGCTAGAGGCTATAAAAGAATCAGCTTAAATAAAGTCAAAGGACTTGATGATAAAATTCATCATGGAATTGATGGAATTTATTATAATCCAAATAAAAATCCAAAATATATCATCGCAGAAGCTAAGTTTGGAAAAAGTAAATTAGATAGAAAAACTAAGCAAATGAGTGATGATTGGCTAACAGATAATGAGCTAAAGCGACTTAAAGACGATGTAGGAGAAGAACATGCTAAAGAAATAGACAAACTTCTCAATAGCAATGAAGTTAGAAAGGATTTATTTCATATCGATAAAAAAGGCAATGCAAGCATTAAAGAATTAGATAAAAACGCAAAAACTAAAAACTTAATCGAAAGGATAGAAAATGCTAAGGGATACTAGTAAAGATGAAGCGTGTTTTACTGAAGAAATAATAAAATGCGAAGAAGAGATTGAAGAGCGTAAAAGATGGCTTTTAGAACTTCCTTTAGAAGATCCGAGAAGAGAGCATTATCTTTTTTGTATAGAAGATAGAAAATTTCATCTTGCTATGCGTAAATATGCTCGTGGTGATGATATAAATCTGGTTAAAAAAGATTTAGAAGAAGTTATATCAATAAGACAAGAAAAACGTTTAGAATTTGGAT
>JACHTQ010000053.1 GCA_020135845.1 Campylobacter sp. W0018 | reverse complement strand
TTTGAAATGATTTTTACAAAAAGGAAACCCACCCAACACTAACCCACAATTTAATTTTAAGTTTTAAGAATTCTTGTTACCATACATAGTTAAATTGTGCAAAACCTGTATGGGTATTACCTTTAGCATCAAACATTCCATTATAGTTTAAACTAAAATAGAAAGCATTATTTAAAGGAACAATCATAGATGTAGTTACATATCTTTGTACTCTTGGTAGATAAAACTCATCTTTTACTTTTACCTTGCCAAATCTAGCTTTAGCACTCACTTCTGGATTGATATTAAACTTAGCTCCTAAAGTCATAGAAGTTTTTAAATTTGGCAACCAATCCCTAAACCATGTAAAACTTGTTCTTGTGGAGAAAAGATTTAAATAATTTTTATAGGTTCTTTCTCCACTCATAACAGTGGCTTGACCTTTGGTATTAACCATTGAGAAAGCTTCAGTATAACCACCTTCATAAACTAAACCTGCTTCTGGAGAGAAAATATCTTTACCATGGTTAAAATTCATACCCAAATCCGCACTTAAACCATAAGCATAAGAAGTTGGATCAGCCTTAGCTTCACTCTTACCAATTTTCTTAGTCAAGTCGTTTTTAATCAAAGCTGTTTTACCTTGAGCTTTTAAATAAACATCTTGACCCTTACTTGTAGTAAATAAGGTATTAAAGTATTTTAAACCTGCATAATAAGATCTATTGTTTATATCAAAATAGGTTGATTTCATTTTAGTATCTTCATAACCTGCATACACACCATATATACCACTATCTTTTAAAGTAGAATAACCTATAATAGTTCCTTTAGTGTGTCCTTTACTTTCTTCATTTAAAGAAAGCTCAACATTCTGTGAAGAAGCATAAGGAAGGATAAATAAAGAATGCTCTTTATTATAACCATAGTTTCCATTATTAAAATCACTCTTAATATAATCACTTGCATTTGCATACAAATTACCTTTTTCTTGCATAGCAATACTTGCATTAGGTTTAGCAAAGGCAAAGTGTTGCATAGAATTACCCATAACATTATCAATAAAAGTTGCTCTT
>JACHTQ010000052.1 GCA_020135845.1 Campylobacter sp. W0018 | reverse complement strand
AGAGTGGCTCCTTTTTGAACATTAATACCTTTACCTTGGATGCCATTATCAGATCCATCGATGTGTAGGCCATTATTCTTTGCTTTAATGAGACTGCCAGATTCTAGGATAATTTGACCTAGATTAATTGGAGTTTTATTGGTGTTATATGCATGAAAAGTTATACCATTTAAGTCAGCTTCTATAGTTCCTTTATTTGTAAAGGTTTTTATAGTGTTGCCATCGCCTATAAGGATACCGTGAGCTTGACTTTTGATTACACCTTTATTTGTAAGATTTTCAATAGTAGAACCATGAGTACCAATACTGTGAACATTAATAGCTCCTGCTAATTCATTTACGGAAGTTGATTCTATAGTTCCTTCGTTAATAAGGGTTTTAATTGAACTAGCCGATAAATTTATTCCTATTTTGCCAGAAATTAAAGCATTTTCTTTATTCGTAAAATTTTCAATAGTAGCTTCGTTAAAGTTGACTCCATAGCTTGCAAAAAAACCAGCAGAAGATTCATTCGGCTCCTTAGTTCCAGTGGTTTTTATAGTACCGCTATTTTCAAATGTACTTATGGTAGTACCACTGCTAATATTTATTCCTCGATCTTGGATTGAATTTATGGTTCCATTATTAGTAAAGTTTGTTATGGTAGTATTTTTTATAAAGATACTTTCACCATTGTTTGAGCTTATAATTCCCTTGTTGTTAAAATTTGTTATGGTAGATTTACTATCATCTTTACCCCAAACAGTAATAGCGAATTTAGAGTTTGCATTGCCTATAGTTCCACTATTTTCAAAAGTAGTGATGGTAGCACCATTGTTGTTATTTGAGCCAATTTGAATACTAGCAGCATTACTTCCGCCTTGTATAGTTCCTTCGTTTTTAAAAGTTGTGGTTGAAGAATTTGGTTTAAATTCTATAGCGATATCATTATTACCACTTGGCTTAACCGAACCACTGCTAGCAATAGTTAAAGTATTACCTGTTCCGCTTACAGTGATTTTATCTGTTTTGCTGCCATTTATGGTGCAATTCCCATTACTACAATCTCCACCACTAATTGTAGCATTAGCACAAGTTGCTAAAACAGAAACTGCTGCTAAAGAAAATAAGAATTTTTTAGAAAGAGATTTAGAATTTAAATTTTCTTTTGAATTTAAAAAACGGTTTAAAGAATTGAAA
>JACHTQ010000051.1 GCA_020135845.1 Campylobacter sp. W0018 | reverse complement strand
GTTATTTTTATACCTCGTCCATCTCTTGAAGTAAGAACTAATTTTCCATTCTCATCCCTAGAAGCTTCAACCCCAGTTGTATCTTTCACTGCATTGATTGCAGAGACCAATTGTCCATTTTCATCGCCATCTTTGTAATTAATCTGACCTATAGTCACCCCATTGATCGCAAAGTCATCAGATGTTTTTCCAGCTTTGATTTCATAAGCTCCTATGGTTCTAACATCAAAGGTAGCCCTAACCCCTGTTTTATCAGAACTTCTATTGATCTCTTCGGCTAAAGCCCCAAGACCCGTTCCAACTGAAGTTGATATAACGATACTTTGAAATTTAAAATCTTCAACTCCGTTATAATTTTTTATTACCATACTTACAACACCTTCACTCACACTTTGTGAACCAGTTTCAAATCTTGTCACACCGATCTTTGAAGACTGAGTTGGACCTATGCTTGCTTTTATGGTTTGATTTGAACTTGAGCCGATTTGAAATTCTTGATTGGTAAAATTTCCGCTTAAAAGTTGTTTGCCATTAAAGGCTGTAGTATTAGCGATATTGTCAAGTTCTTCCATCAAACGGTTAATATCAGCTTGAAGCATAGTTCTTGTTTTTAAACTTTGTCCATCTTGAGCTGCTTGAGTTGCTTTTGTTTTAATGGTATCTAAGATCTTAAGTTGCTCATCCATTGCTTTATCGGCAGTTTGTAAGATACCTATGGCATCGTTACCATTGTTGATCGCTTGACCTAAAGTCGCTGCTTGTGAACGCAAAGAATCTGCAATAGCCATCCCTGAAGCATCATCTGCTGCTGAGTTAATCCTAAGACCTGAACTAAGTCTACTTAAAGACTTATCAAGCTCGTTAGAATTAACCACCGAATTTGCGTGTGCATTTAAAGCACCTATATTGGTGTTTATTCTAAAACCCATTTTAAATCCTTTCAAAATATTGCATCAAAAGGATATAAGCAAGAAGTGTTCCAACTTTTTATAATAAATGAAATATTTAAAATTTGAAAGAAATAAAAAATCTAAGCCCAAAGCTAGGCTTAGATCGGATTTCTATTGAAGCAGTCTTAATACATTTTGTTGGCTAGCATTTGCTTGCGCCATAGCATAAGATCCACTTTGAGCTAGGATATTTGCTTTAGAGTAGTTTGCACTCTCACTTGCAAAGTCCACATCTCTGATTTGTGATTCAGCTGATTTAACATTCACTTGAGTTACAGTAATGTTATTGATCGTTGATGTGATCTGATTTTGTACTGAACCTATATCTGCTCTGATTTGATCAAGATTATTAATCGCAGTTTCAGCGATATCCATCACAGCCATAGCCCCTTTAAGTGTGGTTACACCTGAGGTTTCATTAGC
>JACHTQ010000050.1 GCA_020135845.1 Campylobacter sp. W0018 | reverse complement strand
TGGCAAGGGATAGCAAACAAACCAAAATCGGCACAAAGAAGAAAAGAAAAAGCAAAAATGCTCTTATATTTACAAAATAATAAAGTAAATGATAAAGAAGTTCATCTTTACAAACATAATGGAATATGGCCAAAAAATACTCCAAAACCTAGAAGTTCAGATTATATTCTTGAAGATGGGGAGATTATTTTAAACATCAAACAAAGAGCCGCGAAAATAAAAAATACTTTAAATGGGGGATATAATAGTGTTTCTATAAAGACAAAAGATAAACTTACCAGATATGATTTAGACGGTAAACCACATTATGAAAAGACATCAAAGAAAATAATTGACACACCTCATAAAATAGAATATACTAAACATATAAATCCTCAAGATCCAACAAAGTATAGAATGTCACAGGGTTTAGTAGAGCCAATATCTCATAAAGATTTAGATATTGTAGAAAATTATTTAAAAAGGCAAAATAATGAAATTTGAGAATTTAAAGCATGGAAGTTTATTCAAAAGAGAATTTTACCTTAAAGATGTAAAAATAGATTTAAAAAATGACTTTTTTGTTTATTCTATCACAATGAATAAAAAAACTTTAGAAATATTTTTTAAATCAGAGAAAAAAGATATACCAGATTTGCAAATTATTTTTTATGATTATAAGTTGCTACATTCAAAATCATATTGTAAAAATTTTAATCAATTAAAAGCTAATTTTATCGATTTAATAAGAAATAATTGGGATGATATAGCAGGCTATATTGAAAAAGAAGAAGAGATGTTGATAAGCATATATTTTGATAATGATTTAGAATATATTACTTTAACTTGTAAATATTTTAATATAGATTTTATAGATTAAATAAAGGATAAAAAATGACAAGAGAACAAGCAGAATTAATTATAGAAGAAGAAAAGTTGATTTATGTAACTTGGCGTGATTATGATAATACATCTGGGGAATATCATTTTACAATTTGGTTTAATCCTAATAACAATAAATATGAAACTATTTATATTGGAGAAAGAGGAGGTATTGAAGATGAATATTCTTTTGACAGTGAAAAAGAAGCAATTGATAAAATGTTGCAGATGAATTATGAACAAAAATATTTTAGTGTAGATGAGAACTATTCAATGCAAAATAGAAAAGAAGTAGCGCTAAGAATCATCAAAGAAGAAAAACTAGAAGTGATTTGGTATGATGAAGCACTTAAACCTTTATGTGCAGGTATTAAACATGATAAACAAAGAGATAAATACATATCTTTTATTACTAATGCTAAAGCGGAAATTATAGAATATAGAAGTATTGAATTTGATGGGGATAGATACAGTGAAACTTTTGAAAGAATGTTAAATGATGAAAGTATAGCCCTTTATGCTCTTATCAATCGTGCTAGAATGATTAAACAAAATAGAATCAGTTTTGTGTAAATACTTTCCTT
>JACHTQ010000049.1 GCA_020135845.1 Campylobacter sp. W0018 | reverse complement strand
TTCCTATCAATCTTACTATTTTGATTGAGTTTAAAACTATCTATTCTTTTAAAATGTTTAGGTATCATATAAAGAGGTAATTTATCTTTTAAAAACATTCTAAAATCAATTTCTTCTTTACTCTCATAAAAACAAATGATCTCTTCTTTAAAAATACAAGCAGAGTTTCTTACTTTATCGTGAGAATTAATAATACTTTCTATTTCTCCTAACTCTATTCTATGACCCATATATTTAATCTGATTATCCGCTCTCCCATAACACAATAATTCTTCAAATTCATTATAAGCAACAATGTCTCCTGTTTTATAGAGTAAATCTAAATAATTATCATGTAAAGGATTTTGTATAAAAGCTTTTTTGGTTTTTTCTTTATCATTGTAATATCCTAAGGATAAAGAAGTTCCTCTTATATACAACTCTCCTTTTTTACCTATTTCTTTAGGACTTATATAATTCATATTTTCATCAAAGACTAGAAGTTCTGTATTTTTACAAGCTTTACCTATAGGTAAGAGTTCATCATCTTTGAAAGGGCGGTTGATGATGTAGTAGGTGCAAACATCAGTGATTTCAGTAGGACCATAAAGATTGGCAAATAAACTTTGAGGTAAATGTTTTCTCCAGATATTAAGTTGCTTATTGGGCATGATTTCACCACAAAAGAGTATTTTTTTGAGATGTTTAGAAGAAAAATTATCCAAAGCTTCAGTGTTTGCAAAATAAATCAACACTGAAGGCACCCAAAAGATTGTACTTACCTTTTCTTGTTCTAAGCATTGTAATACTTTAGCAGGAAAAGCAAAGATATGATTAGGGATGATGTGTAAGGTTGCACCCACTTTTACACTTGAAACAATATCTAAAACACTATTATCAAAATAAAACGGAGCTTGATTGGCTAAAATATCATTTTTATTAATATCAAAAGTTTCACACACCCAAAACGTATAATCAATCACACTCTTATGAGCTATACTCACTCCTTTAGGAATTCCAGTACTCCCACTGGTAAAAAGTACATAAAGTAAATTAGTATCAATATGTTTTTCTTTAGCTTTAGTGATTAGATTTTCATCAATATTAAAACTTTGAAAATCTTGTGTATAAAGAGTAGGTAAATTTAAATCTAGTTTTAATTCTTTAGAAGTGATTAGAAGTTTTGGTTTTAAAACTTCTATAACTTTTTCTATTCTTTCTTTAGGACTTTTTTCATCTAAGAGTGTATAAAAGTTTCCACTTAAGGCTACACCAAAAAAAGAAACCAAACAATCAATGCCTTTAGGTAAGATAATAAGAATAGCTTTTTGCAAAGGTAAGGTATCATTATCTAAGGTTCTTAAAATTTCACTGGCAACTTTTTTAGAATAAAGATCAAATTCTTTATAAGTGATTTCTTTTCTTTCTTTAGTAAAAGGTTCAACAAAGGCTATTTTTTCACTAAAATTTTCAAGGCTTTTTTCTAGGAAGTTATAGATGTGGGTGAGCATG
>JACHTQ010000048.1 GCA_020135845.1 Campylobacter sp. W0018 | reverse complement strand
CTTTAGCACCTTGTTTGACTTCAATACCTTTGGCTTTGATGCCTCTATCACTTCCATCAATGTGAATACCATCTTGGCCAGCTTTAATAACGCTGCTAGATTCAAGGTTGATTTGACCAAGGTCGATTTCCTTACCATATTGATCAACGGTAAAGAAGCTGATACCATATAAGTTAGCTTCTATAGTGCCTTTATTGTTTAAAGTTTCTATTTTATTACCTGCTTCGATCAAAATACCACTAGCATTATCGGCTTTAATTGTTCCAGAGTTGGTAAAGTTTTTAATAGTAGTTACATCACCTGTTAAATTTGTAATATCTACTGCCGCTCCAAGTTTATGCTCGGATGTTGACTCGATTAATCCTGTATTCTCAAATTTATCAATAGTAGAAGCTGTTACAGTAAGACCATTTTTACCTAAAATAGTTCCTGTATTCTCAAAAGTTTTAATATGGGCTTTTTGTAGACGCATTCCAGATGATGTATAAGTTGTAGAATTATCCGTTGGTTCGTTATTTCCACAACTTGTGATAATTCCTTTATTAGTAAATTTATCTATAGTGCTACCATCACTAATATTTATACCATAAGTGCTATTTGATTTTATAGTCCCGCTATTTTCAAAAGTTGTTATAGTAGTGTTTTTTGTAAATACGCTTTCACCAGTACTTGAATTTATAATTCCTCTATTATTAAAGTTTGTTATGGTTGATTTTTTACTTTCTGTTCCATAAACAACTATGCTAAATTTAGAACCCCCATTACCTATAGTTCCACTATTTTCAAAATTAGTGATGGTGGCACCATCTTTATTATCTTCGCCAATTAGAATACTAGAATTACCACTTCCACCTTGAATAGTTCCTTCATTTTTAAGGTTTGTTATAGTTGAATTTGCTTTAATAGTCAAACCATTATAACTAGCGCTATTAATAGTTCCGCTATTGGTAAATGTCTGAATATCAGTATTTGAAAGATATACTGCTTCTTTTTGTGCACTTATAGTTCCACTATTGTTAAAGTTTGTTATAGTTGATTTTTTACTATCACTACCCCAAACAGTTATACCAAAATTAGAAGTTCCATTACCTATGATTCCACTATTTTCAAAAGTGGTGATGGTGGCACCATTATTATTATTTGAGCTGATTTGAATACTAGCTTTATTACTTCCTCCTACTACTGTTCCTTGGTTTTTGAAAGTTTGAATGGAAGAATCTTTTTGAAAGTCAATAGCGATATTATTGCTTACATTAACTGAACCACTGTTTGTAATGGTTAAAGTTGTATTATCTTTTCCGCTTACAGTGATTTTATCTGTTTGGGCATTACTAACCGTTCCACAAGTTGTATTATTACAACCACCACCATTAATCTTAGCATCAGCGCAAGTTGCTAAAACAGAAACTGCTGCTAAAGAAAATAGGAATTTTTTAGAAAGAGATTTAGAATTTAAATTTTCTTTTGAATTTAAAAAACGGTTTAAAGAATTAAAA
>JACHTQ010000047.1 GCA_020135845.1 Campylobacter sp. W0018 | reverse complement strand
AAAAAATAAAAATACACATCTATTTAAGATTAAATTTAATCATTTCTGAAAAATATTTTTGCTAAAATTTTAAAAAGTATATTTTTTAGGAAGACAATGGAAAATATTAGAAATTTTTCAATCATAGCACATATTGATCATGGAAAAAGTACTCTAGCAGATAGAATCATTTCAGAATGCGGAGCCATTAGCGATAGGCAAATGAGTACTCAAGTTATGGATACTATGGATATAGAAAAAGAACGAGGCATTACAATAAAAGCCCAATCTGTTCGTTTAGAATACACCTTTAATAATCAAAAATATATTTTAAATTTGATCGACACTCCAGGTCATGTCGATTTTTCATATGAAGTAAGCAGATCTTTGGCAAGTTGTGAGGGAGCTTTACTTGTAGTTGATGCTTCTCAAGGCGTTGAAGCACAAACTATAGCCAATGTTTATATCGCTCTTGAAAATAACCTTGAGATTATCCCAGTTATCAATAAAATCGATCTTCCAAATGCGGATGTAGAAAAAGTTAAACATGAAATCGAGCATATTATAGGTATAGATTGCAAGGATGCAATTTGTGTGAGTGCTAAAACAGGTTTAGGGATAAAAGAGCTTATAGAAACGATTATCACTAAAATTCCAGCACCAAAAATAGACAATGAAGCTCCTACTAAAGCTTTAATTTATGATTCTTGGTTTGATAATTATTTAGGTGCTTTGGCTTTAGTAAGAATTTATGAAGGGCAAATTTCTAAAAATGATGAAGTTTTAGTAATGAGTACAAATAAAAAGCATATTGTCCAAGATCTTTTTTATCCTCATCCTTTAAATCCGATTAAAACACAAAGTTTAAAATCAGGCGAGGTTGGAGTTGTCGTTTTGGGGCTTAAAACCGTTGGCGATGTGCAAGTTGGAGATACCATCACTTTAACTAAAAATAAAGCTAAAGAGGCTATAGGGGGTTTTGAAAAAGCAAAGGCTTTTGTATTTGCAGGACTTTACCCTATAGAAACGGACAAATTTGAGGATTTAAGGGATGCTTTAGATAAATTAAAACTCAATGATAGTTCCATTACCTACGAGCCAGAAACTTCTTTGGCTTTAGGTTTTGGCTTTAGGGTTGGTTTTTTAGGTCTTTTGCACATGGAGGTTATTAAAGAAAGATTAGAAAGAGAATTTAATCTAGATCTTATTGCTACAGCTCCAACGGTAACTTATGAAATTTATCAAACCAATGGAGAGCTTTTGAAAATTCAAAACCCTAGCGAACTCCCACCAGTTAATAAAATCGATCATATTAAAGAGCCTTATGTCAAAGCTACGATTATCACTCCGAGTGAGTTTTTAGGAAATTTAATCACTCTTTTAAATCGCAAAAGAGGGATGCAGGTGAAAATGGACTATATCACGCCTGAACGTGTTTTATTAGAATACGATATACCTTTAAATGAAATTGTAATGGACTTTTATGATAAATTGAAATCTTTAACTAAAGGATATGCGAGTTTTGATTATGAGCCGATTGAATTTCGTGTTGGAGATTTGGTTAAGCTTGATATTAAAGTAGCGGGAGAAAATGTCGATGCTTTAAGTATTATTGTGCCAAATGAAAAAGCGCTTAGTAAAGGAAGAGAGCTTGTAAGTGCGATGAAAGAAATCGTTCCTAGACAACTTTTTGAAGTTGCTATTCAAGCAAGTATAGGAAATAAAATCATTGCAAGGGAAACGGTTAAGTCTATGGGAAAAAACGTAACCGCAAAATGTTATGGCGGGGATATTACTA
>JACHTQ010000046.1 GCA_020135845.1 Campylobacter sp. W0018 | reverse complement strand
TATAATAATGTTCCTATTATATTACACGATGAAATACAAGGAGCTAGTATAAGTGGATGTTTAAATCCTCCAGTAGCTGGAGGACCTTGTACTAAAGTTGCTTTGGTATTTCCTTATACTTATTCAAAGCATAAAATCAATAATAAACATTCCGTTTATCAAATGGGCTTAATAGGGGTAAGTAATAAAGGCTATCCTGTGCTTTCTATACCTAAAGGCAATAAGATTAAATTTGCTTTAACTAAAATACAAGCTAGTCCTCTTGCTAAGATTAAGTATGATAGGATAAGATGGCAAAAAATAAAGATAAAAAACGATAGAGCAAAGCAAATAGAAGCATTAAAGAATAATCGGCAAAAAGGTATAAATAAAGAAAATTTAGATATTATAAAATACACAACAAAAGAGAAGTTTAATTTATTAGAAAGTGCTAATCAAACTAATAGTATTCAAAATAAATTCAACCACATATTTAATAAAAAAGAACATGATTTAGATGATTTTTTAAAGTCTTTTGGCAATTCGAAAGAAAAAGCTTATAGGGCGGTTTTAAAAAAATAGAAAAAGATTATGCAAGCGGTAAAGTTTCTGAAAATTTTACACAAGGGTATATTATAAATATTAATGGATTTAATATTGAAGTAAGAGGAGTTGTAAAAAATGGAGAACCAAAAATTGGAACAATGTTTCAATCTAGAACATTTAATTAATATTCAAGAATTGGAGAAAAAAATTATTGAATGTTTTTCCAAAGAACAAAAATTACTTTTAGATCATTTTAGACATGCTAATATTGTTTCTAGAAAAGCTGATGAGTGTGGATATTTTGCTAATATAAAAACTAATCCCACAAGACCAAAAATTCAAGTCAATGGTTTTACTAATTCTTTAAATCTATTTTTAAATGGTGTTATGATAGGTGGAGCTATGATTTATATTGAAAATGGTTTATTATCAATGATTGAGTGTTATTCTTGGGATAATAATGATATTTTTATTAAGTTATTATCGGACACCAATAAAAAAGTGTATTTGTAAAAATTTTCAAAAAATTTAAGATCACCCTAAAACCCATAAGGCTTTTCATGGCTAGAATAGGAAGAATATCTCCATGCTTTGATCAAGAAGGTGGAGGAACACAGATTAAACTTCCTATTTCCATAGAAGACTTAATACAATTGGGCTTTATCAAACAAATATAATAATAAAGGATAAAAAATGACAAGAGAACAAGCAGAATTAATTATAGAAGAAGAAAAGTTGATTGATACGGATTGGTATCCTTCTTATAAACATGCAGGAGAATACCATCTTACTATGTGGTTTGATTCTGATAATAATAAATATGAAACTTTCTATGTTGGAGAAAGGGGGAGTGTTAGTCTTAACTATTCTTTTGACAGTGAAAAAGAAGCAATTGATAAAATGTTGCAGATGAATTATGAACAAAAATATTTTAGTGTAGATGAGAACTATTCAATGCAAAATAGAAAAGAAGTAGCGCTAAGAATCATTAAAGAAGAAAAACTAGAAGTGATTTGGTATGATGAAGCACTTAAACCTTTATGTGCAGGTATTAAACATGATAAACAAAGAGATAAATATATATCTTTTATTACTAATGCTAAAGCAGAGCTTATAGAATATAGAAGTATTGAATTTGATGGGGATAGATACAGTGAAACTTTTGAAAGAATGTTAAATGATGAAAGTAAAGCCCTTTATGCTCTTATCAATCGTGCTAGAATGATTAAACAAAATAGAATCAGTTTTGTGTAAATACTTTCCTTATGATTTAATTTAATCTTAGTGGGTTTAAAATCTCACAAGGCTTTTCATGGCTAGAAAAAGAAAGATAACTATTCCTAGAATAGAAGATATTAATGTAACTCTTGATACTTCTTGTA
>JACHTQ010000045.1 GCA_020135845.1 Campylobacter sp. W0018 | reverse complement strand
ACTTTCTATACCTAAAGGCAATAAGATTAAATTTGCTTTAACTAAAATACAAGCTAGTCCTCTTGCTAAGATTAAGTATGATAGGATAAAATGGCAAGGGATAGGAGATAAACCAAAATCGGCACAAAGAAGAAAAGAGAAAGCAAAAATGCTTTTATATTTAGAAAATGAAAATAAAAGAAATAAAGTAAATGATAAAGAAGTTCATCTTTACAAACATAATGTGAAATATGGCCAAAAAATACTCCAAAACCTAGAAGTTCTGATTATATTCTTGAAGATGGTAAATTTAAATATCCTGATAATGATGGCTATAAAATCCCACCCAAACCAAGAGAAATCACTCTAAAAAAAGGGATGAAACTGGACAGATATGGAGATAATTCGGGCAGTTTTGTTTGCCCTTTTAAAGAGAAAAAAGGAGCGATGCCTTATGAAAAAAGATCATTGCCCTATGAAAATAATGAAGTAATGCAAAGAACCTATAAAAGATATGAAGTAACAGAAGATATTAATATGGAAAGTATTGATAGAAAGGTTAGAATGAGTGGAGATGATAAATTAGTAAAAAAAATTGAAGGGTTAAAAGCAAAAAACGAATTCCATTCTCCGAAGATAGGAAGAATATCTCCATGCTTTGAACAAGAAGGTGGAGGAACACAGATTAAGCTTCCTATTTCCATAGAACGCTTAATGCAATTAGGTTTTATCAAACAAATATAATAATAAAGGAAAAACAATGACAAGAGAACAAGCAGAATTAATTATAGAAGAAGAAAAGTTGATTGATACAGATTGGTATCCTTCTTATAAACATGCAGGAGAATACCATCTTACTATGTGGTTTGATTCTGATAATAATAAATATGAAACTTTCTATGTTGAAGACCAAGGAAGTATTAGACTTAGTTATTCTTTTGATAATGAAAAAGAAGCAATTGATAAAATGTTGCAGATGAATTATGAACAAAAATATTTTAGTGTAGATGAGAACTATTCAATGCAAAATAGAAAAGAAGTAGCGCTAAGAATCATTAAAGAAGAAAAGTTGGAAGTGATTTGGTATGATGAAGCACTTAAACCTTTATGTGCAGGTATTAAACATGATAAACAAAGAGATAAATACATATCTTTTATCACTAATGCTAAAGCAGAAATTATAGAATGGAAAAGTATTGAATTTGATGGGGATAGATACAGTAAAACCTTTGAAAGAATGTTAAATGATGAAGATATAGCCCTTTATGCTCTTATCAATCGTGCTAGAATGATTAAACAAAATAGAATCAGTTTTGTGTAAATAAATGAAATATTTTTCTTATGATTTAATTTAGAGATCATAAAACAGAAAGGATAGAAAATGCTAAGGGATACTAGTAAAGATGAAGCATATTTTACTGAAAAAATAATAAAATGCGAAGAAGAGATTAAAGAGGATGAAAAAGAACTTTTAGAACTTCCTTTAGGAGATGCAAGAAGGGAAAATTATTTTTTTGCCATAGAAGATAGAAAATTTCATAACGCTATGCGTAAATATGCTCGCGGTGATGATATAAATCTGGTTAAAAAAGATTTAGAAGAAGTTATATCAATAATACAAAAAAAACGTTTAGAATTTGGATTTGATATTAGTTGGCTTAAGGGAAAAGTTATTGAACTTTGCATTAGAGTGTTATTAGATATGGACACAACTTGTGTATTAAAATTAGTAGAAGAAGATGAAAGAAAAAGAAGAGATATACTTAATAGGGATTGGTTTTTACATTTTATAGGATCTATGGGTAAAAACTTAAATTTAGAACGCAAGTGTATCCGTAAAGAACATGAACTTATTAAAGAATTTGTAGCTACTAAGGATATTGAGTTTTTACATAAATATATGAAAAAACATACAAGATTAAGAGATCCTATTAATACTTGGGATCTTGAAGGTGCTGTTATTGTAAAGATAATGGGTTTAAATAAAGAAGAATTTAAACACTATAAATACTTTCCTT
>JACHTQ010000044.1 GCA_020135845.1 Campylobacter sp. W0018 | reverse complement strand
TATTCAATTGCAAGATCGATAATTTAAATTAAAATACCGATTTTTTTATAAATTTTATATTTAAATCTAATAATCTTTTTTGCAATCTTATGAAAAAAATTACTATTATAACTTTTTTCAGGATCCTTGATATCCCAAAGCTCTGATAATTCGCCATAGGTAAAATATTTTTTATTTAACTTATCATAAATTGGCAAAAAATCTTGTGAAAATTTATACAAAAAATCTAATTTATACCTATCATCAATGCGCCCTAAATTCCATAAGTATACTTTAAATTTAAAATAATAAAAAACATCTTGCAATCTTCTTTTAAGCTCTAAGTTTTTATCAAGAAACCTATCCAAAAACTCAAATTCATCACAAACACAATACACTTTATCTTTATTTTTAATCGAGGCATTTTCGTTATCTTGTCTATAAAAATAAAATCCTTCCTGATGAAAATAAACACTTGAAGCCAAACTTAGAATTTGAAACCACAATCCTATATCCTGATAAGAAGCCCCCTCTGTTTCATTTGCTCTTATATTATATTTTTTAATAAAATCCATTTTATAAAGACTGGATTGATTCATATTCCAAGAATTTGCAATTATGCTTGGATTTAAATACGCATTAGTTTTTTTATTGTATAAATCTTGATCATAGCACACAGGAAGATTGTTAAAAACTCTTTGTTTTTCTCTATCTTCAAAACCAACAAAGTCAGATTTAACCACTTGACAATCATGATTGCAAGCTAATGTATAAAGTTTCTCACACATATCTAATTTTATATAATCATCGCTTTCAACTATTGTGCAATATTCTCCCTTAGCTATATCCAATCCACTATTAAAAGCTGCTCCCAAGCCAGCATTTTTTTTATGGATGACTTTTATTCTGGCATCTTTTAAAGCATACTCATCACATATTTTTCCACAACTGTCAGTCGAACCATCATTGATTAGTATAATTTCTATTTCTTTTAATGTTTGATTTACAACGCTGTCAAGACATTCTCTAAGATATTTATCCACGTTATAAATAGGAATGATAATTGACACCAAAGGAATATTTTTAATCATAATACATTACCTTTCCAATAAAATTTTTAACATTCTCTTTAATTTATATAATAATGATTTCCTCTTGCAAGACAAACTATTAGAAAAATCTTTTTTTAAAATGCAAAATAAGAAATCTTTTTCATCTTGATTGAAATACTTACAACTCAAATTTTCACTTAAAGCATCATTAAAAAAATCAACAAGTTTTTCAAAAAAATGAGGTTTTAAATCGTCTTGTATCTGATAGTAAAATCCACGTAATAGTGATATAGCATGTCCATAAAATTCTTCTTTGAATTTTTCAAATACACCTAAAGAAATCAATTTATTTTTTGCATAAATACATTGATCAACCATCTTGATTAAATTTTGATCTGTTTGTTTTACTGAAGATATGTTTAAAGGTTCTTGTCTATAATGATAAAATGCTTTTCTTAATGTTGTAATTTTGTCCGCAAGAATAAGTGTCTCCATTGCAAATGGAAAATCTTGATAAGTTGCTCCTTTGCTTTCTTGAAATCTTACTCGTTCTATTAAAGTTCTATGATATAAAGTTGCCCAAATGGAAGAATGGTATATTAATAACTTTGGATATTCTTCCACTTTAAATGTTTTATCCTCCGGAGTGCAATTAAATAACTCAAAATCTTTATGTTTTTGCACATATAACTTATCTTTTGGTGTTCTAGTCGAATTATAATCATAAAACATACATTTAACCAAATCACTATTAAATTCTTTAGCCTTCTTGTATAATTTTTCATACATATCAGGCTAAATCCAATCATCACTTTCGACAAATCCTATATATTCTCCGGTAGCTAAATCCAATCCCGTATTATAAGCCGCTCCCAAGCCAGCATTTTTTTTATGAACAACTTTAATTCTTTTATCTTTTAAAGCATACTCATCACATATTTTTCCACAATTATCAGTAGAACCATCATTGATTAATATAATTTCAATATTTTCTAAAGTTTGTTTTACTATGCTATCTAAACATTGCCTTAAATATTTTTCTACATTATAAATAGGCACTATTATAGAAACAAAAGGCTTATTTTCTTTCATTTAATTTCCTTTG
>JACHTQ010000043.1 GCA_020135845.1 Campylobacter sp. W0018 | reverse complement strand
AATGGTGGGCCTAACAAGACTTGAACTTGTGACCTCACCCTTATCAGGGGTGCACTCTAACCAGCTGAGCTATAGGCCCTTAATCATGGTGGAGAATAGCGGGATCGAACCGCTGACCTCCTGCGTGCAAAGCAGGCGCTCTCCCAGCTGAGCTAATTCCCCATAAATTAGCTTTTCATCAATCTTTGAAATCTAAACAAGGATGATTGAGTTTATATGAACTAATGGTTGTGAGACTCATTAGTTTGTACTCTAGAAAGGAGGTGATCCAACCGCAGGTTCTCCTACGGTTACCTTGTTACGACTTCACCCCAGTCGCTGATTCCACTGTGGACGGTAACTAGTTTAGTATTCCGGCTTCGAGTGAAATCAACTCCCATGGTGTGACGGGCGGTGAGTACAAGACCCGGGAACGTATTCACCGTAGCATGGCTGATCTACGATTACTAGCGATTCCGGCTTCATGCTCTCGAGTTGCAGAGAACAATCCGAACTGGGACATATTTTATAGATTTGCTCCACCTCGCGGTATTGCGTCTCATTGTATATGCCATTGTAGCACGTGTGTCGCCCTGGGCATAAGGGCCATGATGACTTGACGTCGTCCACACCTTCCTCCTCCTTACGAAGGCAGTCTATTTAGAGTGCTCACCCGAAGTGTTAGCAACTAAATACGTGGGTTGCGCTCGTTGCGGGACTTAACCCAACATCTCACGACACGAGCTGACGACAGCCGTGCAGCACCTGTCTCTAAGTTCTAGCAAGCTAGCACCCTCATATCTCTATAAGGTTCTTAGGATATCAAGCCCAGGTAAGGTTCTTCGCGTATCTTCGAATTAAACCACATGCTCCACCGCTTGTGCGGGTCCCCGTCTATTCCTTTGAGTTTTAATCTTGCGACCGTACTCCCCAGGCGGTACACTTAATGCGTTAGCTGCATTACTGAGATGACTAGCACCCCAACAACTAGTGTACATCGTTTAGGGCGTGGACTACCAGGGTATCTAATCCTGTTTGCTCCCCACGCTTTCGCGCCTTAGCGTCAGTTAAGTTCCAGCAGATCGCCTTCGCAATGGGTATTCTTGGTGATATCTACGGATTTTACCCCTACACCACCAATTCCATCTGCCTCTCCCTCACTCTAGATTACCAGTTTCCCAAGCAGTTTAATGGTTAAGCCATTAGATTTCACAAGAGACTTGATAATCCGCCTACGCGCCCTTTACGCCCAGTGATTCCGAGTAACGCTTGCACCCTCCGTATTACCGCGGCTGCTGGCACGGAGTTAGCCGGTGCTTATTCCTTAGGTACCGTCAGAATTCTTCCCTAAGAAAAGGAGTTTACGCTCCGAAAAGTGTCATCCTCCACGCGGCGTTGCTGCGTCAGGGTTTCCCCCATTGCGCAATATTCCCTACTGCTGCCTCCCGTAGGAGTCTGGACCGTGTCTCAGTTCCAGTGTGACTGATCATCCTCTCAGACCAGTTAAGCGTCATAGCCTTGGTAAGCCATTACCTTACCAACTAGCTGATACTATATAGTCTCATCCTACACCGAAAAACTTTCCCTACTCAACTTATGTTAAGTAGGAGTATGGGGTATTAGCAGTCGTTTCCAACTGTTGTCCCCCAGTGTAGGGCAGATTAACTATACCTTACTCACCCGTGCGCCACTAATCCACTTCTAGCAAGCTAAAAGCTTCATCGTTCGACTTGCATGTATTAGGCACGCCGCCAGCGTTCACTCTGAGCCAGGATCAAACTCTCCATAAAAATTATAGAAAAGTTTAATCTTTTTCTTCAAAGAAAAAGTATTTAAAATATAAGATAAAAAGGAAATCTTTTAATCTTACTATTCTTAATTGATTATCATTAATAGAATAATAAATCTATTAATCTGGCTCAATCGATCACTTATTTAGATTTCAAAGATTGACTATAAGATTTGAATAACAATACTAAATTAAAAGAACAAAACAAAAAATCTTTTTTTAAATTATTGAATTAAAAATTAAAAAACATTTTCTAATTTTTAAAATAAAACATTAACAATTAGAAGTTTTATTTTTGCAATACTTTAATAAAAGATATTTTATTTATTTAATCAAAGCAAGGCTTTAATTAAATACAAAATTATAATTTATTGAGTATTTGTGAAACTTCTCTTAAAGATTTTAAGTCC
Source organism: Campylobacter sp. W0018 (assembly GCA_020135845.1). GTDB lineage: Bacteria > Campylobacterota > Campylobacteria > Campylobacterales > Campylobacteraceae > Campylobacter_D. The sequence goes on along the minus strand of JACHTQ010000043.1, from coordinate 56 downwards.
TTTAAAAAAAGGAAATGAAAGTATAACTAATTAAGCTTAAAGGGGGTTTAAATATT
>JACHTQ010000042.1 GCA_020135845.1 Campylobacter sp. W0018 | reverse complement strand
TAATCAAAGAAATTAAAAATATTTCTTGCAATTAAAAACTGAAATTATATACATAGCAAGCTTAAAATAAGATGAAACAAAAAGCGGATTTTCGCTTTTTGTTTTCGGTTATTTAACCCTATATCCTTTGATAGCAAAAAAGAGAATATAAAAATAGCATAATAAAGGAACTAAATAAGAAATAAGCAAATCAAAATAATCAGCAACTAAGCCTTGAACTGGAGGTATCAAAGCTCCACCAACAATAGCCATGCTAATAAGTCCAGAAGCTCTGCTTGTAAATTTACCTAATTTCTTTGTTGCTAAAGAAAAAATAGTTGGAAACATAATTGAATTAAAAAGTCCTATAGCCAATAAAGCTACCATAGCAATCTTTCCACCGATTAAAATAGCCATCATGATTAAACAAATATTAACAATAGAATTAAATACTAAACATTTATTTGGAGCAAGTTTAGTCATGACGAAGCTTCCTATAAATCTTCCTATCATAGCTCCACCCCAATAATAAACTATATACTTTGCAGCTGTTATTTCTTGAATGTTTGCAAATTTTTCCATAGTCAAAATTAAAAAAGAACCTATAGATACTTCAGCCCCTACATAAAAAAATATAGCTGCTGCCCCTAAGACAAAATGAGGATATTCAAAAACACTTTCTTTATTGTTATGATTTTTTTTATCTATAATTTTTTCAACCATTTGTCTTGCGTCTGGAAGTCTTAAAAGATATGTCACAATAGCCAAAAGAATTAAAATTCCAGCAATTCCCAAATAAGGAATTTGAACAGATTGGGCTTCTTCTAACTTACTTGCATATTTTACAGTATCTGAAAGTATAAAAGCGGCACCAAAAATTGGCCCTAAAGTTGTCCCTAAAGAATTAAAAGCCTGAACCAATGTTAAAGCCGTAGCTTCCTTTCCTGGAGCAAGTAAAGTTACAAATGGATTCCCAGCGGTTTGCAATAAAACAACTCCACTTGCTAATATAAAAAAGGCTCCTAAAAATATAGGATATGAAGCCATAGAGGCTGCTGGATAAAATAAAACACAACCAATGGCTGTTAATATAAAACCTAAAACAACTCCTATCGGATAACCAACCTTCTCCAAAAGTTTGCCAAAAATTCCGCCAGTTACAAAATAAGCTCCAAAAAAACAAAATTGCACTAACGCTGATTCAAAATGATTAAGATTAAATATCACCTTAAGATGTGGTATTAAAATATCATTTAATACCGTGATAAACCCCATAACAAAAAACAAAGCTGTTAAAGCTGCCAATGCAAAATTATTAGATTTAGTTTGCATATTTTTCCCTTTCTAAATTGAATTAAAATTTTTATAAATTTGTATTAAATGTTTTGTAGAGCTATCATGCTCTTGAATTTTTCCACCCTGAAGTTCTGATAAAATAGTTTTAACAAGTTCTTTACCAAGCTCAACTCCCCATTGATCAAAGCTATTAATATCCCAAATTACACCTTGAACAAAAATTTTATGTTCATATAAGGCAACCAAAGAACCTATGCTTTTAGGATTGATTTCATTGAGTAAAATAATATTACTAGGCCTATTGCCTGAAAAAACCCTATGGGGTGCAAGTTTATGAATTTGCTCTTCATTAAAACCCTTATCAGACATTTCTTTTTGAACTTCTTCAAGAGTTTTTCCTTTCATAAAAGCTTCAGCTTGAGCAAAAACGTTACTGAGTAAAATTTCATGGTGCCCTGGAAAGCTTCCTTTTTTACTTAAGGATGCAATCAAATCAATAGGACTTAAATGTGTTCCTTGATGCAAAAGTTGAAAAAAAGCATGTTGAGCGTTAATACCCGTATCACCCCAAATAATAGGACCAGTATCATAATCAACTTTTTTACCATCCTTTCTAACCTGCTTACCATTGCTTTCCATATCTAATTGTTGTATAAATTTAGGAAGATATTTTAACATAGAATCATAAGGAGCTATGATATGGCTACCCGCATCGAAGAAATTTATATACCAAATACCAATTAAACCTAAAATAACAGGCATATTTTTTTCAAATGGCTCATTATAAAAATGCTCATCCATCAAATATGCCCCTTCTAATAAAGATGAGAAATTTTCCTTACCTAAATAAATCATAATAGCTAAACCTATAGCAGACCAAAGACTATAGCGTCCGCCAACCCAATTCCAAAATTCAAACATATTATTTAAATCAATGCCAAATTCTTTTACCGCTTCTTTATTAG
>JACHTQ010000041.1 GCA_020135845.1 Campylobacter sp. W0018 | reverse complement strand
GCTTTGTATGAACTTATTTGAAAAAGCCTTTTACAAAGGATTTAAATTAAGCAATTGCGAGGATAATATTGATTTGATTAAAGAAAAAATTTTAAATCATAAATTTGTTTTACAAAAAAAAGAAAATGATAATTTTTTCTTTTTAGACGTTACCGATGGATTATTATATTATTTTATTAATGATTTAAAAAATTATAATTTACCAAAAAGCTGTATAAAAATTTTAGCTAAAACAAATAATCAATTATCACAATATAATGATTTTTTAAAACTCAACAATTTTAAAGAAATATTAAAACATCAACAAATGGTACTTAAAAAAGAAAATACCAAGCCATCTTCTTTTTCTTTTATCTCCCAACCATGTCGCGATGATACTGAAGAAATTTATTATTTTTTTAAAAAATATTTTGATCATTATTTATTTTATTTTTCAAAGCAAACTATTGAAGAAAAAATAAATAATATATTTATCTACAAAGAACAACAAAAAATTCATGGAGCTCTAATTTACACCCAAACGCTAAGTTCATGTTTTTTGGATTTTATAGCAGTGGATCAAAATTTAAAATATAAAAATATAGCCTTTGCTCTACTTAATCATTATTTTTTAGTTAATCAAAAAAGCAAATTTTTTAAACTTTTTGTAGAAGAAAACAATAAAAAAGCAATTAAATTTTACAAAAGGTCAGGTTTTGATTTTAATAGTATAATTTTAAATTTTTATAGGAATTTTTAATGCAATATGAAAATATTTATATTTTAGGTACTGGAAAAGTTTTAAAAAAATGCCAAAAAATAGCTGAAGATTTTTTTAATCAAAAAGTTATCTTGGTATCCTATGCTCAAAATTTAGATAATTTTTTTAATCATCTAAAAAAATGTCTCATTATTAGCGCTAATAATTTTTATATTTTTAAAAAAGAATGTGTACTAAATAATACAATTATCAATTACCACAATGCGCTATTGCCAAAACATAAAGGATGTAATGCACATCTTTGGAGTATTTGGGAAAATGAAAATGAAAGTGGAATTTCTTGGCACATTGCAAATGAGTATATCGATGCAGGGGCTATTTTAACCCAAAAAACAGTAAAAATAGAACACGATTTTACAGCTCTTAAACTTTTGCAAATTCAACACAAACTTGCAATTGATTCTTTTCAAGAAGCTTTACAAAATTTACAAAATAACAAACTAGAAATTCAACAAAATAACAGCGGGGGGGGGTATCATAAAAAATCAGAATTACCAAACAATGGTTTCTTGGAACTTTCTTGGGATAAAGAAAAAATTGGTCGTTTTTTAAGAGCTATGGATTGTGGCGCTTTAAGTGAACTTGCAAAGCCCAAAATCAGAATTTTTAATAAAGATAAAGAAATTCTGCTTTATCAAATTAACGAATTTGACTTAATTTTAAATTTAAGCGATAATACAACTTTAAAAATTACAAAGGAGCAAAATGCAAATTGTTAAACAATTTTTTACCAATATAGAAAGAACCGATATTGATGAAAATATGACAAATTTGGTCAGCGAAGATATTATTGATAGTATTGATATCATGGCTTTAGTAGCTGAAATAGAAAAATACTATAAAAAGCCTTTAAAAGCCGAATTTATAACTCCTGAAAATTTTGAAAGTTTTGTAAACATTAAGCAAATGCTAGAACTTGCTATGAAGGATTAACTTGTTTGAATTTGTTTTAAACAAGTGTAATTACACAAAAATCTTATCTTTTAAACAATCTCGAGCTTAAATTTATCACCTTCGTCTTTAAATTTGAAAATCTTGTTTTTGCAAGGATAAGAAATAGAATTTTCTTTCATGGGGAATTTTTTACCTTTTAATTTTTCAAGCATCAAAGGGAGTTCTTTTTTTAACATAGATCTATCTGTCATTCTCATGCCATGTTCTAAACTTTTAATCATTTTACCATCAATATCTTTTTCATCTTGAATTAAATGTAAAGTTGCATCAAGATTAAGTTGTTTAAGGCATTTATAAAGTTCTATTTTATATTCTACTGGAACTCCTGAATCTTGACTACTATGATAAGAAACATAAATGATGTTTGGATTAGCATTGGCTCCAAGAATAAGATGAGATGAATTTAAAATTGCTCTTATCATATAATTTTCATCCTTAAAATAATAAGGGGAATTAGAATCTTTTCTTGTCCAATGGGTTCTAGTATTACATCCTATCATTGCGCTTATATTATCAAAAGAAAATTCAAATTTTAATAATCCTTTTTTTGGCAGCTCTTTTGCGAACAAATATTCAACTGCGGGCAAAGCTCCTCCCGAATTGTCAATT
>JACHTQ010000040.1 GCA_020135845.1 Campylobacter sp. W0018 | reverse complement strand
CTCAAAAAGAAGATAAGATATTGTTAGAGGTTGAAAGGAATTAAATGAATATTTTAGAAAAAAATATACAAGCTTTAGCCAGCGGAACTAATGAACCTTTGGCTTTAAAACTTAGTAATTTTTTAAAAGATTCGCAATGTGTTCGTTTTAGCTTGGATGAAAAATTAAATATTTTTGATTTTAAAAATCAAGTTTTTATGTATAGTGATGTGGAACAAGAAATCACTTATTTTCAAAAGGCGATTTTAGAAAAGACCTTGAGATATCCTTTTGTTTGTATCTATGGCATATGTAATGCTTTGCTTGTTAAAAATTTAATTTCATCTTATAAACATATTTTTATTTTTGAAAGCGAGATTGAGCTTTTTTATTTGGCCTTAAGCATAGTTGATCTTAGCGAAGAATTAAGAAGTGGAAAAGTCTATCTTATAGATACCAATGAAGAAAAAATCAATATACAATTAAGTATATTGTTTGACCAAAAAGATATGTTTGAGTATCTTAGTTTATATGAAATGTTTATCAATTGCTCTTATTATGAAAAGTATTTTATAGATGAAATAAAAAAAATAGATTATATAATTAATGATAATATTTATCTTGTTATTAGAAATTTAGATCCAGAATCCAAAATATCTTTAAGTTGTCATGATAATTTCATACAAAATATTCCTTTAATGCTTAAAAATATCCCTTTTCAAAGAATTATCCAAGAGAGAAAAAATCAATTTGAAAATTGTATAGTGGTTTGTGCTGGACCTAGCCTTGAAAAGCAAATTCCACTTTTAAAAAAATATCAAGAAAATTTTGTGATTTTTTGTGCAGATGGAGCTTTTTCTTTGCTTTATAAAAATGATATTATCCCTGATTATGTTTTAAATATAGATTTTGAAGAATATCCACTTGAATTTTTTAAAGATATAAATAAAGAAAAATTAATTTCAACTTTATTTATTTTAGGTCAATATACTCATCCGAGTGTTTCTAATCTTTTAAATCAAAAAAATCTTTCAATTTGTGTTGTTTTGAATCAAAATCAAGATAATATAATAATGCTAAATGATTTTGGTTATTTAGAAATCGGAACCCATGTAGGTCATATGTGTTATACTTTAGCCTTAGCTTTAGGATTTAAAAATATAGTTATTATGGGTCAAGATTTGGCTTACAATGAAAAAGGAAATTCGCATTTTAGTGATTTTACTTTAGGAAAAGATTTTGATAATACTTTAAATATTCCTAGTTTAAAAACTTTAGCTTATGGTGGAGAAGGTGAAGTTTTAACCCATATTGCCTGGGATGATTATAGAAAAAAATTGGAATTTTTATTTGCTAATAATACCCAAGCAAATTTTTATAATGCCACTGAAGGTGGAGCTAGGATAGCTTTTGCTAAAGAATTAAGCTTTAAAGAATGTTGTTTAAAATTTAAAGATAAAAAGAAAAAAAGTCTTGAAATTCCAAAGCTTTTAACTTCAAATAGAAGTGATAAAATTTTAAAAAAAGTTTTAGAACATTTGAAAAAAGATTTAAACATTATCAATCAGGCTCTAGAAGATGCTAAAATACTAAAAGATGCCTTAGAAAAAATTCTTTTAAGCGGCAAAGAACTTCCTTTTGAATTTTTAATGAGTGTTTATAAAAATATAGAAAAATTTAATTCTTACTTAGAATTTAATTCTGTGTTTTATGATGGTATTTTAAAAGGTGTTTTTTATTTTAGAGGGGAAGGTATTAGTAAGGTTCTATCGGCAAAGATTAAGGATGAAAGAGAATATTTATTTCTAAGCATTAAGGTTTATAAAGACTGGCTTGTTTTATTGATTGAAAAATTAAATATAAGAAAAGAAAGTTTGCAAAAAATTATTTAAAACTATAAAGATTTTTTTTGCATAAACGATATAGTATTTAACAAGTTCATGGATGAGCTTGAATTTATTTAAAAGGATTTAAAATGGGATTTCGTATAAATACAAACGTTGCAGCTCTTAATGCTAAAGCAAACTCAGATCTAAACTCTAAAAGCTTAGATGCGTCTTTAAATAGACTTAGTTCAGGTCTTAGAATCAACTCAGCAGCAGATGATGCTTCAGGGATGGCGATCGCAGATTCACTTCGCTCTCAAGCTAATACTTTAGGTCAGGCTATATCTAATGGTAATGATGCTTTGGGTATCTTACAAACTGCCGATAAAGCAATGGATGAGCAACTTAAGATCTTAGATACCATTAAAACAAAAGCAACTCAAGCAGCTCAAGATGGACAAAGTTTAAAAACAAGAACTATGCTTCAAGCTGATATTAACCGTTTGATGGAAGAACTTGACAATATCGCTAATACTACTTCATTTAACGGTAAACAACTTTTAAGTGGTAGCTTTACCAATCAAGAATTTCAAATCGGTTCAAGTTCAAACCAAACTGTAAAAGCAAGTATCGGTGCGACTCAGTCTTCAAAGATCGGTGTAACAAGATTTGAAACTGGTTCACAAAGTGTGAATTCTGGCGTGGTTGGTCTTACTATCAAAAATTACAATGGTATTGAAGATTTTAAATTTCAAGATGTTGTGATTTCAACTTCAGTTGGAACGGGTCTTGGAGCTTTAGCCGAAGAGATCAATAGAAGTTCTGATAAAACAGGGGTTAGAGCAAGTTACGATGTAAGAACTATAGGGGCCTATGCAATCAAAGCTGGAAAAACATCTGATGACTTTGCGATCAATGGTGTAACTATTGGTAAAGTTGATTATCAAGATGGTGATAAAAGTGGTCAATTAGTTTCTGCAATCAATGCGGTTAAAGATACCACAGGAGTTCAAGCTTCACAAGATGAAAATGGACGTCTAGTATTAACTTCAGCTGATGGTAGAGGTATTAAGATAGA
>JACHTQ010000039.1 GCA_020135845.1 Campylobacter sp. W0018 | reverse complement strand
TGTTCTTTTACTTACCAATGTTAAAAGTCACAAGCAAGTTTTAAAAACAATTTTACTGAACTTGTTAAAGAATAAAACTTCACTGTCTTTTTCTTTAAAAACTAAATAAAGATTTTAAAGAATAAGTTTTAAACTTCACAGCTTATATTCTTTGCTTAATATAAGTGTTTAAATGCTTTCCGTCTTAAGACAGATATATAAAGAAGTCTTATTGTAAAAACTTTAACAAGGAAGTGATGCGTTTTAGAATCAACTAAAAGGTAAAAAAGGTAAGCTACTAAGAGCGAATGGTGGATGCCTTGACTGGTAAAGGCGATGAAGGACGTACTAGACTGCGATAAGCTACGGGGAGCTGTCAAGAAGCTTTGATCCGTAGATTTCCGAATGGGGCAACCCAATGTATAGAGATATGCATTACCTAATATAGGAGCGAACGAGGGGAATTGAAACATCTTAGTACCCTCAGGAAAAGAAATCAATAGAGATTGCGTCAGTAGCGGCGAGCGAAAGCGTAAGAGGGCAAACCCAATGCTTGCATTGGGGGTTGTAGGACTGCAATGTGCAATAAGTGAAGTTAGCAGAACACTCTGGAAAGTGTAGCCATAGAGGGTGATAGTCCCGTATGCGAAAACCGAACTTTAGCTAGCAGTATCCTGAGTAGGGCGAAACACGTGGAATTTTGTCTGAAGCTGGGTCGACCACGATCCAACCCTAAATACTAATACCAGATCGATAGTGCACAAGTACCGTGAGGGAAAGGTGAAAAGAACTGAGGTGATCAGAGTGAAATAGAACCTGAAACCATTTGCTTACAATCATTCAGAGCCCTATGGTGCAAACCAGGGTGATGGACTGCCTTTTGCATAATGAGCCTGCGAGTTGTGGTGTCTGGCAAGGTTAAGCACACGCGAAGCCGTAGCGAAAGCGAGTCTGAATAGGGCGCTTAGTCAGATGCTGCAGACCCGAAACGAAGTGATCTATCCATGAGCAAGTTGAAGCTAGTGTAAGAACTAGTGGAGGACTGAACCCATAGGCGTTGAAAAGCCCCGGGATGACTTGTGGATAGGGGTGAAAGGCCAATCAAACTTCGTGATAGCTGGTTCTCTCCGAAATATATTTAGGTATAGCGTTGTGTCGTAGTATAAGGGGGTAGAGCACTGAATGGGCTAGGGCATACACCAATGTACCAAACCCTATCAAACTCCGAATACCTTATATGTAATCACAGCAGTCAGGCGGCGAGTGATAAAATCCGTCGTCAAGAGGGAAACAACCCAGACTACCAGCTAAGGTCCCTAAATCTTACTTAAGTGGAAAACGATGTGAAGTTACTTAAACAACCAGGAGGTTGGCTTAGAAGCAGCCATCCTTTAAAGAAAGCGTAATAGCTCACTGGTCTAGTGATTTTGCGCGGAAAATATAACGGGGCTAAAGTAAGTACCGAAGCTGTAGACTTGACTTTGTCAAGTGGTAGGAGAGCGTTCTATTTGCGTCGAAGGTATACCGGTAAGGAGTGCTGGAGCGAATAGAAGTGAGCATGCAGGCATGAGTAGCGATAATTAATGTGAGAATCATTAACGCCGTAAACCCAAGGTTTCCTACGCGATGCTCGTCATCGTAGGGTTAGTCGGGTCCTAAGCCGAGTCCGAAAGGGGTAGGTGATGGCAAATTGGTTAATATTCCAATACCAACATTAGTGTGCGATGGAAGGACGCTTAGGGCTAAGCAAGCTAGCGGATGGAAGTGCTAGTCGAAGGTTGTAGGAGCTTATACAGGCAAATCCGTATAAGAATACTTCGAGAACTGACAGGCTTTTTGAAGTCTTCGGATGGATAGAAGAATTGCTGATGCCGTCGAGCCAAGAAAAGTTTCTAAGTTTAGCTAATGTTGCCCGTACCGTAAACCGACACAGGTGGGTGGGATGAGTATTCTAAGGCGCGTGGAAGAACTCTCTTTAAGGAACTCTGCAAAATAGCACCGTATCTTCGGTATAAGGTGTGGTTCGCTTCGTACTAGGATTTACTCCGAAAGCGAAGAAACTTACAACAAAGAGTCCCTCCCGACTGTTTACCAAAAACACAGCACTCTGCTAACTCGTAAGAGGATGTATAGGGTGTGACGCCTGCCCGGTGCTCGAAGGTTAATTGATGGGGTTAGCATTAGCGAAGCTCTTGATCGAAGCCCGAGTAAACGGCGGCCGTAACTATAACGGTCCTAAGGTAGCGAAATTCCTTGTCGGTTAAATACCGACCTGCATGAATGGCGTAACGAGATGGGAGCTGTCTCAAAGAGGGATCCAGTGAAATTGTAGTGGAGGTGAAAATTCCTCCTACCCGCGGCAAGACGGAAAGACCCCGTGGACCTTTACTACAGCTTGACACTGCTATTTGGATAAGAATGTGCAGGATAGGTGGGAGGCTTTGAGTATATGACGCCAGTTGTATATGAGCCATTGTTGAGATACCACTCTTTCTTATTTGGGTAGCTAACCAGCTTGAGTTATCCTCAAGTGGGACAATGTCTGGTGGGTAGTTTGACTGGGGCGGTCGCCTCCCAAATAATAACGGAGGCTTACAAAGGTTGGCTCAAAACGGTTGGAAATCGTTTGTAGAGTATAAAGGTATAAGCCAGCTTAACTGCAAGACATACAAGTCAAGCAGAGACGAAAGTCGGTCTTAGTGATCCGGTGGTTCTGTGTGGAAGGGCCATCGCTCAAAGGATAAAAGGTACCCCGGGGATAACAGGCTGATCTCCCCCAAGAGCTCACATCGACGGGGAGGTTTGGCACCTCGATGTCGGCTCATCGCATCCTGGGGCTGGAGCAGGTCCCAAGGGTATGGCTGTTCGCCATTTAAAGCGGTACGCGAGCTGGGTTCAGAACGTCGTGAGACAGTTCGGTCCCTATCTGCCGTGGGCGTAAGAAGATTGAAGAGATTTGACCCTAGTACGAGAGGACCGGGTTGAACAAACCACTGGTGTAGCTGTTGTTCTGCCAAGAGCATCGCAGCGTAGCTAAGTTTGGAAAGGATAAACGCTGAAAGCATCTAAGCGTGAAGCCAACTCTAAGATGAATCTTCTCTAAGCTCTCTAGAAGACTACTAGTTTGATAGGCTGGGTGTGTAATAGATGAAAGTCTTTTAGCTGACCAGTACTAATAGAGCGTTTGGCTTATCTTTTTAATAAGCATCACTTCCTTGTTAAGGTTTTTACCTTAAAAAGAAAGTAAAGGTTTTTAACTTGCTTTTAACATTGTTTTTTAAGTATTCATCAAAGAATATTTAAATAACAATGTCCGTGATTATACAGATGTGGAAACGCCTTGCTCCATCCCGAACCAAGAAGCTAAGCACATCGTGGGTGATGATACTACGCCTTACTGGCAGGGGGAAAGTAGCTCATTGCGGACTTGTTAATTATTCAACTTCTTAATTTAATCTTCTTAGAGTTTTTAGTCTTTTATGATAT
>JACHTQ010000038.1 GCA_020135845.1 Campylobacter sp. W0018 | reverse complement strand
AAAACCGCCTCTATGGTGGTGCAATTTGGCCATCAAATTTTAGCGGGTAAAAATCCTCGTTTATTTGAAAAGAGTGATCAAATTTATAGAGATTTTGTGTATATTAAAGATGCTATTGATGCAAATTTAGTTGCGCTTGATTCTAAATGCGGAGTTTATAATGTAGGTAGTGGTATAGCAAGGACTTTTCAAGATATAGTTGATATTTTACAAAAAGAACTGGGCACAAATTTACCTTGTGAATATATCCCAAATCCTTATGTTAAAGCTTATCAATTTCACACTCAAGCTGAACTTTCTAAAGATTGGGCTTATCAGCCAAAATTTAGTCTTGAAGCAGGAATTAAGGATTATTTAGATGAAATTAAACGACTTTTTGAAAAGGAAGTGAATGCTTGAATTTTTAAGTCAGCAAAGACCTAAAATTCTTATTATTGGGGATTTTATGGTGGATAATTACACTTGGTGTGATTGTTCGCGTATTAGTCCAGAAGCCCCTGTTTTAGTGGCAAAAACTTCAAAGCAAGATCAAAGGCTCGGTGGGGCTGCAAATGTTTATGCGAATTTAAAAAGCTTAGGAGCGGATGTTTTTGCATTGGGTGTTATAGGGGATGATAGAAATAGTGAGTTTTTAAAAGAGAATTTAAAAGGTGAGTTTTTGATCGAAACGGGGCGTAAAATTCCTTTTAAAAATCGTATTATGGCACATAATCAGCAAGTGTTAAGGCTTGATGAAGAAGATGTAAATGATATAGTTTTAGAAGAAGAGCTTATCGCTTTATTTTGCAAATATATTAAAGATTTTCAAGCAGTAATTTTAAGTGATTACGCTAAAGGAGTTTTAACCTCTAAGGTATGCAAAGCATTTATACAAAAGGCTAATGAATTAAACATTCCTATTTTAATCGATCCAAAAGGGAGTGATTTTAGCAAATATAGCGGTGCGACTTTACTTACTCCAAACAAAAAAGAAGCTTTAGAAGCCTTAAAATTTGAAAATTTAGATGGAGAGAATTTAGAAAAAGGCATTAAAAAATTAAAAGATGATTTTAATTTAAAATACTCCATGATCACTCTTTCAGAGGCGGGAATTGCTGTTTATGATCAAAAATTACACATTGCACCAGCTAAGGCTTTGGAAGTATATGATGTTACCGGAGCAGGGGATAGTGTGATCGCGGTTTTAGCTTTTTGTTTGGCAAATAAAGTGGATATTTTTAAAGCTTGTGAAATTGCCAATGAGGCAGCAGCGGTTGTTGTGAGTAAAGTAGGTAGTGTGAGTGTGAGTTTTGATGAGATAAAAAGCTTTAAAAGAAGTGATTTGGAGAAAAAAATTGTTAGTAAAAATGAGCTTATGAAAATTTTAAGCGATAAAAATAAAAAAGTCGTTTTTACTAATGGATGTTTTGATATAGTGCATTTTGGGCATATAAAGTATCTTCAAAAAGCGAAAAAGTTAGGTGATATGTTGATAGTAGGGCTAAATTCTGATGAGAGTGTGCGCCGCTTAAAGGGAAGTGAAAGACCTATAAATTCAGAGTTTCAAAGGGCTTGTATGTTGGCTGCTTTTTATTTTGTGGATTTTGTTGTGATCTTTAATGAAGATACGCCTTTAAAATTAATCGCGGATTTAAAGCCTGATATTCTGGTTAAGGGTGCTGATTATCAAGGTAAGGAAGTTGTAGGGGCTGATCTTGTTTCAAGGGTTGAATTGATCGAATTTGAAGAGGGTTTTAGCACGAGTAAAATTATAGAAAAAATTAGGAAACAAAATGATTAATCTTATAGAAAAAGAATGGCAAGAGCATCAAGAAGTATTAAAAGCGAGTGAAATTCTTAAAGGGCAAATTGCAAAAGCAGGTGAGTTAATATGTCAGTGCTTAAAAGAACATGGCAAAATTCTTATTTGTGGAAATGGTGGAAGTGCTGCAGATTCTCAGCATTTTGCTGCTGAACTTAGCGGTCGTTATAAAAAAGAACGCAAGGCTTTAGCGGGTATAGCTTTAACCACTGATACTTCAGCGCTTAGCGCTATAGGCAATGATTACGGATTTGAGTTTGTATTTTCAAGACAGCTTGAGGCTTTGGCAAGTGAAAAAGATATCTTAGTGGGAATATCAACGAGTGGAAATAGTCCTAATGTTTTAGAGGCTTTTAAAAAAGCAAAAGAACTTAAAATGCTTTGCATAGGAATAAGTGGAAAAGGTGGAGGCAAGATGAATGAAATTTGCGATTACAACCTTGTTGTGCCAAGTTATGATACAGCAAGAATTCAAGAAATGCATATTTTAATCATTCATGCACTTTGTCAAATGGTCGATGAGGAGTTTTGATGAAAAAGATTTAAAACCAACTCAGGTTTTAAATCTTTCATGCATTTATGATGTTTTAAAGGGCAAGTTTTTTGCATACAAGGCATACAGTCTAGATTTAAATGCACTAATTTTGCATTAGGATTTTGCCAAGGCGAGGTTTGAGTAAATTTGGTAGGACCAAAGATAGCAATGGTTTTTATCTTATAAGCAGCTGCTATGTGCATAGGGCCACTATCGTTTGTGATAAAAAGATCGCAAAAAGCTATATTTTGGCATAAGGTTTGAATGCTTGTTTTATTGCAAAGATTTTTAGCTTTAATGTTTGACTTTTTTAAAAGCTTTTCGATTTCATCACAAAGAAATTGTTCACCATTACCGGCTCCAAAAATTAAAATTTCATGGCTTTTTGAAAATTCTTTTGCCACCTCGGCAAAATATTTAGCATCCCAACGCTTGGCACTTCCAAAAGTAGCTCCTGGATTGATCCCTAGAATTTTTTTACTATTTTTAAGTATCAATGGATGTGAAAATCTTGCTTTGATTGGGAGTTGCAGTTCTTTAGAATGAATTTTAAATTTAAAAGAGTTTTCTATAAAATAAAGGTATTTTAAAACTTGATGTTCTTCTTTAAAATTACGCTTGTTAAAAAAATATCTTTTTTTTGCTCTTAATATATTTAAAATAATTTTAGAAGATAGGGCTGATCTAAAAGATATGGCAAAGTCTATTTTAAATTCTTTGCGTAGTTTTAAGGCTTGTTTATAGCGTTTTTTTCTATCCTCTATGATGATTTTAGAATGGGAAAAATTTTTAAAAAGCTGGGTAGATGCAAAAGATCCATAAAGGATAAACTCAGAGTCTTTAAAATATTCTTTTATGCCGTATAAAGCCGCTGAAGCCATCACAGCATCGCCTAGCCAAGTGGGAAGATGGATGAAAATTTTCATGAAAACCTTAAAATTTAGATAAAATTTTTTATAATTTTAACAAAAAATTAGGAAAATCATGCCAAAAATAAGTCTTATTATTCCTGTATATAATGCTCAAAAATTTCTTCCAAGAGCTTTGCAAAGCTCTATTAATCAGACTTTTAAAGACATAGAAATTATAATTGTCGATGATAAAAGCGAAGATGAAAGCTTAAAAATAGCCTTAGAATTTGCAAAAAAAGATCAAAGAATAAAAAT
>JACHTQ010000037.1 GCA_020135845.1 Campylobacter sp. W0018 | reverse complement strand
ATAGGGGATTTATTAGAAAGTTATTTTAAAAGAGAAGCAGGAGTAAAAGATAGTGGAGATCTAATCCCAGGACATGGTGGTTTACTTGATAGAATTGATGCGGTGATTATCGCTGCTTTTGTCATGGTTAGCTTTTTATGATCGTTTTTGGAAGTACTGGAAGTATAGGAGTTAATGCTCTTAAGCTTGCCGCTTTAAAAAATATCAAAATTTCAGCCCTTGCTTGTGGAGAAAATATTAAGCTTTTAAACGAGCAAATTCAATCCTTTAAACCTCAATTTGTCGCGATAAAAAATGCTAAAGACAAGCATTTGGTAAAGCATGATAAGGTTTTTATAGGACAAGCTGGTTTAGAAGAAATTTTACAAAATTGCCAAGACGATTTTTTGCTTAATGCTATAGTAGGATTTGCAGGATTAAAAAGCACTATTAAGGCAAAAAAATTAGGCAAAAAAATCGCCCTTGCCAATAAAGAAAGTTTAGTGGTAGCAGGAAATTTTCTAAAAGGGGCTAAAATCATCCCTGTAGATAGTGAGCATTCGGCTTTAAATTTTTTACTTAAAGATAAAAAAAATATAAAAAAACTTTATATTACTGCAAGCGGTGGGGCTTTTCATAAAAGCAAAATTAAAGATCTCAAAGATGTTAGCCCTAAAGATGCACTCAAGCATCCAAATTGGGCAATGGGAGCTAAGATAACTATAGATAGCGCAACCATGGTAAATAAGCTTTTTGAAATCATAGAGGCATATCATTTGTATGATTTTAAAGATATCGATGCTTTAATAGAACCAAAATCCATTATTCATGCAATGTGTGAATTTAAAAATGGTGCGACTACGGCATATTTTTCAAAAGCCGATATGAAACTTGCTATTTCAGAAGCTATTTTTTCTACTCATAAAACTCAAATTTTAGATCCTATTGATTTTGTTAAACTTTCTAGTTTAAAATTTTATGAAATCAGTACAAGAAAATATCCTGTTTTTAAGCTCAAAGATTGGCTTTTAAAAGAACCTAATTTAGGCGTGATTATCAATGCGGCTAATGAGGTTGGGATAGAAAATTTTTTAAATTACAAGGGTAATTTTTTGGATATTTCAAAGACGATTTTTAAAGCACTTGATCATTTTGGAGTTCCTAAAATTTCAAGTATTGAAGAAGTTTTTGAATACGATGATAAAACAAGGAAATACTTAAAAGGTTTTTGATGAAATTTTTTTTAGTTGTATTATTTTTATATACGAGTGTTTTTGCTTTGGATTTTAGTGTAGGGGAGAATGGAAAAAGCTTAGATGATAATAATACAGTTTTGATTTTTGGTGGAATTCAAGGCGATGAGCCTGGTGGGTTTCATGCTGCAAGTTTGCTTTTGAGTGATTATAATATCACTAAGGGTAAGGTTATCGTAGCACCTAATTTAGCTTTTGATAGTATTATTAAACGTTCTCGTGGAAATAATGGTGATTTGAACCGAAAATTTGCGAGTATTAGTCCAAAAGATCCTGATTATAAGACGATCGAGCGTATTAAAGAGCTTATTTTATTGCCTGAAGTTAGTATGGTGATTAATCTTCATGATGGATGGGGATTTTACAAACCTACCTATGTGGATGCTTTGCAAAATCCTAAAAGATGGGGAAATTCTAGTGTAATTGATACAAGCGAAATCAATGCAAGTAAATATTCTAATCTTGAAAATATTGCCACGCAAACGGTTAATAGCGTTAACTCCTCTTTGGCTGATCCTAAACATGCCTATCATCTAAAAAATACCAAAACGCAAGAATTAGGCGATACAGAAATGCTTAAGGCTCTGACTTATTTTGTTATTTCTCATCATAAAGCCGCTTTTGCCAATGAAGCGAGTAAAAATTTACCTGTAAATTTAAGAGCGTATTATCATCTTTTGGCTATTGAAAATTATTTAAAAACAGCCGGTATTGAATTTGTAAGAGATTTTGAATTAACCCCAGAAGGTGTAAAAGAAGCGATCAATCGCGAACTTGAGGTAAAGCTCTTTGATGATAGAATTTTACTCTCTTTAAAAAATCCAAGAAAAACGATCAAATATTTGCCTTTTCCAGTCAATAAAGAGCTCAATTACAATACAAGCAATGAACTCACAGCTGTTATTGCTGATGGTTCTTCTTTTTTTGTTCAGTATGGCAATCGTTTTCAAACAAGAATTTATCCTGAGTATTTAGAATTTAGCGATCCTTTTGATGAGGTGACTATAAAAGCAGATCAAAAAGATCTTATTGTGCATTTTGGTACTAAGGTTAAAGTTAAGGAAAATTTTTTAATCCCTAGCATTAAAGGGGTACGTGTTAATATCATAGGTTTTGATCATGGCAAGGATGAAAGCAACATTTTTATACATAAAAAAGATATGCAACAAGTTTATTCTTTGGATATGGAAGGAAAAATTTATCGTGTAGAATTTTATGAATTAAGATGGGCAAATTTACAACAGCTTTTAGAAAATACTATGGATGCAAAGTTGATTAAAAAAGCAAAAATTTTAGATCCAAGTATCTTAAAAGCAGCAAAAACTAAAGATAAATTTATCGGCTCTATTTTAGTGGAATTTGAATGAAAAATTTAATCCTAGCTATAGAGAGCTCTTGTGATGATAGTTCCATTGCTATTATTGATAAAGATAATTTAAAATGCATTTTTCACAAAAAGATATCTCAAGAGCTTGAACATAGTGTTTATGGTGGGGTTGTGCCAGAACTTGCAGCTCGTCTTCATACCGCAGCACTACCAAGTATTTTAGAACAGTGCAAGTCTTATTTTAATGAGCTTTGCGCCATAGCAGTGACAAATGAACCAGGGCTTAGTGTATCTTTGCTTGGTGGTATAACCATGGCTAAAACTTTGGCTTCAAGTTTAAATTTGCCTTTAATTGCGATCAACCATCTTAAAGGTCATATTTATAGTCTTTTTTTAGAAGAAAAGCCTATTTTTGATATGGGAATTTTGCTTGTAAGTGGCGGGCATACTATGGTACTTTATGTCAATAATGAAAGAGAAATTCAAATTCTAGCTAATACAAGTGATGATAGTTTTGGAGAAAGTTTTGATAAAGTGGCTAAAATGATGGGTTTAGCTTATCCTGGAGGGGTGATTATAGAAAATTTGGCTAAAAATGCTAAAAATAAAAATATAAAATTTAGTATTCCTTTAAAGCATTCTAAAGACTTAGTCTATAGTTTTTCAGGGCTTAAAAATGCAGTACGTTTAGAAATTTTAAAGCATAAAAATTTGGATGAGGATATAAAAGCAGAAATCGCTTATGGCTTTGAAGAAGCTGCTTGTGAACATATCATGGATAAATTAGAGAAAATTTTTAAGCAGTATTCTTTTAAAGAATTTGGTGTTGTTGGGGGTGCGAGTGCGAATTTAAATTTACGTTCTCGTTTAAAAAGCTTGTGTGAAAAACACCATATAAAATTAAGATTAGCTCCTTTAAAATACTGCTCTGACAATGCTTTGATGATTGCAAGAGCTGCGGCGGATGCTTATGAAAGATCAGAATTTGTTAAAATAGATGAAGAAATTCTTAGTCCTAGGAGTAAAAATTTTTTAAGGATATAAAATGAAAAAAGCCTTTACGATTTTGGAACTTGTTTTTGTGATCATCATTTTAGGAATTTTAGCGGCTATTGCTTTGCCAAAATTAAGTTCAAGTAAAGATGAGGCAGAATTAAGCAAATCTTTAAACAATCTTAAAACTTTGATCAATGATATCAGTATCTATGCTTTAAAAAATGATTCTTTAAGCACTATCAATTCGATGAGTAATGTCAGCGGAGTTGAAAACGTTGATTTGAAAGATTTTAGCGGGGTTAAAGAAGTCAATTTTAAAGTAGGCGATGATAAGGAATGTTTAAAACTTATTTTTGTTAATAAAACAGATTTTATTTTTATGGGAATTTCAAGCAATGAAGCTAGTAAAAAGGTTATAGAGAGTGGTTTGGATAAAGAATTAGAAAACATTGATTTTACAAGCACTTCTAAAAATAAAGCTTGTGTAGCTTTAAGCAAAAATGAACATTTTAAAAGTTTAGCTTCAAAAACTTACACTCTAATAGGAGTCAATG
>JACHTQ010000036.1 GCA_020135845.1 Campylobacter sp. W0018 | reverse complement strand
TTTGGAGAAAAAAATGAAAACGATATTGGTAACTGGCGGAAGTGGTTTTGTTGGATCTAATTTATGCCAAAGACTCATTGAAAATGGTGATAAGGTTATATGCGTTGATAATAACTATACAGGAAAAATGAGCAATATAAAAAATTTATTAGAAAATCCAAATTTTACCTTTATTGAACATGATATTTGTGACATTTTAGAAATTGGTGAAAAAATAGATCAAATTTATAATCTTGCCTGTCCAGCTTCTCCGCCAGCTTATCAAGGTAAATATGCTATAAAAACAACTAAAACTTGCGTGCTTGGAATTTTAAATATGCTTGAGCTTGCAAAAAAACATAATGCAACTATTTTACAAGGTTCAACTTCTGAAGTATATGGCGATCCGATCATGCATCCTCAAAGTGAAAGTTATAGAGGAAATGTAAATCCTATAGGCATTAGGGCTTGCTATGATGAGGGAAAAAGGTGTGCAGAAAGTTTGATGTTTGATTATCATAGACATGAAAATGTTGACATAAAAGTGATTAGAATTTTTAACACCTATGGGCCAAATATGGATCCTAATGATGGTAGGGTTGTGAGTAATTTTATTTGTCAAGCTTTAAGTGGCAAAGATATCACTGTTTACGGGGATGGTACTCAAACAAGATCGTTTTGTTATATTGATGATCTTATTGATATTATGATAAAAGTTATGAATAGCGATAAAGAATTTACCGGTCCGATTAATACTGGAAACCCAGGTGAATTTACCATCAAAGAACTTGCTCAAAAAGTTATAGAAAAAATAAATTCAAAATCACAAATTATTTATAAAGATTTACCTTTAGATGATCCAACGCAAAGGCGTCCTGATATTGCTCTAGCAAAAGATAAATTCCAATGGGAACCAAAAATAAAACTAGACGAGGGTTTAGATAAAACTATAGAATATTTTAAAACTTGCATTCATGAATTTAGGGGCTAATCAATGAATATATGTATTATTGGAACGGGTTATGTAGGACTTCCAAGCGGTGCTTGTTTTGCAGAGCTTGAAAATAATGTGATTTGTGTTGATATAGATGAGAAAAAAATCAATGAATTAAATAATGGAAAAATCACTCTTTATGAAGAAGGATTGGAAGAGATTTTTTTAAGAAATTTAGAAAATAAGAGATTAAAATTTACTACTTCTATTAAAGAGGGTTTGAAAAATGCTGATTTGATTCTTATTGCCGTTGGAACTCCTCCGCATCCATTAACAAAAGAAGCTGATTTAAAGTATATCTATGCTGCTGTAAGAGATATCGCAAAAAATTTAGATCATTACGCTGTAATAGCAACAAAATCAACAGTTCCAGTGGGTACAGGCGATGAGATAGAAAAAATTCTTTTGCAAGAAAATCCAAAAGCTCAATTTGATGTTATTTCTTTACCGGAATTTTTAAGAGAAGGTTTTGCGGTGTATGATTTTTTTAATCCTGATCGTATAGTAGTGGGATTAAATTCTTCAAAACCTAAAAAAGTTATAGAAGAATTATATGCTCCATTTAAAAATAAGAGTCAAATTTTATTTGTTAATAGAAGATCTTCTGAAACAATCAAGTATGCTTCTAATGCTTTTTTGGCAATCAAAATTCATTATATTAATGAAATGGCAGATTTTTGCGAAAAAACAGGAGCTGATATCTTAGAGGTTGCAAAAGGTATGGGGCTTGATAGTAGAATAGGAAATAGATTTTTAAATCCAGGCCCAGGATATGGTGGCTCTTGTTTTCCTAAAGATACTCAAGCCATGGCTTTTATGGGTAAGAAAAATGATGTTAATTTGAGTTTAATTGATTCTGCGATTAAAGGCAATGAAGAAAGAAAAGATAAAATCGCTCAAAAAATCTTATCTTGCATCGATGATTTAAAAAATGATCAAGTTGCTATTTTAGGACTTGCTTTTAAAGATGGCACAGATGATTGTAGAGAATCTCCAGCTGTAGAAATTGTTTCTAAACTTTTAAAAGGGGGTGTTAAAATTCATGCTTATGATCCAAAGGCTATGGAATTAGCTAAAAGTATTTTAAAAGATCAAATAAAATATGCAAAAGATGCTTATGAAGCTATAAAAGATAGTAGCTTGCTTGTTATTTTAACAGAATGGAAAGAATTTAGGGAACTTGACTTAAATCAAATTTCTAGTTTGATGAAACATAAAAAAATTTTAGATTTTAGAAATTTATTGGATAAAGAAAAAGCTTTAGAAGTGGGATTTGTGTATAGCGGAGTTGGAAGATGAAAAATCTTTTAATTGTAGGCGGAGCTGGTTATATAGGATCTTGCACTGTTAAGCATTGTTTAGATCATGGTTATAATTGTATTGTTATTGATAATTTAATTTATGGTCATAAAGAAGCAGTGGATCAAAGAGCTAAATTTATCCATGCTGATTTATTGGATTTGTATTCTTTAAAACAAGTTTTTAAAGATGAAAAAATAGATGCCATAATCCATTTTGCAGCTTTTGCTTATGTGGGCGAAAGTGTTATTGATCCTCAAAAATATTATAAAAATAATATCATTGGGACTTTAAATTTATTAAATGTTATGTTAGAGCATAATGTTAAAGATATAGTTTTTTCAAGTACTTGTGCAACCTATGGAGAGCCGCAATATACCCCTATAGATGAAAATCATCGACAAAATCCTATTAATGCTTATGGCAGAACTAAACTTATGGTGGAACAGATTTTTAAAGATTATGAAATAGCTTATGGTTTAAGACATATTTCTTTAAGATATTTTAATGCAGCTGGAGCTATGGAAGATATAGGGGAAAGTCATGATCCTGAAACCCATCTTATCCCACTTGTTTTAAAAGCTATTAAAGGTGAAATAGAGTGCATTAATGTTTTTGGAACGGATTATGATACAGAAGATGGAACATGTATAAGAGATTATATACACATAGAAGATCTTGCTAGTGCTCATCGTTTGGCTTTAGAAAATTTAAGTCAATATAGTGGTTGTATCAATTTAGGAACAGGGGTGGGGACTAGTGTAAAAGAGATCATACAAGCAGCCGAGGAAGTTAGTGGCAAAAAATGTCCTGTAAAATATACTTCAAGAAGAGCAGGGGATCCTGCGAAATTATTTGCTGATAATAAAAAGGCAAAGGAAATTTTAGGCTGGGAAATAAAATATAAAGATATTAAAGATATTATTCAAACAGCTTGGGAATGGGAAATAAATAGGAAATTTTAATGGAGAAAATAAAAAATTTAATCGTTGGCAGCGGCTTAAGTGGTGCAGTATTAGCAAGAAAGATAGTCGAGGAAAAAAAAGAAAAAGTTTTAATCATCGATAGAAGAAATCATATCGGTGGCAATGTGTATGATTATAAAGATCAAGAAACCAATATCACTATCCATAAATATGGTCCTCATGTTTTTCATACAAGCATAAAAGAAGTTTGGGATTTTTTAAGTCGCTTTACAAAGTGGCATTATTTTTTTTACAAAGTCAGAGCTTATATTGATGGAAAAGAGGTTAATATTCCTTTTAATTTGGACAGCTTATATAAGGTTTTTCCTAAAAAAATAGCTTTTAATTTAGAAGAAAAACTTTTAAAATGCTATGAATTTGATACAAAAACCACTATTTTAGAATTGCGAAATTCTAAAGATGAAGATCTAAAATTTCTAGCTGAATATATTTATAAAAAAGTTTTTTTAGGTTACACAAGTAAGCAATGGGGTGTTGATCCTGAACATATTGATGCGAGTGTGAGTTCTAGAGTGCCTATATACATTAGCAAAGATGATAGATATTTTCAAGACACTTATCAGGCTATACCTAAGGAAGGTTATACTAAGATGGTAGAGAATATTCTTAATCATCCTTTAATAGAGCTTAGATTAAATGTAGATTTTAAAGAGGCAAAAAAAGAGCTAGACTATGAAAATCTTTTTTATACGGGTGCTATTGATGAATTTTTTGATTATAAATTTGGAAAGTTGCCTTATAGAAGCTTAGATATCAAATTTGAAAAATACGATAAAGAATATATGCAATCATGTGCGCAAATGAACTATCCTAATAATTTTGATTTTACAAGAAGTGTCGAGTATAAATATTATCTTGATGATAAATCAGAAAAAACAATACTTTCTTATGAGTATCCTTGTGAATTTGAAGAAGGAAAAAATGAAAGGTATTATCCTATACCTAATGAAGAAAACCAAAAATTATATGAAAGATATTTACAAGAGGCAAATGAATTTAAAAATATATATTTTTTAGGAAGATTAGGGGATTATAAATACTATGATATGGATAAGACTGTGGATAGAATTTTGAAATTTGCAAA
>JACHTQ010000035.1 GCA_020135845.1 Campylobacter sp. W0018 | reverse complement strand
AAAATAAAACAAAAAAATAAAAGTAGAAAGTATGAAAAATCTTTGTATTATACCTGCACGCGGAGGATCAAAAAGAATTCCTAGAAAAAATATTATAGATTTTTTAGGAAAACCTTTGATCTCTTATAGCATAGAAAATGCTTTAAATTCGCAAATTTTTGATGAAGTTATCGTTTCAAGTGATGATGAAGAGATTATCGAAGTAGCTTTAAAATTTGGCGCGAAAGTGCCTTTTAAAAGATCTGTTCATTTAAGCGATGATTATGCTTCAAGCACTGCTGTGATCCAAGATGCGATACAAATTTTGCAAAAACAAGGACAAAATTATGATCATGTCTGTTGTCTTTATGCTACAGCACCGCTTATCAGTGCTGATATCTTAAAACAAGCCTTTGAAAATTTTATACAAAATAAAAGCCAATTTTTATTTAGCGCTTGTGAATTTGACTATCCTATACAAAGAGCTTTTTATTTGGATGAAAAAAAACAAGTTTATATGTTTGATGAAAAATATTACCAAAGCCGCTCTCAAGATCTTACCAAAGCCTATCATGACGCTGGAGCTTTTTATTTTGGAACCAGTGAAGCTTGGCTTGAAAATGATTTTATGTTTAGACCTTACTCGAGTGTATTTTTACTTCCAAAAAATTTGGTTTGCGATATCGATACACCTCAAGATTTGGAATTTGCAAAGATACTTTATAGGGTAAATTATGAAAGTTTTATTTAGAAGTGATAGTTCAACTCAAATAGGCTTTGGACATATTAAACGTGATCTGGTTTTAGCAAAACAATACGAAGATGTAAGCTTTGCTTGTTTGCCTTTAGAGGGCTCTTTGATCGACGAAATTCCTTATCCTGTTTTTGAATTACAAAGTGCAAGTATTTACGAACTTATCCATCTTATCAAAGAGCATAAATTTGATTTGCTTGTGATTGATCATTATGAAATTACAGCTGATGATGAAAAATTGATCAAACTTGAAACAGGAGTTAAAATTTTAAGCTTTGATGACACTGTAAATCCTCATCATTGCGATATTTTGCTCAATGTCAATGCCTGTGCAAAAGCAAGTGATTATGAAGGCTTAGTTCCTTTTAAGTGTGAACTTAGATGCGGATTTTCCTATGCTTTAATTAGAGATGAATTTTATATCGAAGCTAAAGAAAAAAGAGAGAAAATATGGGATTTTTTCATCTGCCTAGGTGGAACAGATATAAAAAATCTTTCTTTAAAAATCGCAAGTGATCTTCCAAATAATAAAAAAATAGTCATCGCCACAAGCTCTTCAAACAAAAACCTTAAAAAACTTAAAATTTTAGTCAAAGAAAATCCTAATATAAAGCTTTTTATCGATTGTGATAATATCGCTAAACTGATGAATGAAAGTGAAAAACTCATCATCAGTGCGAGCTCCTTAGTTAATGAAGCATTACTCTTAAAGGCTAAATTTAAAGCTATTTGCTATGTTGAAAATCAAAGACCAACCGCTGATTGGCTTGCTAAAAAAGGTTATGAAGTGGAGTATAAAATTTGATTGAATTAAAAAATTTTATAGAGCTTAATGAGCAAGAAATCACGCTAGTTTGGCAATGGAGAAACGATAAAAAAGTTAATGAATTTATGTATACTAAAAACTTTGATATTAAAGAACATAAGAATTTTATCCATAATTTAAAACAAGATGAAAGTAAAAAATATTTTTTAGTGTTTAAAGATAAAGAGGCTATAGGGGTAATTGATTTTGTGAATATCAAAAAAGAAAGTTGCTATTTTGGACTTTATGCAAAACCTAATTTAAAAGGAGTAGGACAAATTTTAATGGATGAAGTTAAAAAATATGCCTTTGAAATCTTAAAAGTAAAAATACTAAAAGCATATGTTTTTAAAAATAATGATAAAGCTTTAAAACTTTATTTTAAAAATGATTTTCAAATTGAAAAGGAGGATAAAAACTTTTTATTTATTAAAATAAATAATTTTTCTTAATTTAAAATAAAAATATATTCTTAAGGATAAAATTTCATAGTAAATTTTTAAACACTCCTTACAGCAAAACCTTCCCTAGCTAGTTCCTCCTTGATATCTTTTGGAGTATATTGAGAAAAGTGAAAAATATAAGCGCCTGCTAAAGCATCTGCGCCCATATTTAAAGCTTTACTTGCATCACTTGGCTTTCCCAAGCCTCCATTGATAATAAGTGGAATTTTAAGTTTATCTTTAAAAAGACTTAAAAGTTCTAAATCATACCCTTGAGCCTTTCCTTCAAAATCCACTGAAGTGAGTAAAATTTCGCCCGCACCTTGTCTTTCATATTCTAAGGCAAGTTCCAAAGGATCAATGTCTAATAATTTTTCTTTGCTATAAACACAAAAGCGACCATCTTTTCTTTTAACATCGATAGAGCAAACGATACATTGCGATCCAAAACGATTAGCCGCTTTAGTGATAAAACTAGGATCTTCTAAAGCTTTAGAATTAATAGCGATTTTATCCGCTCCAAGATTTAAAATATCTTGTATATTTTCAAGAGTTTTGATTCCACCTCCTATCGTTAAAGGCATAAAACATTCTTTGGCAAGATCCTCTAAGCTTTCAAAATCAACTTGTCCATTTTTAGAAGCGTCAATATCTAAAATAATCAGCTCATCAACATTACGTGCATTATAAATTCGCATCGTTGGAGTTAAATGACCAATAGTACGAAAATCTTTAAATCCTATGCTTTTCACTAGTTGTGCATTTTTTAGCAATACACAAGGAATAATTCTAGTTTTTAACATTTTCAAAGCCTTGTAAAATTCTCTAAAAGTTTCAAGCCCAAATTTTGACTTTTTTCAGGATGGAATTGAACACCAAAAATATTATCTTTTTGGATACTAGCTGTAAATTGATAGCCATACTGAGCCTTTGCGCTAATAAATTTTTCATCACACTTAACATAAAAAGAATGCACAAAATAAAAATCATTTTGCAAGGGAATATCTTGATACAAAGGCTCTTTCTTTAAAATTTCTAAATCATTCCATCCCATATGAGGAATTTTTAAATTAGTTTTTTCAAAAGGAACAACTTCACCTTCTAAGAAACCAAGTCCATTACAAATTCCACCCTCATAACCCTTTTCTAAAAAAAGTTGCATACCAAGGCAAATTCCCAAAATAGGCTTTTTTACTTGTAAAACTTCCTCCTTTAAAGGTTCTATAAGCTCCATTTTTTCTAAATGCCTCACCGCATCTTTAAAAGATCCAACGCCTGGTAAAATAAGTTTTTGCGCCTTGGAAAAATCTTCTTTTTTACGTATTAAAAAATTTTCAATACCTATTTTTTCAAGAGCTTTTAAAACAGAATTTAAATTTCCAGCTCCATAATCAATCACACCTATCATTTTAAAACATACTCTTCTTTTCTAATCAAAGAGCCATCACAATCCCTTAAAAACTCACCCTTTTCATTGCGTTTAAAAATCTTTTTATTGGTAAAAGAATCAACGATTTTTTGAAATTCTTTTTCACTAAAACCACTAAATTCTAGATATTTTTTAATAGCTTTTTTAGGTGGTTTTCCATCGTATTTTTGTACAAGTCTTACCCCCTCTTCTCTAGTAATATAACCTAAACGAATATCTAAACATGCATTATCAGTTGCTCTTCCAAAGCCATATTTACAGTATTTTAAATAATCATGCACATGATTAGAATAACAATCTAAATTTTCAAAATTTTCATAAGTAGTTTCAACAGGCTTAATACTTGTTTTAAAACCATTTTTTTGAGAAATCTCAAGATTATTTTTATAATCCCATTTGAAATAATATCCTAAAAATAATCCTGTAACACCGACTCTTTTAAGCTCCTCATCACTTGGATAAGTATAAAAGTACAAATCTTTTTCTTCTATACCATCCACTCCTATCATATCGGCAATTCTATTACCTAAAAGTCCTCCAAATTCTTCAAGCCACTCTCTGCCTAAAGTATTTTTATCTTTAGAGCTTGCAGGGCCACCATATTCGATTTGTGGACTTTCCCCCCATATAATTAAAGGGATATTAAAATTCACAGCAATACGTGGTACAGAAGTAAAAATTCCTAAATGATTTTGCCATTCGTTATCTCCTGTTCTTATAAAAGCTTCTCTTGCAAGTTTTTTATAAATTTTTGGATTTCTTTTAATATGAATAAGATCAACTCCTAAATCATTAAGATTTTTTAAATTTTTTCTCCCTATTTTAGTAGGGACGCTTGGTTCAAAACAAACACATAAAGGATTAAGCCCAAGTTCAAGCATTTTAATCACTTGAAAAGTAGAGTCTTTACCTCCACTTACTCCTATTACACAATCATAAACAGGATGTTTTTTATATTTTTTAATGAGTTCTAAAAATTCCTTTTCTCTTTCTTGCCAATTAATTTCTCTATTTTTACTTTCTTGAGAACGACAAGCATCACAAATCCCCTCTTCATCAAAATGCAAATCAGGTTTAGTATCTGGCATAACACATTTTTTACAATATTTCATCACTTTCCTTGAAAAATTATATTTTTTTAATATCGTCCATATTTTTATTTTATTGATATTTTGCTATAATCTAAATTAAACCAATTCAA
>JACHTQ010000034.1 GCA_020135845.1 Campylobacter sp. W0018 | reverse complement strand
TTTTGAATTATTTTAGAATTTTTGGTTTTGGTGAGTGCTAACATAAGTAAAATTCTAGCTTTTTGTGGATTTAAATTTTGGGCGCAAATAAAACCGAGATCTTCATCTTCTTTGCTTAAAATAACCTCTCCTGCTTGTATGCGTGAGCTGATTGCAACAATAAGATCTTTTTTCATAAGCTCTTTTAATATATTTTTTTGATTTTCATGGATATTTCCCGATCCACTTCCTGCTATCACCAAAGCTTGAGTTCCATTTTCAAATAAAGCTTTTGCTGCAACGCCACTTCCATCATTAGAATAGGTATAAAGTATATCAACTTTGGGCAAGTCTTCAAGATGATCGATATCAAATGGAGTATTTTTGGTATGTAATTTTTCAATTGTGTTATAAAAATATACTTTTCCATCTAAAATATACCCCAAATCTCCAAAATTTGGAGAAGAAAAAGCATCCAAATTTAAAGTATGAGTTTTTACTGCTGCTCTAGCACTTAAAATTCGATCGTTCATAACAATCATAACGCCTTTATTTTGAGATTTCTCATTAATGGCTAAAGCCACAGCATTATAAAGATTTTTAGATCCATCTGCACTCATAGCTGTAGAAGGACGCATCGCACCTGTTAAGATAACCGGTTTATCGCTTTTAATAGTTAAATTTAAAAAATACGCAGTCTCTTCCATGGTATCTGTTCCATGAGTTACCACAACGGCATCTATTTCATCTTTAGTTAAAAGCTTATTGATTTTTTTGGCAAGATTTAGCTGAATTTCATTAGACATATTAGAGCTATCTATATTAGATATCTGATAACCTATAATTGTTGCAAATTCTTTAATTTGTGGCACAGCATCAAGCAAAACTTCTATATTTAAAGCTCCTGCTTTATAGCCCGTTGTCGTAATAGCATCATCAATAACTCCTGCTATAGTTCCACCTGTTGCTAAAATTGCAATTTTTGGTTTCATTGATCAATCCTGCGTATCTTTTCTTCGGTTAAAATTTCTTTTATGATAAATTGAGGGGTTAAAAGTCCTCTGAATTCATTTTTAGAAATACTCCCTAATATATTAATATTTTCGTCAATACTTGGCTCTTTATCAAAATTAAAAAACAAAGCTTCAACAACCTTATTTTCCTTGGATAAAACTAATTTTAAATGTTTTTCATTTTTTCCTAAAATTTTTTTATTTTTCACTTTTAGATTTTCTAAGACAAAAAAAGGGCGGGGGTTTTTATGCCCAAAAGGTTCGAAAGATTCTAAAATTTCTAACATTTCAAAATCAATTTCATTTGGATCTAAAACCCCTAAAATTTCATCAGTATCTAAAAATTCATTATCAGGAATTTTTGCACATTCTTGCTGGATTAGAATTTTAAATTTTTCAAAATGTTGAGCATCTAAACTCATACCAGCAGCGCCTTTATGTCCTCCATAATTACTCAATAGAGAATTGGCCTTAGAAATTAAAGATAAAATATCAATCTTTCCAACACTTCTAGCACTACCTTTTAAATAATCCTCATTTTGAGAAAACACGAAAGCAGGTTTGTTAAAATGTTTAGACAAACGACTTGCTACTATACCTAAAACCCCTTCATGCCAATTTATCCCAGATACTACGATACAAGAATCTTGATCGTTAATTTGACTTAAACTTTCTTCAAAAAGCTGCTTTTCTTCGTCTTTTCTATTTTCATTAAAATTAACAATCTGTTCTAGATATTCTAAGGCTTTATTTAAATCTTTGGTATGTAAAAATTCATAAGAAATACTAGCATCATCCATTCTTCCAGCACTATTAATAAGCGGAGCGATTAAAAATCCTATGCTATCTAAAGAAAATTTATCCTTTTGATAATAATTTTTAATAGCTTTAAAAGCTGCTCTTTTAGACTTGTTAATAAAATCAATGCCTCTTCTTACTAAAGCGCGGTTTAAATCTCTAAGCTCCATCATATCAGCAATTATAGCAATGGCTAATAATTCTAAAAATCGACTCATATCGTATTTCAGCTTACAAACCTCTTTTAAAGCAGCGATCAAATACCATGCCACTTGTGCTCCGCAAATTTCAATATCTGGAAATTCGCAATCTTTTTGCTTAGGATTGATTATCGCAAACGCATCGGGCAAAATATCTTGAGGCATGTGATGATCAGTAATGATTAGATCGATATTTTTTTCTTTGCAAAGTTTAGCAGCTTCAAGTGCTGCTATGCCATTATCTACAGTAATGATTAAATCGACATTAAGCTCATTAATAATTTCAGAATTTAACCCATACCCATCTTTAAAGCGATTTGGAATTCTAACAATATAATCAAAACCTATATCATCAAAAAATTCCGCCATAATCACACACGATACTATGCCATCAACATCATAATCGCCCACAATAGCAATTTTTTCATTTTTTTCTATCGCAGTTTTTATGCGTTCTGCTGCTTTGTAAGTGTCTTTTAAGCAGCACGGCAGTGGCAAATCACAAAGCTTGGTATGAAGATCTTTTTCGAAACGTGAAGCTAAAATTTTTTTAATTTCACTTTTATCAATCTTTTTCATATTCGATTGCCGCCTCAATAAATCCAAAAATCACTGGATTTGCATGCTCTAATCTTGAAGTAAATTCAGGATGAAACTGCACGGCTAGGAAAAATGGATGCGAATTTAACTCTATAGCCTCTATAAGTCCTTGACTTTCTCCACTTACAATAAATCCATTATCTTCAAAATCTTTACGGTACTTTGGATTGGCTTCATAACGATGACGATGACGCTCTTTTACGCTTTTTGCATTGTTATAAACTCTTGCTAAAATTGTTTTAGGCTTAACCTCACACTCATAAGCACCCAAACGCATCGTTCCACCCAAAGGTGTTTTAGCGGTTCTAATTTGTTTTTTTCCATTAGAATCAATGAATTCATCAATCAAATAAATAATAGGATTTTCACATTTTTCATCAAATTCGCTTGAATTAGCATCCTTTAATTTTAAAACATTTCTAGCAAATTCTACTAAAGCTAGTTGCATACCCAAACAAATTCCTAAAAAAGGAATTTTGTTTTCTCTTGCATAATTAATCGCTTTTATTTTGCCCTCTACACCACGATTTCCAAAGCCTCCCGCAACCAAAATTCCGCTCACGTCTTTAAATGCTTCAGATGATTCTAAATTTTCAAACTTTTCACTATCAATCCACTTAAGCTCCACTCTCGTATCAAGTGCCGCACCCGCATGTATAATAGCTTCAGTAAGACTTTTATAACTTTCTTTTAAATCAACATATTTTCCTACAAACGCAATTTTAACTTCATTACTTGGTGCAATCACCCTTTTTACCAAGCTATTCCAATTTTGCATATCAGGTTTTGAGATTTTAAGATCTAATATACTTGCAATTGGATTTAATATATCTTGTTTTAAAAAATTAAGCGGAATTTGATAAATACTTGCTGCATCTATACTTTCTATGACACAATTTTTTTCCACTCCACAAGAAATAGCAATTTTGTCTTTTAAATCCCTATCTAAAGATTTTTCACTGCGACAAATTATCATATCAGGACTGATTCCTATGCGTCTTAATTCTCCTACGCTATGTTGAGTGGGTTTAGTTTTTAATTCCCCTGCCGCCTTTATAAAAGGTACTAATGTAAGATGTATATTCATGGCATTATTTTTGCCCACTTCCAAACGTAAAGCACGAATGGCCTCTAAAAAAGGAAGACCTTCTATATCACCAACTGTTCCTCCAATCTCTACAATTAAAACATCTTTTCCTTCACCGGCTTTTTGGATACGATCTTTAATCTCACCCACGATATGAGGAATAACTTGGATCGTTTTTCCAAGATATTCTCCACGCCTTTCTTTCTCAATAACGCTTTGATAAACACGCCCTGTTGTAAAATTATTATCTTGAGACAAACTTTCATCTAAAAAACGCTCATAATGCCCTAAATCCAAATCCGTTTCTGCCCCATCATCAGTTACAAAAACTTCTCCATGTTCAAAAGGACTCATAGTGCCAGGATCAACGTTAATATAAGGATCTGCTTTAAGTATGCTTACTTTCAAACCTGAATTTTTTAAAAGTGTAGCAATGGAGGCTGCAGCTATCCCTTTTCCTAAAGAGCTTAAAACCCCACCAGTTATAAAGATATATTTTGTTTGTTTTTTCATTGCTTTAATCAACCTTATTTTTTAATTTAATTATAACTTGATAAAACTTTTTATTTCATTAGAATTTTAAGTAAAAAATGCAAGAATTATAAAAATAAAAATTCATTTTCAAGGAAAAATTATGAAAATCACTCTACTTTTTCACACTCCACTTTCTGTATGTTCTCATGCAACAAGAACTTGTTGGCAAAGTTTTGAAAAGGGTGATTGTGGTGGCGAAAAAGATAAAGAACTTATTGATCGCGTTGGCAATAAATTTAAACATGCTTCAACTTTAGAACATTTAAATTATACTTTTTATATCCAAGGAATTTCAAGAGCTTGTTTGCAAGAAGTTGCACGTCATCGCCATACTAGTCCTAGCGTAAAAAGCACAAGATACACTTTAAAAGAACTTCGCAATGAAAATGA
Organism: Campylobacter sp. W0018; assembly: GCA_020135845.1. Taxonomy (GTDB): domain Bacteria; phylum Campylobacterota; class Campylobacteria; order Campylobacterales; family Campylobacteraceae; genus Campylobacter_D. The sequence goes on along the minus strand of JACHTQ010000034.1, from coordinate 424 downwards.
ATTTAAAGTCGGAGATTTTGAAAATGCCAGTCGATATTTAGTGCTTTGTGGAAATGAAGAGGTGGATAATGCTAGTATTAAAGCATTGGAAAATTTAAGACTGATCTTGCAAAAAAGCATTAGTTTGGATATAGCCAAATACTGCTTACCAGAAAGCTATAAAACTGAACTTACTTTAACCATAAATGCTAGGAGTTTGCAAAATTTCATTTCACTTCGCAGCTCAAAATCCGCTCTTTGGGAAATTAGAAATTTAGCCAATGCTTTATTTGAAGCTTTACCAGAAGAACATCAATTTATTTTTGAACATTGCTTGCATAAAGATGCAGAATAATTGCGAGTTAATTTTTATTTTAATGTAACAGTGCTTAGATATTATCACTTGCTATTTCAACACTATAAAGTCTCTTTAGTGATTTAATCA
>JACHTQ010000033.1 GCA_020135845.1 Campylobacter sp. W0018 | reverse complement strand
TACATAATTTTGATGAATTTCGTGAAAATGATTGCAAATTTATAAAAAATCCTGACACAAATTTGATGAGTAAGAGTAAAAAAGATTTTTATGAAAATGGTATAGAGCTATTGCAAGAAAATGGTTTTTTTAGTTTTTATTTTGCTTGGCAAGGAGCTTTTAATCTTTCTATTTTAAATGACTATATTCTCCGTTTTACTCATGGAATTTATCATGAAGATCATGATTTTGGAACTATACTATTTTGTTTAGCAAAAAAAATATATTATACGGAAAAAGCTTTAATGATTTATAGAATAAGAGATAATTCTATAATAAATTGTAAGGAAACTAGCGTCCCTAAAAAATTACCTAAAAATTTAGAACCTTTAAGAAAATATTTTGATAATTATCAAGAACTTAGAAGATATTTTATAGTTTATAGTTTTTTAACGATTGCAAAAAAATTATTTTTATTTAATGTTAATTTTAAAAATACATTAATCAGTCAAAGTTTAAAAGAATATTATAATCCTTATTTTGATCAAAATTTTTATAACGATCCTTTAAAGGTAAATGAGATTGTAAAAATTTTTATAAAAAGATTATTTTTTTATAAAATATATAGAAAAATAAGATCTTACTTTCGTCACCCAAAAAAACTTTTTAAAAAGGATAATCATGCCTAAAATTTCAATCATCCTACCAACTTATAATGTGGAACCATATATAGAAAGAGCTTTGCAAAGTTGTATCAATCAAACTTTTAAGGATATAGAAATCATAGTAGTGGATGATTGCGGCAATGATAAAAGTATAGATATAGCTAAAGAATATGCTAAAAAAGATGAGAGGATAAAAATTGTTCATAATAAAGAAAATTTAGGTTTATTAAGAGCAAGATATGAAGGCGTAAAAGCAAACAATTCTTTTTATATTATGTTTTTAGATCCAGATGATTATTTAGAGCTAAATGCTTGTGAAGAGTGTGTAAAAATTTTAGATAGTGATAATAATGTTGATTTAATATGTTTTAATTATTATGAAATGAGTATTCAGAAAAGAGATGAATATTTATTTTATGTAAATGCTTTTTATGGTAATATTGAACAGTTTTATTACTATTTATTTTCGCAATATCCCAGTTTCAGCTGGAATATTTTTAATAAAGTTTTTAAAAAAGATATTTATATACAAACATTTGATTTGTTAAAATTAGATATAGCGGATAAAAATACTATGGCAGAAGATTTTTTAGTAACTCTTTATTCTCTTGCTTTGATCAATAGAATTTATACCATAAAGCATTGTCTTTATAATTATAATACTACCAATATTAATTCAGCAACCAGAGAGAAAAAAAATTTACAGAAAATACAATCTTACAAAAATGATTTAAATTTTGTAATCAAAAAAATATTTGATTTGATTTATCATGTAAATGATTATTATTATTTGATAGTTTTAAATATTAGTATCGGTGGTTTAAATATTCATAAAATTGATTTAACCTATAAGTACTTGACAAAAAATTTTCTTAAAAAGTTTGCATTAAAAATCAAAAGAAAAATAGTTAAGATTAAAATGAAAAAATATACCAAATTAGCCAAAAATATTTTAAAGGAAAAAAATGTATCATCTAGTCTTTAGTGCAGATGAAAATTATATAAAATACACATCAGTTTTGATAACAAGTATTATCTTAAATACAGACAAAAATAAAAAAATTCAAGATTTTGATAAAATTTCAAATATAAAAAATGAAAAGTATTTTTTTCATATATTGAGTAATTTTGTAAGCGATAAAACTAGAGAAAAACTTTTAAATTTACAAAATGCTTTAAATGAAATTTTTCCATGTGAAATTATCATACATATAAAAAATGATGAAGATTTTGAAAATTTTCCTACGAGTGGTGCTGCACATAGTTTAAAATTGCCTTATTATCGCCTAAAATTGAGTTTTATTTTTGATGAAAGTGTAAAAAAATGCCTTTATCTAGACTCTGATATGCTTTGCATATGTGACATAAGGGAACTTTTTTCTATAAATTTAAAAGATAAAATAGTAGGGGTTGTAGGGGATCCTGGCTCTAAAAAATCAAAAATAAAATTTAAAGAAAACGATAAAAAGAAAATTTTTTATTTTGATGAAAATTATTTTAATTCGGGATTATTGTTGATCAATTTAGAAGAATACAAAAAGCATAGTATCGAGCAAAAATGTGAAGAACTAGCAAGCAAGTGTTATTATATAAAAGCAGCAGATCAAGATCTTTTGAATGCTACAATACATTATAAACATCAATTAAAATTAGACTTTGCTTATAATTTTAGCACTATTGCGTTTTGCTATGTAATTTGTAAAGATGAAAATAAAAATAGATTAAACTACACAAGAAATGAATTTAATAAAAGTATTAAAAATCCAAAAATACTTCACTATGGAGAAAAACCTTGGAGGTTTTTAAAATCTTATTTTGATTACAAGGGTAAAAATATAAATGAATATTGGTGGGATATGGCCATTAAAACTCCTATTTTTAATGAAGAATTATTAAAAAGTAAAAAAAATATAACAAATCATTTATTGTGTGCCGGTTTGGGTAGAGAACTTTTTAATGCTGCCTTAAAATTTAATTTTCTAAAAATTAAATTTTTGATTAAAAATACGAGTAACGATGAAAAATATATGCAAAGAGTAGAAAGTATTGAAGATGATTTTTTTGGAATTTGTTGTATATTAGGAATTGCTATTTCTTATGCTAGATCTCACAAAAAAAATTTATTTAGTGTTTATTTAAAAGCCTTAAAGATGATTTATAATTTTAAAAAATATCATTTTAGATCAAGAATTTAAAATTTCATTCCATTGTTCCATTACTTTTTCTTTGCTGAAATTTTCTTCAACTTTAGCTTTGGCATTTTTTCCAAATTCTTTTCTTAAATTTTCATCATCCATCAAAAGACAAAGTTTATCAGCAAATTCGTTTAAATCTCCATCTTTAATCAAAAATCCACTTTTTTCATTATCTATGATATCGCTAGGTCCTGTATTGATATCAAAAGCTATGCTAGGAATCTGATAGGAAGTGCTTTCCAGTAGTACCATGGGAAAGCCTTCCCAATGACTAGCCATTACATAAATACTTGCTTTTAAATATTCTTTTTCAATCTCTTTGGTAAATGGTTTTAAAAGGATGGAATTTTCAAGATTTTTTTCTTTTACTAAAGTTTTAATTTTTTCTTTTAAATCTCCATCTCCAACTAAAGTTAAAGTCCAATCTTTATAAGCATCATTTTTTTGAACAATTTCCCAAATTTCTATAAGTTTTAAAAATCCTTTTTGATCTTCATTTGCCATTCTACCCACGCTAAGAACATTTTTTTGAGAAAGATCGCTATTTTTTGATGAGTTAAAAGGTAAAAAATTAGGGATGGTAAAAACATTTTTATGATGTTGTTTCCAAAGATGGATTTGTTTGTTGGAAAGCACAATTAAGGTATCAAAATAGTTATTTTTCTTTCTGTATTTTTTAAAATGCCAATGCACAAAATGAATGTATTTTGTATTTTTATTTTTAAAAAGAGGAAATTGCGGACAATTATTATAAATCATAATGTCTATGTCTTTATACTTTTTCTTTAAAAGATAACTTTCATAGTATTTGTAAAATGCTTTATAAAAAAGATTTTTTTTCATTTGTTTTTGTGATTTTAAATTTAAAAAATCAATTTCTATATTTTTGTCTATTTCATAAGCTATATTTTCATTTTCTTTATAGAAACTAAGTATTTTTACTTTGTAGCTATACTCTAAAAAAGCGTTAGCAAGATTAACTACAACACGTTCTGCTCCTCCGCCTATAGTGATATCTCCAATGAGCAATAAAATATTCATTTAGTTTCTCCAAGTGGTTTTTTGATTTTTTATAGTATCAAGATAAATTTCATGATTGCCTTGTAGCATATTTTTATCATTTTCTTGATGATAGATATGATAGGCTAGGGCGCTAAATTTGATTCTTCTAAAAATTCCATTACTAAATAAAAATCTCGCAACAAATTCGCTATCTTCTCTACCCCATCCAATAAAATTTTCATTAAAGCCTTCTATAACTTCAAAATCTTGTTTATAAAAACTCATATTGCATGTTTTACTACCCTTAACTAGCGTTGTTTTTTTAAAGATTTTTTTATCAATTTTTGAAAATTTATAAATTACTTTAGCCAAGAAATTATTTTTTTGATTTTTAAATCCTTTTTTATTAAAAGCTAGTTTAAAATTTTGATTTTCTAAAATTTTATCGCTTTCATTTTCATTTAAAATGGTTCTAGAACCTTGTAAAATCGAACCTTTTTGAGAAAATTTTAAATGATCCTTTATGAAATCTTTTTCTAAAATCATATCTCCATCAATTAAAATGATATATTCACAATAAGACGCTTTTATGGCATTGTTGCGACTTTTTGATGCGCGAAATCCGAAATCTTCTTGCCAAATGTGTTTTAACTCGCAAGGAAAGTTTTCTTGATATTTTTTGATTAAATCTGCTGTATCATTTTTGCTTCCATCATCAGCTATAATAACTTCATCAGGCATTAAGCTAAGGTGTTTGATGCTATCTAAAACTAGAGCTAGTCTTTCTTTTTGATTATAGGTAGTGATGATTAGTGCACAATTTTTTGGTTTTTTGTTTTGTAGTTCATATAATTTCATATATTTGAAAAAAGCTCCTAAGGCATTGCAAATGCTAATTATAAAGCCTTTATAGCCATAAACAAAGCCTTTTTTAAAAAAATAATTTCTTATAAAAGTCCAAATTACCCTTAGATTGGCTTTGCAAATGCTGCTTTTTTTGTGTAAGTTTTGGTTAGCCCATAAGGTGGAGTAATATTGCATTTTTTCAATTAAATGAGCTATATTGTTAAAAGCATAATGTTTAAGTCCATGTTTGAGATAAATTTTTTCTGTATTTTCAAAGATTTCTAGACTTTCATGGACTAAATTTTTATTAAAATGAGTATGTGTTTTATTAAAAATTCTCCAAACAAAGTCAGGCCACCACCCACAAGCTTTAACCCACTCTCCTTGATAAAGATTTTTTCTCGGTAGCGCAAGGATATTGTTTGGTTTTAAATCAAGCTTTTTTAATTCTTCTATGCATTCTTTTTCTAAAATTTCATCTGCATCTATACTTAAAACCCAATCATTTTTAGTATAACTTAAGGCAAGATTTTTTAAAGGCCCAAAACCTATAAATTCGCTTTTGTAAATTTTTAAATTATTGTATTTTAGCTGAAAATCTTGGGCTATTTTTATAGTATCATCAGTACTTTCATTATCAAGCAGGATGATTTCATCAAATTCTTTTAGGGAATTTAAACATTTTAGTATAGTGTTTTGTGCGTTTTTAACAATTATCGTTGCGCTAATTTTATTTAAATCCATATAAACCTTTTTTTGCTATAATTTATCAAAAACAATAAAAGAGATA
>JACHTQ010000032.1 GCA_020135845.1 Campylobacter sp. W0018 | reverse complement strand
AAAATATTATTTGCTTTTTCCAAATCTTTAGCATTGTCTATATCTAAACTTGATTTTTCATCCATAATGTAATAATTTGTTTTTTCTTGCAAAAAAGTTGGATTTTTTAAAAATAGATCAGTTTTTATAATATAAATTGCGCCGTTGCTTATATAAGTTTTTGGTAATTTTTGTCTAGGCATAAAAGGGTATTTATCATTACATATACCTTGCAAATGGCCTTTTTTGTCCACCATAAAAGCTTTTAAAATTTTATTATCATATTCTGTAACGCTAATTAGTGCATTTGATTGCTCTTCTTGAAATTTTAAAAAAGCCTCATCAATGTGTTTATGGGTTCTAAAAGGAGAGGTGGGTTGTAAAAAAACAATATTTTCATAATGTTTATAAAATTCTAGAGTATGTAAAATAACCTTATCGCTAGTTGTATCATCTTGTGCTAATTCACTCGGTCTTTTTAAGGTGTCAATATCTTGAGTTTTTCCGTATTCTAAAATTTCATTCCCATCGCTATTTAAAACAATTTTATCTATAAAATGAGAATTTTTTGCAGCATGTATCGTGTAATAAAGCAAAGGTTTATTATTTAAAAGTGCTAAGTTTTTGTTTTTTATCCCTTTTGATCCGGCACGAGCTGGAATGATTGCTAAATTCATATTATATCCATAAATTTCTTTTGTTTATTAATCTTAAAGAATTTTTCATCTTTTAAAAGTTTAAAAAATTCTTCCGAACTTTTTAAGGCTTTGATCTCATGTTTTTTATTTTTAGGGTTGAAAGGTTTTTCAATGAGTTTTAAAATTTCTTTTTCGTTTGCTTGTGTTTTTAAAACATCTTTTATATTTGCTCTTGCGTCTTGTCTTGAGCCAACTAAAATTCCATTGATGCCAAGATACAAAGCTTCTTTTAAAATACAACTTGAATTTCCGATGATAAAATCAGCATGTTTTAATAAAATAATAAAATATTCAAATCTTAATGAGGGGAAAATTTTAAAGCGTTTTGAATCTTTTAATTTTTCATAAGATTGCATAATGGATTCAAAACCTAAATCATTGTTTGGATAAATAACAATATATTTTTTTTTGCTTTTAATTAAAGCATTTACAAATTCTTCACTTTGTTCTTTCATAGAGTTAAATTCTGTTGTAACAGGGTGAAAAATAGCTATGGCATAGTTTTTATAGTCGATATTGTAATATTTTTTTACTTCTTCAATGCCAATATTATTAGCATTGAGTAATTCTAAATCAGGAGAACCTATAATAAAAATAGAATTTTCATCCTCTCCCATTTGCACAAGTCTTTTTTTTGCAGTTCCATCATTGACTAAATGTATGTGTGCGAGTTTACTTATAGCATGTCTTAGGCTTTCATCTATAGTTCCTGATAATTCCCCACCTTCTATATGTGCTACTAAGATATTATTTAAACTTCCAACAATAGCAGCTGCTAAAGGTTCGATTCTATCTCCATGCACAACGATTAAATCAGGTTCAATTTCATGTATAAATTTTGAAAAACCATCAATAGTAGCAGATAAGGCTTGATCCATTTGATAATATTTGTCATGATTTATAAATTTATGGATATTTTTAAAACCACATTTTTCTATTTCTTTAACAGTTAATCCAAATTTTTTACTCATATGCATACCAGTGGCAAATATAAATAATTCAAATTCATTAGAATTTTCTATTTTAAGCATTAAAGATTTTATCTTAGAAAAATCAGCTCTTGTGCCACTTACAAAGACTATTTTTTTCATTCAAAATCATCCCAAGTAAGTTGTATATCGATTTTGATGTCTTTTTTTGCTTTTTTACCTAAAATATTTTCAAACTCAGCTGCAGCAATTCCACCGATACCAGGACGCTTGACCCAGATATTTTCCTCACTAAGCATTTGTCCTTTTTTGATCTCTTTTATGCTTACTATACTTGCAAAAGCAAAATCGATAGTTACTTGCTCTTCTTTTAAAGCATTTTTATTGTTATCCCCTCTTAAAAGAGTCATTTGCTCACTTTGGATAATAAGTTCTTTTAAGGCTTTCTCATCCATTGAACATACTACATCAGGACCTTCTCTATCCATTTTATCTGTAAAATGTCTTTCTAAAACACTAGCCCCTAAAGCAACAGCACCTAAACAAGCAAGATTACTCGTTGTATGATCGCTTAGCCCATAAAGACAATTAAATTCTTTGTAAAGTTCTAGCATAGCTTGCAGTCTTACTAAATGCATCGGGGTTGGATATAGATTGGTTGTATGAAGTAAAACAAAAGGAATTTCAAAATCTCTTAAAATTTTTACCGTAGGTTTTATGCTTTCTATACTATTCATTCCTGTGCTTATGATCATTGGTTTTTTAAATTGTGCTATGTGTTTGATCAAGGGATAATTATTACATTCTCCAGAACCTATTTTATAAGCATGTACTCCCATATCTTCTAAGCGATTGGCAGCTGCACGAGAAAAAGGTGTGCTAAGATACGTTAAACCTAGTTTTTCTGTATATTCTTTTAAAGCTAATTCATCTTTATAATCAAGAGCACATTTTTTCATAATCTCATAAATGCTGATTTTTGCATTTCCTGGGATAACTTTTTTTGCAGCCTCGCTCATCTCATCTTTAACGATATGCGTTTGATGTTTAATAATCTTAGCTCCTGCTCTTTTAGCTGCATCAACCATAAGCTTTGCAAGCTCTAAACTTCCATTGTGATTGATGCCTATTTCAGGAATGATTAAAGGAGATTTTTGAGATATGATTAAATTATCGATTTTTATTTGCATATTTTTCCTTTAAGTAATGTTTTATATCGCTTGGGAGATGGATTAGATCTTCAAATAACTTATAATAAATATTTTGTTTTAGTTTGGACTTAGATTTTTTTAGTGATGGTAATAATATTTCTTTATATGTAGAGTTGGGAGGTAAAATATCATCTGTGTAATTATCCGGTTTGTTTTCTAATAAAAAATGATTATCGTTTTTGGGTGCTAAATTTATATATTTAGTTAAAGTATTATTTTCATTTAATGAGTAAAAGTTAATGTTATATTTTTCTCGTAAAAAAGATAAAGCCTGTAAATCAAATTCTTTAGAATGATTTTTAAAAATAGAATTTTGACTTTTAAACTCAGGTAATAAACATAACAAATTATTTTTCTTCGTTTCAAAGACATAAGGATTATTTTTATTTTCATAAAAATCAATTCCTGTTAAGTAGATATTTTTATATCCCAAAGCAATGGCTATAGCGCACATGTAAATTCCTGAAGTTATTCTTCTGCTTTCATAAATTTCATTATATTTAATAAAAGTCAAAAAATCTTTTATATTGTATAATAACTCATGTCCCAATACTGCATCGCAAAAGTAACTCGGAAATAATTTTATAAAATTTTTATCCTCTATAAGAGGTAAATTAAAAGTAGAGCATATGATATTTTTTATAAAGTATTCTTGATTTTCAATTAATTTTTTAGCAGTGTAGTATTGTTCAAAAAAAACAGATGGGTTGAAAAAAGTATATTTGATATTTTTACCAAGATAGTATTTATCTTCAAAATAAAATTGATTGCATCTAAAAACATCGTATTCTTTTGGAAGTCTTTTATAATCTATTTCTTTTAAGCTAGGACCATTGCCGCAAATTACGGCATTACCCCCCCCCACATATTCCATCCTTGACTCCTTATGCAAACTATGTGTATTTGGTTTTTTATGGTAAAATTTTAAAATAAAAAACTTAAAGGTTTGATTAATGAAACAAGAAGTGAGTAGTTTTTGGTATACTCCTAAGGGATATAAAGGTATAGGCTTAATGGAGTTATTATCTATAAAATCTTTTTTGGACAATAACTATAAGTTTATACTTTATACTTACAATCTTGATGATAAAATTTTTAATAAACTCAATGAAATATTTGATGATTTTGAGCTTAGAGATGCTAATGAAATCGTTTCTTTTGATGAATATTTTAGTGATGATAGATGAGCTGGTGTAGCTGCTTTTAGTGATTATTTTAGATATAAGATGCTCCATGCTAGGGGAAGGTATGGGTTGATCTTGATATGATTTGTTTAAAAAACATTGATTTAGATCAAGAGTATATCTTTTCTCAAGAGATTGATGAGGATGAAAATTTTCCAAGAATTACAACTTCTTTTTTAAAATTTCCTCAAAATTGTGAATTTGGGAAAATTCTTATAAATGAAGCAGAAAAAATCATAAATCATAAAAAAACAAATTCCCTAGGAGGGGGGGTGTAGGGCCTTCATTTTTAGCAGAGCAAGTTGAAAAAAACCAGCTAAAAATCATGCTTGAGGTTATAAAAAACATGTAAAATTTATTGGGGGAGGACTAAAGAATTTATAGAAAAAATGTTGTTTTAGATACAAATCAGCCATTTATTCATCTTTTTTTAGAAATGTGGAGATTATATGAAATGAATAAAAATTATTTTTATAAAAATGGGATATATTCTGATTTGTTAAAAAAACATGATATTGCTAATTTGTTTGGTTTTAGATATAGGTTATAAATTTTCTTTAAGAGATCGTTTTTACAATCAAATATTGTTTAAAAAAATACAATTTTATTTTTGTCACCCAAAAAAAACTTTTTAAGAATTAAATTTTTTATATATAGATAAAATTTTACTTTCGTCTAGCATTGAAAAATCAATCTTAGAGCAAAGCTGATGATAGTATTTTTGTTTAAATTCTTTTAAAGTAAGCAATTTTTCATTTGTTAGCGGTCGATGTTTTTTAACATAAGGAAAATGCAAATTTGTTAATTCTGTATGAAAGATATTTCTATCTTTTAATGTAAGTAGTTCATAAGAATATGTTTTTCCTTTATATAAAGGATCTTTCTTAATAGTCCAATTTGAAATATCTATAATTTCAACTTCTTGCCATTTTAAATCTTCGTTTTTTATTAGCCAGTGATCAATTGGATCTTCATAATAATGAGGAGCTACATAAACTTGATCATTTGTAACAACTATGTTTAGTCTTGATATGCTTAAAACATCTTTATTGGTTTTAGTTATATAAAAACTTTTATATAACTTTTTAGCATCATAATAATGATCCACATCAATTTTTATAAACCATTCTTCTTTAGGGATAAAAGAGGCTACCCAATTATAATAAGCATAAAGTTTATTGCATTCATTTTGTGGATTTTCTATCTGAACTTCATAGGGATATTTTACGGGCTTGAAACTAGGATATTTTTTACAAAATTCAAGTATTATTTCTTCGCTTCCATCTGTGCAATCATTATAGCCTATAATCCCTCTTTGTATGGCTGGCAATATACTTTCAAGAGAAGCTTTTAAGGTTAAGGCTTCGTTTTTAACCCTGATAAAAGCCCATGGGTTTAACGGGGATTTTGGATTTTTTGAATTTTCATCAAAATCGAAAAAACCTTTATGTTTTTTGCTGTCTACTGATCGATTTATTTCATAAAAGAAATCGTTTTCTGTATTGTTTATTTTTTTTAAGACTTTTTTGGGAATTTTAGAATTAACTTGTTTTACTGAGATAATATTTTCATTTAGGTGTTTTTCTTTAAGATGATTTCTTATTTTTTTTCTTAAATGCTTTATAGGGATAAATGAAGATATTGTTTTAATGATGATTTTTTTAAGTTTATAATTCATAAAGACAACCTTTTTTTGTTATAATTTTAGCATATTTAAATTAAATTTTTTGAAGATTGCTTTCAAGGATAATCATGCCTAAAATCTCAATCATCCTACCAACTTATAATGTGGAACCATATATAGAAAGAGCTTTGCAAAGTTGTATCAATCAAACTTTTAAGGATATAGAAATCATAGTAGTGGATGATTGCGGCAATGATAAAAGTATAGATATAGCTAAAGAATATGCTAAAAAAGATGAGAGGATAAAAATTGTTCATAATGAAAAAAATTTAGGCACTTTTGCAAGCAGAAATATAGGAGTTTTAAATTCAAATTCAGAATTTGTCATTTTTTTAGATCCGGATGATTATTTGGAATTAAATGCTTGCGAAGTTTGCCTGGTAAATATAAAAGGTAATAATTTATTGCAATTTGGTTGCAAAAAAAATGAAAATAATGAAATTTCTTTTTTAAAAATAAAAGATTACAATGAATTTAAAAAAAACATCAATCAATTTTACTATATGCCTTGGAATTTATGTTTTTTAATAGTCAAAAAAGATTTTTTTATTGAAAGAATTCAAAAGATTGATCGTAGATTTGTCTATGCTGAAGATATGCTAGTTTATATTTCTTTAGTTAATGAAAAAATGATTTTTATCGAGGATTGTCTTTATAATTATATCATTCGTAAAAGTTCTATTTGTAAAGAGAATGATCAAAAATATGATATTTATTTAGAGGATTTAAATTTCATTCTTGAGATGATTGAAAAAATGAATTTAAAAAAGAATATTTTAAGATATTATTCCTATTTTATCAAGATGAATATATATCAATTTTTATATAAAAGCCATAAAATTTCTTATTTGAAGTATAAATTTTTAAAAAAGAAAGAGAAAGCAAAGAAAATATATTATATTCTACTATCTAAAATTAAAAAAATAAAGAG
>JACHTQ010000031.1 GCA_020135845.1 Campylobacter sp. W0018 | reverse complement strand
CTATTTTAAGTATTCATAATCCTTATGAAAACAATACTTTAAATTTTGACACAAATGAAGTTAAAAATTATAAAGGAATTATCACTTATATAAAATATCTAGGCATTAATCATGAAAGCACATCCAATATCAATGATAACTCCTCAAATACTAAACAATTAAAATGCAAACACTTTTTTTCTTTTAAACTAGAATCTGTTTTAAAAAGACTTTCTTTAAATAAAGCCAATCGTATTTATACTCATACTAATATTATAGAAGTAATCAAACAAACCCTTGGTTTTTATCAAGATATCTTACATAAAGAAATTGATTATTCTAATATACATTTAAATTATGAAGAGCAAGAACTCATCTCTCAATACAATGAAAGTGATTTAGAATTTATCACAAGATTAAGCCATAATAATGGAATCTTTTTTTATGAAGATGAGAATACTATTTATTTTTGTGATGTGTATAAAAATACAAAAACTAAAGAGATAGAATATAATCCTAATATCAATAATATTCTCAATCAAACTTGTATTTCTTCTATCTATAAAGAACAAAGTTTAAGGACTAATTCTTTTACGCATTCTAGTATCAATGCTAACACTCCTTTAAATCTTTTATCTTTACATTCTAGTAAAGTTGCTTATGAACAAGAACTTAACAATAAAGCTTATTATAATGAACACTCTTATGAAAGTGAATATTCTTTTACAAAGAATATTGATTTAAAAACCAAACCCACTCTTAAAGAAAAAAGAGCTTTAGTCTTAAATGAAAGCTTACTAGCAAAAAGTAATATTTATCATCTTAGCTTAGGAGATTTTATCACTTTAAATTATAATCAAAAAGCTAATTCATCCAATTTACTTAAAGACTTTATTATTATTGCTAATACTCAAATTTTAATTGATGATGCTATCTTAGCTAATTCTATTGATACAAATGATCATTTAAGTTTAAAAGATTTAAATTTAAGCAAATCTTATTCTAATACTTTAACTTTATTAAAAAAGAATATTATCTTTACTCCAAGCTTTAAAGCTAAACCTAAAGCTCCTAATAGCACTCAAGGTATTGTTATAGGAGAAAGTAAGGATATAGAAAGTGAAAGAAATACTATTTATACTGATGAGTATGGAAGGGTTAAAGTAAGGATTAATCTTTATGCTAATCAAGAAGAATTAGATGAAAAAGAAAGTTTATATCATCACACTCCTTTTTTAAGAGTAGCTTCTAGTATAGCAAGTAATCATTCAGGTTTTTATCATACTCCAAGAATTGGAGATGAAGTGATAATTTCTTTTTTAGATGATGATATAGATAAACCTTATGTAAGTGGAAGTTTGTATAATGGGACTACAACTATGCCTCAATATAATTATCCAAGATATCAAAGAGAAATTGCCACTAGCACTTTAAGTTATTTAAGCGAAGTTCCTATTATGATCAATCAAGGCTTAGATACCTTAAAACTTCAAGAAAATACAGATTATGAATTAAGCTCTATTAATAATCATTATCTTACTTTAGCAAATTCTACAATAGGAGTAGATAATACCGATGCAAAAGCAAGAAATGAAATCACTTTAAAAAATGATAAAGATAAGGAAGAAATTTATATCTTAGCCCAAAAAGATTATAAAGAAGAAATAGGCAATAATTATGAACAAACTATAAAAAGCAACAAAACTTCAGAAGTCGGAGCCTTATATACTGAATTTATCACTTTAGGTCATATGCAAAATATTGCAGGATTTAAAAATGTCAATGTAGGGGCAAAATATTTAGAAAATACTTTACTCTCTAAAGATACCAATGTAGGTTTAAGTAATACTTTAAATGTGGGAACAGATCAAGAAGTAAGGATCCATAAAAATAGCTATGAAAAAGTAGGAGAAAATAAGAAGGTAGAAATAGGCAGAAACTACGAAGAAAGAATTACAGGAGAATACACAAGTTCTGTATCGTCTAATAGAAAAGCATTTACTAGAGGTTATCATCATATACAAAGTCAAGGAAAATATAGTGTTTATACAGATTCTGAACTTGTAACAGAAGCAAAAGGTAATATTCAAGAGCATACAGAAAAATCTATCTTTATGGTTGCTAAAAAAGATCATAGTATTAATGCAGAAAATGTTTCATCTTTAGCGCAAAAAGATAATACTATTGTAGCACGTAATAGAATAATCAATCAAGTAAAATCCACTTCTATAACAACTACAGCTAAAGAAGTTATTATCCAAGTTGGAGGAGTTCAAGTGATCATAGACAATAAAGGATTGAGAGTTAAAGGAGGAGATTTAAGAGCAGATTAAGTGGATATAAATTTTTATACAAAATATTTTATAAAAATTTAAAGATTTTATTGCAAAAATAAAAAAAATAAAAAAAATAAAAAAAAGGAAAACAAATGATTGAAGAAAAAATCATCTCTTATGAAGAATTTCAAGCAAATCCCATGCTTCAATGGTTTTTTGATACAGAAATCAAGCATAGTATTAAAGATAAATATTATAAGCAATGGCAAGATTTTATCAACAAAGAAGGTATAAATGTGGTTTGCATCATAAAAGATCCTAAAGGTAAGGATATTCTTAAGTTAGATCCATGGCATAATAGAGTAACAATGCTAGATCAATTATTTTGCGATGATTGGAGTTATGATTATGAATTTTTTGAATTTATTTTACAATTTGTAAAAGATCAAACATGGTTGAATTTTTTACTTGCATGCAATGCTCATTGGTGTAACGATAAACTGGATTTAGAGCATACAAAAAAAATTATTAAGCTTTTAGTGGATAAGGGAGCTAATATCAATGCTTGCTTTTATGATAGCGATGGACAATGCAAACCCATAATCTTTAAAACTGTTCCTATATGTTCTGCCACTAAAATAGAAAGAGCTAATAAATTAGAACTTTTGCATTTTTTACTAGAACTAGGAGCAGATCCTAATCTTAAAAATTCAGAGGGTGAAAATTTATTACACGATTTTCTTCTTTCAGAAGAGCAAAAATTTACTAATGCCTTAATTGATAGTGGTAAAATGAAAGATATCAATGAAATCATAGAATATGATAAAGGGGCTATTTATTATGGAGAGAGTGCTTTGATATTGGCTGTAAGGGAGTGTTATTCTAACACAGTTAAAAAGCTCATTGAAGCAGGAGCTAATGTAAATGTTTTTAATCATTTTGGTAAATCAGCTCTTGATCTTATAGGCAATAAAAGTGAAACCATAAAAAAATACCTTCTTAAAGCAGGAGCTAAAAGTTCTTTAGAACTTTTAGGCAGTGAAGAAAAACTTGAAGAATTTGAAAATGAAATGTGGGATAAAAGAGAAATACAAGATAAAATAAAAAAAGAACGCGAAAAGCAACTTAAGGAAAATTATCTTGCTATCTTAGAAAAAACTCCTTTAGTGTTTCATAGAAAAATAGAAGTTATCAAGGCATAAAATGGTCACTATACATACAGGAGAGATTGAACTAATGTTGTGCGAGGAAGCACATTTTCATGAGGATTATGAAAATAAGATCAAAAATATTCCTATCATAGGAGCTAAGGTAAAAATATACGATAAAGATAAAAAAACACTCCTGTATGATAATACTGCCAATGATCAAGGAAAAATAGAATTTTCTAATAGTGAGATTAAAGATGGGGAAATAAAACTTTATATAGAATTAGAACATCCTGACTTTGATAAAGAACCCATAGGCGGACATGTTTTTTTAAGAAAAGGTTTAGAAAAACAAAAAAATCCTATTTATTTTAGAAGAACTAAACTAAGATTAAAACATGCTCCTTTTGAAAAATTACAAACCCCTAAAGAATTTAGAGAAGCCCTTGAGATGGGTCATGCCGAAGGAAAAAAAACTCAAAAAGAGGATGAAGAATTAAGTCAAGATTGGGATAGTTTAAAAACCAAAGCAGAGGAACTTTTAGAAAGAAATAAAGCCATCATTGAAAAAACTTATGATGAAGAAACAAAAAAAATTAAAAATCAAGAAAAATTACTAGAGCAAAAAGAAAAAGAAGTTAAAACTCAAAGCGAACAAGATGCAATAGATAAAGAAAAGGCTAAAATAAAAGATAAAAAAAATAAAATCGAAGAGGATAAAGAGGCAAAAAATAAAAGACACAATAAACAAAAAAATGCTTTAAAGGAGATTAAAGACATTAAAGCTCTTAAAAATTTCATTAACACAAGAGCAGGAGCTGACTATGCTGAATGGGTTGTTTCTTTTGCTCTTTTAAGACATGCTCCCCATCTTTATCATCAAAGAATCAACGCAGATGGTATCTTTGAAGATAATATAGGACAAACAGGAAGCGATCCTGACTTTCTTATCACGCTTGAAGATAAAAAAAGAATGATAGTAGAAGTTAAAAACTATGCTTATAGCAGTGCTTTAAATTTAACCGATCAAATTTCTTATCAATTAAAATGTGTAAAATTGTATGGAATGGATTATGCCTTAGCTTGCAATAGAAGCACAAAAATAACAAATAGAGCGAATAGTTCTTTTAGAAGTATCGAGAGTACAAAATTAGGAAATACAGAAGAAGCGGTATATTCTCAAAATTTTAATAAACAACGTTTTGAGGCATCTATAAAAAACAATAAAAAATATGACATAGAAGAAAATGATAAAAAATTTTTTGAAAAAAATCAACAAGCAAGATACAAGGGTTTAAAATCTATATTGATAAAAATGTATCAAGAAGCTCTAAATAATGAATCGGCTGGTTGGGTTTTCATTAAAAGACTTAATTTTAGAAGTAATTTAGGAAAAATCAATGGAGAAGATTTTAATCTGGATAAACATTTTGTGAATTTTTATGCTAATTTGCATTCTCAAGATAGAAAAGCAATCAGTGCTGATTTTCAAGTTATTTTAGAACCTTAGGAGGAGAAAATGGTAAAAGAAATTGATTATGATTTACTTATAGCGATTGAAGAATCTAACGTAAGAAAGTTTAAAATTGCTTTAAAAAAAGGAGCTAATATTAATGGTGTTGTGAGTGAAGAATACGAAGAATATGGTGATTTTGAATCAAGTTATGGTTTTACATTTTTAGCTGTAGCTGCAGAAATGGCTTTATGTGAGATTATAAATGTTCAACATAATAAAAAAGGCTTCAATAAAGAAGAATATGAAAAACAATACAGCGATGCTTTTGAAATTTTTAACACCTTAAAATCTTTAAAACCTAATGAAAATCAAGAAGATTGCATTAGCGCAAAAACTTATATAGAAGATCTTACTGAAACAAGAGAAATGGAGCTTTACGATGATCCTTATTGTTATGGATATGATGAATTTGATGAAGAGATGGGTGAAGATGAATGGATAAGTGAAGATCCTGTTGTAGAGTATTTGAAAAGTTTTAAATTCGAATGAAAACACAAAATATAAGTGCTAATCAGGTTAGCTTTCATCTTTTATCTAAAAAGACCTTTAGTGATGAAAAATATCTTAACGCTTGGAGTTTAAAAGGTAATCGTTTAAATTTACAAGATTGGCTTGATTTTAAAAAAACCAATGAAAATAATTTCTATAATAAACATTTAGAAAATACCTTAAAGGCTATGCAAGAGTTTAAAACCTTTTTTAGCATTGATCAATTTGAAGGTATTAATTTGAGTAAAGATGATGAATGGTTAAATTTTTTACCACAAAATTATACTCAAATTTATAATCGCTTATGTAGGGATAAAAGCAAATACATTTTACATCGATACTATCAAAAAGATGAATTAATACCTATAGGTTTTATAGAAAATCTTTCCCCTAATTTACCTTTTTGGAATGAAAGTGGTGAAAATTTTTCTCAAGATAAAATAGACACTTTTATAGAAAATGATCTTTTAGAACCTCATTTTAGTCAATATGATGTTTATTTTAATTCCTCTCTTAATTTAACTTTTAATTTTAATGAAGAAAATTTAAATTATTTGCTTCACAATTATGATTATAGAGTTAAAAAAAGTTTTATTGATGAGAAAAAATTACAAGAAAAACTCAATTTAGATAAAGAAAATAAAATCATCTTAGAACTTGAATATATGTTTTTAAATCTTTGTAAAGGCATCAGTGCTGATTATGCTTTTATGGACTTTTCTTATTTTTTTGTAGCTTATGATTATCTTTTAAATTCAAAAAATAATCCTTTAAAATCTTATCCTTTAAATTTGAATGATTTTATTTATGAAAGAAGCTTTAAAGAAGCTTTAGAAAAATATACAAGTAGTTATTTTTTAAATTATTTTTCTAAAGAATTATTAGAAAAGCTTGACACTCAAAATTTAACACATAGCAGATATAATCGTTATATTATAAATTACGATAAATTGCCTAAAAATTTAGAAGAAGAAAATATACAAGGTTTACTCTCTAAACAAAAAGATATAAATATTAATTTTGTAAATTTTATAGATTATCAAGATTATGTTTATAGCAATAAAGATGATTTTTGGAATTTGTCTTCGGAAGAAAATTCTATGCTTTGGGAAAAATTTTTAAGTAAAAATACCTTAAAACCTTTTCCTTTAAACTTTGATTGCTCCTTAGAAGAAAAATTTCTTTATGCTAAGGATGAGCAATTAGAAAACATTCTCAAATCT
>JACHTQ010000030.1 GCA_020135845.1 Campylobacter sp. W0018 | reverse complement strand
CACCCGCCACTACAAAACGGTAGTTTTTTTGTATATTTTGATCTAATTTAGCGATTGCTTTTAAAAACATCATAGGATTTTTATTTGCATCCAAACGACCAACAAAAAGAACTAAATTTTCTTTTTCAAAAGAAGAATCAAGCGGAATTTCAGTGCTAAAATGACAAGGGTTTAATAAAAGTTCAACCCTTTTAACAAATTTTTGATAATAAATTTTATCACTACTACCTAAAACACTTAAAGCGTCACAATAAGGATAAGTCAAACGCCTTAAAAATCTCCAAATTTTAGATTTTAAATAAGCTTGATTGCTATGTTCGCTAATAATGAGTGGAGTATTAAGTCCGATTTTAGCAATAATACAAGCGATATTTGTAGTATCTAAGAAAGAAATAAACACATCGCTTGGAGTTTGTTTTAAAAATTTTCTCAATGTAAAAAATTTCTTAAAACGACTTGCAATTTTATGATAAATCGTATCAAATCTAAACTCAGGTAAGGTTTTAAGATTGATTTTATTTTCCAATGGATAAAAAGAGTTTCCTTGGTGAAATTTTATGATATTAACCTCATGTTCCTTACAAAGTGCATTTACTAAGGTTACTAAAACACGCTCTGCGCCACCTGAGTTTAAAGTCGCTATAATAAAAGTAATTCTCACTTAATCTTCCTTAATTAACTCACCGTGCTCTAAACGATAAATACTATTGCAATTTGTTATAGTAGAAAGACGGTGTGCAATGATAATCATCGTTTTATCTTTTGAAATTTTATAAATTTCATCCATAATCTTAGCTTCGCTTTTAGTATCAAGTGCCGATGTCGCCTCATCAAGAACTAAAATTTCAGGCTCTAAATACAAAGCTCTAGCAATAGCTATACGTTGTTTTTGCCCTCCGCTTAAATTACTTCCACCATCTCCAACTTTTGTCCAAATTCCATCAGGAAGATGCTTGATAAAATGCTCTAAATTTGCTTGTTTAATCACTCTAAAAAGCCTTTCTTCATCAATCTCATCTCCAAAGCTAATATTTTTAGCAATGCTGTCATTAAAAAGATAGATATTTTGAGGGATATAACCTATTTTTTGGCGATATTTTTTAGCGTTTTTAGAATTTAATTCCACTCCATCAACCAAAACCTTTCCTTCTTTTGGACTTAAAAGCCCTAAAATAATATCCACTAAAGTGCTTTTACCACAACCGCTCTCTCCTATAAAAGCGATTTTTTCACCTTTTTTTATCTCTAAATTTAAATCATTAAAAAGATTTTTTTTACCCTTATAGCCAAAACTTAAATTTTCAAGTCTGAGTTCTTTTTTAAAAGAAATTTCTTCATTGCCTAAATTTTCTTCTTCTTGTTTAAAAATTTGATAAATAATATCCAAAGAAGAACGATAATAAATCAAATCATGATAACTTGTAATGATACGATTTGCACTTGGCATTAAACGATAAAGCGCTAAAACAAAAATAGAAATTGTAGCCAAAATACTAGAAATATCACTTTCATTTTTTAAAACCAAAAAAATCACGATAAAAACAAGGATGCAAAAACCCACACCCTCTAAATAAATTCTAGGAATGGCACTCATGCTTTCATTAGTAATATTTGCTTTAGCAAAAGCTTCGCTTTGAGCTTTAAAAAGATTTAAAATTCCATCTTCTTTAGTTTTAAGTTTAATGAGTTTAAAATTATTTAGATTAGTGTTTAAAATTTCAAAAAAATTTTTCATTGCTTCTTCGCGTCTAAGCCCTGCTTTTTTAATAATAGGGCTTAAAATTTTAATTAAAATCAATGCATTAAAAACCATAAAAATACTTAAAAATAAAGTGATTTTATAATTAATTAAAAGCATTAAAACATAAAGCAATATCACAACAAAAATTTCACTCATCATCAATAAAAATGAAGAAATCATTGTGCTTAGATTATAAACTTCTCCTGTGATGGATTTTAAAATTTCAGATTGATTTTTTTGGGTAAAATTTTCATAATTAATATTTAAAAATTTTGCAAAAACTTTATAGGCGATATTATGATATCTTCCTTTGGAAAATTTAGCCAATAAATGAAAATAATAACTATTTAAAAGAGCCCTTAAAACATAAAAAATAATCAAAACAAAGCCGAAATAAATAATGATTTTAAATGTTGACAAAGCTAAATAATTTTTAATTTCTATCAAATAATGATTACGATCAAAATAAGAAAAATCACTCGCTAAAGTGATAAAAGGCATCACTAAAGAAATTGCAAAACTTTCTATAAAAGAAATTAAAACCGAAAAAAAAAGCAAAGAAAAGAAAAATTTTTTATCCTCTTTGCTTAAAATGAAAAATAGTCTTTTTAGCACTGTTTTTCCCAATCATAAGCTGATTTGCAGATTAAATCCAAATCATCAAATTTTGGTTGCCAAGAAGTTAAAGTTCTTATTTTTTGTACATCAGAGATTAAAACACTTGGATCTCCTTCTCTACGAGAAGCAAGCTCTACCTTAAAATCAACCCCAGTTACTCTTTTCATAGACTCAATCACTTCTTTTACACTAAAACCATGTCCATAACCCACATTAAAAATATCACTTTCATGATTTTGCAAATACTCTAAAGCAGCCAAATGTGCACTTGAAATATCATCAACATGGATATAATCTCTTATACAAGTTCCATCTTTTGTATCATAATCATCACCAAAAATAAACATTTTCTCGCGTTTTTTTGCCGCACATTCTGCTGCTACTTTTATAAGTAAAGTTGCCTTTGGATAGCGCTGACCTATATTAAAATCCATACAAGCGCCCGCAACATTAAAATATCTTAAGATACAATACTTAAATTCAGGATGAGCTTTGCTGGCGTCTTTTAAAACCTCCTCGCTCATTAATTTACTTCTGCCATAAGGATTAATAGGTGCTAATGGACTATTTTCACTCACAACTGGAGTTTGAGGTTCTCCATAAGTTGCGGCCGTAGAAGAAAAGATAAATTTATTTACACCTGTTTCTATGCAAGTTTTAATCAAATTGGTCGTGTTTATGGTATTGTTCATGTAGTATTTTAAAGGATTTTGAGTGCTCTCAAAAACCTCTATACTTGCCGCAAAATGAACAATGGCATCAAATTTTTCCCTTTCAAATAAAGATTTCACCTCTTTAAAATCACTCAAATCTAATTCAAAAAATTTAAAATCTCTTATGCTTTGCAAATCGTTGATTGCGATTTTTGATCCCTTAGAAAGATTATCTAAAACACAAATTTCATGATCCGTTTTTAAAAACTGCCTTAAGGTATGAGAACCGATATATCCTGCACCGCCGCTGATAAGAATTTTCATCATTTTTCCTTTCTCTTGATTGCTAATAACTTTTTAAATTCTAATATATTTATTTTAACGATTAAATTTGTATTTTAGAAATTTCATTTTCACACGCTTTGCAAAAGACTTCAACATAAGAACGATCAGCCTTTTTTGTTTTTAAAAATTCACTCATAATATCTAAAAAGCCAACATAATCCTCATCGTTAATATTTGCTTTAATTAGCTCGTATTTTAAAAAAAGCATATAGGTATTTAAAACATCGCTTTCACAATACTCATGAATTTTTTCAAGCTTATCTTCATAGTATAAACTCATCACCTCATCACCATGCACATCATATTTTCCTGGCAAATCAGCCATAGCACAAAGCACATCAAGCTTCATCCCTCTAAATCCTCCAAAGCTTTCAAATAAATCACAATGCTTAAGCTCTGAAAAACGCGTTTTATAATTATTCCATTTATCACTTTGCGTATCAAGGTAATTTGCTGCTTTAATATTGTATTTTAA
Source organism: Campylobacter sp. W0018 (assembly GCA_020135845.1). Lineage (GTDB taxonomy): Bacteria > Campylobacterota > Campylobacteria > Campylobacterales > Campylobacteraceae > Campylobacter_D. The sequence continues at coordinate 2,993 of JACHTQ010000030.1, read as the reverse complement.
AGCCCTTAAAACTAACAAAGGCATATCAAAATTTTTTCCATTATAGCTGACTAATTTTGGTTCGTGTTTTTCAATAAAAGAAAAAAAATTGTAGATCATTTCTTTTTCATTATCACCATCTATTTTATTGACTTTGATAAATTTACCAAAACTATCAGTAATCACTGCGCAAATACTCACAATCTTATGATAAGGCAAAGGCAAAAACTCATTTCCACTTTGTTCTTTTTGCCATTCTAAGGCTTTTAAGCTCACCTCCAAATCATTTCCCTTAAAAGCCAAAGTTTTTCGTATCAAATCAACATCAGGTATACTCTCACAATCAAAAATACAAATATAGCCCTCATTTTTAATCATAGTTTAACCTTCTTTTGTAAAATTTTTTGTTAAAATCATAGCAAAAAAATTACAATATAGGTTTGAATGAAAATAGCAATCGTTCGTTTATCCGCTTTAGGCGATATTATACAAAGTGCTGTAGTGCTGCAATTTATAAAAAATTTCAAAAAAGATATAGAAATTCATTGGTTTGTAGATGAAAAATTTAAAGGCATACTCAAAAATCATCCGCTCATTGATAAACTCTATGCCCTACCCTTAAAAGATAAGCATTTTTTTAAAAGCTTGAAAATTTTGTTTAAGGCTAGAAAAAACAATTATAATGCAGTTATTGATCTACAAGGACTTATAAAATCGGCTCTAGTGAGTCGAATTTTGAGTCGCAATAATTTTGGCTTTGATCAAAACAGCTTAAAAGAAAGTTTTGCGCACAATTTTTACAATCAAAAACTAAATATAGATTATAATGAAAATGTTTTTGTTCGGTATCTAAGTCTTAGTTCTTTTACCCTTAATGAAGATTTTAATCCAAAAGATTTAGCCTTTAAAAAAGATGTTTTTTGTGTGGATGAAAATTTAAAACAGCTTTTGCATAAAAAATTAAAACTTGATCAAAATACAAAAAATATACTCATACATGTTGGATCAAGTGTAGAAAATAAAATTTATCCTAAAACAAAAGTTACCCTTCTTTGCAAACTCATCATTCAAGAATTTCCTGAAGCTAAAATTTTCTTATCTTGGGGAAATGTTAAAGAATTTGAATTTGCTAAGGATATGATCAATTTAAGCGCCATTGACGAAAAAAATATAGAACTTGCCCCAAAATTCAACCTAGAAGAGCTTATGGCCTTTACAAAAATGATGGATTTAGTTATTGGCAATGATAGCGGCCCTACTCATCTTGCTTTTGCTTTAAATAGGCCTTCTATTACCATATTTGGAGCCACTCCAAGTTATAGAAATGCCTATAAAACAAACATCAATAAAATCATAGATGCAGGCAAAAAAATTACAAATTCCAAACATATCGATAAAAGTGATTTTTGTATTATGCGTATAGAAGAAGAAGATATTTTAAAACTGATCAAGGAAATTTTTGATGAAAAGTAAAGACTGGCTTTATCTTTTTGCTTATTATACACTTAAATTTTTAGTGATTATTATGCCTGATTTTATTCTTGATTTTTTAGCTTTTGTCGTTGCAAAGATCGTTTTTAAGATCAACCATAAGCATCGAAAAATTATAGATACCAATCTTCAAATTTGCTTTCCTGAAAAAAATCAACTCCAAAGAGATCGACTCTCTTTTCAAATTTATCGTAATTTTGCTAATTTTGGATTAGATTGTATTAAAAATCAAAACACAAGCAAAGAAAAAATTTTAAATAAAATTGTGATCGACAATGAAGAAATAATAAATGAAACCTTAAAAAGTCAAAGAGGTATCATATTTACAACCGCACATTATGGAAATTGGGAACTTTTAAGCCTTGCTTATGCTGCTAAATTCGGAGCTATTTCCATAGTAGGAAGAAAGCTAGAAAGTCAAAAAATGGATTCTATTTTGGCTAAAAATCGCACCCAATTTGATATAGAGCTTATCGATAAACAAGGCGGTTTAAGAAAAATGCTAAATGCGATTAAAAATAAACGAGCATTAGGCATACTCACTGATCAAGATTGTGCCGATAATGAAAGTATCCGACTTGATTTTTTTAGTAAAAAAATCAATTATCAAATGGGAGCTAGCGTTTTAGCCCAAAGAACAAAGGCTTTAATTTTGCCTACTTTTATATATCAAGCCGAAGATAAAAAATTTCATATCCGATTTTTTAAACCTATAGATCCTTTAGAAAAGAGCATGGAAGAACTCACACTTTATCAAGCAAATTGTTGCGAAGAAATGATTAAATTTAAGCCCGATGAGTACTTTTTCTTTCATAAAAGATTTAAGGAAATAATCGAATATTAAAACAAATATTTTAAATTTTTTATATTCTTTATCTTCTTTGGATGTCTTAAAAAATATAAAATAGCATGCTTAAATAATAATTTTTTCTTTAATTTAACATTTTTTAATATACTTATTGTATTTAAAGGATCTATTTTTAGATCAACTTTAAATAAATTACAATGCCAAATTAAAGAATTTTCAAAAAAAATATTATATTTTGGTTTATTTTTTTTAAAATAGTTTTGATAAAAATCATTTATAATAATTCCTGATGTAAGCACACAATAATAATGATAATACTCTTTTAATGTTTTATAATTATCAAAAGAATCGCTAATATTTTTTAGATATTTAGGAATATCTCTATCAATATTTTTAGAGCTTGATGAACCATCTCTTACCCTATATACCATCAAAACATTATGTAAAAATAAAATACTGTTTGATAACCCAAACAATATAATACCAAAATCATTATCCTCGTTATAAACTCCATGAGTAAAACGAAGATTATATTTATTTAGCATGGTTGTTTTAAATAAGCCTTGCCAAGTAAAGACAAAAGAATATTTATTTATATCCACTATAGAATCTAAAGCATAATTATATTGATTTGATTTTATCTGATTTGGTATTTCAAAATTATGATTATAATCTATTGTTTTGCTATTCTGGATAAATCTGCATAGATTATGAG
>JACHTQ010000029.1 GCA_020135845.1 Campylobacter sp. W0018 | reverse complement strand
AAATAATAATATTAAATTTTTCATTTATTTAAAGTATTTATAAATTTTTCAAAAGCTTGCATTCCTTTTTTATTACGTTTAAACACCCCGCAATTTTTTAATACCTCTAAAAATGTTTTAGATATTTCTTTTTGTAAAATTTTTTCTATGTTTTTATCATTGATATCTTTGTATTTAGGTAAAAAATTTTTAACCCATTGAGTATGTTTTTTGATTTTTTCATTAGTGTTTATATCTTTATTATTAAGAATATAATCGTTTAAAAGTTCTAATTCTTCTTTAAGTCTAGGAGGTAAAATAGCAAGCCCCATAACTTCTATAAGCCCTATATTTTCTTTTTTTATATTGTGCAGGTGTTCATGTGGATGAAAAATGCCAAATGGATGCTTTTTATCTGTTCTATTATTTCTTAAAACCAAATCTAATTCAAAATTAGAATTTTTCATTCTTGCTATTGGAGTTATGGTATTGTGGTGTGCATTTTGAGTTTTTGCTAAGATATTGACGTTTTTGTCATTATAATTTTTCCATTTTTTTAGGATAAAATCTGCAAATTCTATTAATTTTTTATCATCTTTACTTGAAATTCTTATAACAGATAATGGCCATTTAACAATACCAAAATCTATATTTTCAAAATTTTTAATTTTATATTTTTTTTCTATTTTGGCACTATTAAGAGCAAAGGTATGACTGCCTCCTTGAAAATGATCGTGGCTTAAAATAGAGCCTCCAACTATAGGTAAATCAGCATTTGATCCTATAAAATAATGAGGAAATATTTTTAAAAAATCAAATAATCTTTCAAAAGTTTTTTTGCAGATTTTCATCGGAGTATGTTTTTGATTAAGGATGATACAATGTTCTTTATAATAAACATAAGGTGAGTATTGAAAAAACCAATTTTCATTGGCAAGTTTTATGGGTAAAATTCTTAAATTCTGCCTAGCAGGATGATGATAATTTCCTGCATAATATTCATTTTCCTTACATAAAAGACATTGAGGATAATAAGTGTTTTTATTTTCTTTGGCTTTAGCAATAGCTTTTGGATCTTTTTCTGGTTTTGAAAGATTTATTGTAATCTCTAGTTTTCCGTAGCTGCTTGGGGTTTTCCATTTTATATCTTTTTTAATTTGATCGTTATTAATATAATTACAATCTTGATTAAATTGATAAAAAAAATCGCTAGCTGTTTTTGGATTTTTTTGATAATATTGCTTAAATTGAGAAATTAATTCGCTAGGTTTTGGTGTTAAAAGTCCTATAATTTTAACACTAAATAAAGATCTCGCTACATTATCATTTTCACAAAGTTGATTTTTGCAAGCATAATCTAGCAAAGCATTTAAAATTTCATTAAGTGTCATTTTGGAAATTTTTTTTCCTTGCTTGTATTCTTGTAATTTAAAAAGATCAATTAAGCTATTTATGTGAAAAATTTTATCCTCTTGCTTGATGAGTTTTTTTTCTAAAGTATATAAAATCAATTGATCAATAAGAGCATAAATCATAATTTTGTTGCACCTATATTTCTTATATTTAACATATGGCAAGAATCTTGACCAAAAATCTTTTTCATGCTTTCTTCATATTCTTGGGCAAGTTTTAGAGGAACATAAGCTTGAATAGTTCCCGCAAAACCTCCGCCATGAACTCTACTTACGCCTTCATCTTTTAAAATTTTTTCACTTAAAGCTAAAGCTAAAGCTAAATTTTGCTCTAGAGGTTTAGATAAAGAAAAAATGTTTTGTAAAAACTTAAATGATGAATTTCCCGAATCTTTAATAAGATTTTTAAAAGTTTCAAAATCATTGTTTTTTAGAGCTTGTGCCTCTTTAAGTGCGTTTTGATTATCTTTAAAAAAATGTATGGCACGCAAAATAGCTCTATCATGAATTTGTTTTCTTAATGAAGCGATATTATCAAAAAAATCTTTTTCATCCACCTCTCTTAAACCTTTTTTACCAAAAGCTTTTGCGACAAGTTGCATTTCTTCAGTGATTGCGGTGTAATCCGAAGTTAAATCTACATGATCTCCTTTGGTATTGACAATACATAAAAAATAATTGTAATCTGAAAAATCAAAATTTATCTTTTCTACAATAGGTTTTTGAGGTTCCTTAAAATCCATAAAAGAAAATCCTCCTATGGCACTAGCCATTTGATCCATTAAACCGCAAGCTTTTTCAAAATAAACATTTTCTGCATATTGACTTATTAGTGCTATTTGAGTTGCTGAAATATCAGCATTGTTAAATTCATAATTTAAAATTGTGCCAATCAGATTTTCAAAGGCGGCCGAAGAAGAAAGGCCAGAACCTTTTAAAACATCTGAAGTGGCATAAGCATCAAAACCTTTTACATTGTAGTTTAAGTTTTTAAATTTAGAACAAATTCCTTTTATCAAAGCTTCTGAACTTCCAATTTCGTTTGGATTAAATGCGAGATCATTTAATTTAATTTCTTTTAAATTAAAACCTTCAGAATTAATGCAAATACTATCACTATTGTTAGGAGCAACCACTGCAATAATATCTAAATTTACAGTAGCTGCTAAAACCATACCATGTTGATGGTCGGTATGGTTTCCTCCTATTTCTGTTCTACCTGGAGAAGAGTAAAAGCTAAAATCATTATGCTTAGGATAAAGTTTTTTAAAAGTTTCTAAAGCTTTTAAATATCTTTGTTCTTGATAGACTAAAGATTCTTCTTTGTATATTTTTTTAAGATTTTGATTTAATTTTTGCATTTAAAATCCATTTATAAAATTTGTCCTAAACTTTGCTTAGCGATCTGAGTGATTTGATTCCATTTTTTATCCAAGATCAATTCTTTAGGAGTTAGCCAAGATCCTCCAACACAAAGAACGTTATCTAGTTTTAAATAATCATTTATATTATCAAGACTAATACCGCCAGTAGGACAAAATTTAACTTCTTGAAATGGAGCGGAAAAAGATTTTAACATATTAACACCTCCAGCAGCTTGAGCAGGGAAAAATTTTAAATTTTTAAATCCAAATTCAAGAGCAAGCATTAATTCTCCAGCGGTTGCGATACCTGGAATCAAAGGCAAATCAATATTTTTTGCTTCTTTAGCAAGTATGGCATTTAATCCTGGGCTTATAGCAAATTTAGCTCCTGCATTTTTTACTTCTTCTAGCATTTTAGCGTTTAATACTGTTCCAGCACCTACAATAGCTTCTGGAATTTCTTTTGATATTAGTTTTATGGCTTCAATAGCTTCTTGAGTGCGTAAAGTGATTTCTAAAATTTTAATCCCTCCGTCAATCAAAGCTTTTGCTAAATCCACACTTGTTTTTAAATCATAAATTGTAATAACGGGAATGATTTTGCTTACTTCTAAAATTTCTTTTGTTTGCATTGTATCTCCTTATTTAAAATATCCACCAAAACTCATTGCTCCTGTTTCAGCACTTGAGGTTTGAGTTCTAAATCCAGCGAAAAGTTCTCTTCCGCAACCAAAAATTTCTTTTTTATCTAATTTAGGTATTTTTCTTTCTTTCCATTCTTTTTCATCAATAAGAATTTCAAGTATGCCATTTTTTGCATCAAGCAATAATATATCGCCATCTTTAATTTTAGCAATATCTCCATCAAGTAAAGCTTCAGGACTCATATGGATTGCTGCTGGAACTTTACCAGAAGCCCCTGACATTCTTCCATCAGTAACAAGTGCGACTTTAAAACCTTGATCTTGTAAAATTCCTAAAGGCGGAGTGAGTTTATGAAGCTCTGGCATACCATTAGATCTTGGTCCTTGATAAGGAAAGACTGCTATAAAATCTTTTTGTAATTCTTTATTTTGAAATTTATTTAGAAATTCTTGTTGAGAGTAAAATACCATAGCAGGAGCTTTGATAATTTGATATTCTTCTTTAACGGCTGAAATTTTAATAACAGCTCTTCCTATATTCCCTTTTAAAATTTTAACACCACCATTTTGAGAGAATGGATTTTCTATATTTCTTAGGATATTTTCTTCTTTGCTTGTTTTCACCCCATCTTTATAGACGATTTTTCCATCAATCAAGAAAGGATTTTTAGTATAAGCTTGCATTCCTTGACCCATTACTGTATAGGCATCATCATGCAACAAACCTTCTTTTAAGAGTTCATTGATAACAAAAGCTAAACCTCCAGCAGCTTCAAATTGATTAACATCAGCTTTTCCATTAGGATATACCCTTGCTAAAAGTGGAGTAACGCTTGAAATGGCATCAAAGTCATCCCAGTTGATGATTATGCCTGCTGCACGAGCTATGGCAATTAAATGAATAGTGTGATTAGTAGAGCCACCTGTAGCCATAAGTCCTATCATAGCATTGATAATATTTCTTTCATCGAGCAATTCTCCGATAGGTAAAATTTTATTTTGAGTCATATGGCTTGCAGCTTCTTTAACCAAAGCTTCTCTTAAAGATGTATTTGGATTTATAAAAGCAGAATTTGGCAAATGCAGTCCCATAAACTCCATCATCATTTGATTTGAATTAGCTGTTCCGTAAAAAGTGCAAGTCCCTATATCGTGATAAGATTTCATTTCACTTTCTAAGAGCTTATCGCGTGAAATTTTACCTTCAGCAAAAAGTTGTCTAGTTTTTGATTTTTCATCATTAGAAATTCCACTCGTCATGGGACCAGAAGGGATAAAAATACTTGGTAAATGACCAAAACTTAAAGCTCCAATTAAAAGACCTGGAACTATTTTATCACAAACTCCTAAGTAAAAAGCCCCATCAAAAACATTATGAGAAAGTGCCACAGCCACACTCATAGCTATAACATCCCTTGAGAATAAACTAAGCTCCATTCCATCATAACCTTGAGTGATTCCATCGCACATAGCAGGAGTTCCACCGGCAAACTGTCCAAATGCATGATTTTTAAAAAGTTCTTGTTTTATAATATCAGGATAATTTTTAAAAGGCTGGTGTGCTGAGAGCATATCATTGTAAGCTGAAACTATGGCAAAATTTGAATCTTTATTTTCCTTGATTCTTTCTTTAATATGCTCTGGTATGCTAGCATAAGCATGAGCTAAATTTGCACATCCAAGATCTTTTCTTTGAATTTTGCCTTTGTGTGCTTGAATACGTTCTAAATAATCCTTGCGTGTTTTTTCGCTACGTTCTTTTACTTTTTGAGTGATTTGTTTAATTTTATTTAACGCCATATTTATCCTTTATACTTAAAATTTATTTTTTTATTGTGGTATTTTTTATATTTAATTATGCCATAATTTTAGATAAAATTCTAAAATATACTTTTAGCAATTAAAATAAAGTTTTGATATTAATTTTATAAAAGGAGAAAATATGCAAAGTTTCGATTTTATTTTATTTGGAGCGACCGGAGATTTGGCAATGAGAAAGATTTTCCCTTCTCTTTATCAAGCTTATGTGGATGGATTTTTGCCTCATATTGGAAAAATGATTGCAACGGGTAGAAGTATGCTAAATGTTGATGAATTCAAGGATAAAATGAATCATAAGTCAAAAATACATGTAAAAAATTGCGATGATAAAAAATGGGAAGAATTTACACACAATATTGATTATTTAAGTATAAATTTGAATGAAACAAAAGATTTTGAACTCTTAAAAGAAAAAATAAGTAGCGAAAGCAAAAATATAGTTATTTATTTTTCAATTTCTCCAGAGTTTTTTATTAAGGCGTGTAAAAATTTAGCATCAGTTGGCTTAAATGATGATAGGGTTAAAATTATTTTAGAAAAACCTTTAGGAATGGATTTAAAATCTTGTCAAGCTATAAATAATGAAATAGCACAATACTACAATGAAAAACAAATCTATAGAATTGATCACTATTTAGGAAAAGAAAGCATACAAAATCTTTTGATTTTAAGAAGGTTTAATCCTATTTTTACCTCTTTATGGAAAAAAGATTATATCGATTATGTTGAAGTCAGTGTTTTTGAAACCTTAGGTGTAGAAAGTCGAGGAGAATTTTATGATAGCACAGGAGCTTTAAGGGATATGATCCAAAATCATATTTTACAAATTCTTTCTTTGGTGGCTATGAAAATTCCAAATACTCTCGATGCTGATTCTATAAGAAGTGCAAAATTGCAACTTTTAAAGAGTTTAAAACCCTTAAGTGATGAAGATATAAAATCAAATGTCATTAGAGCTCAATATAGTCAATCAGGAGAATTTAAAGGCTATTTGGACGAAGATCATGTCAAGAAAAATAGTCAAACAGAAACTTTTGTTGCTATCAAAGCGGAGCTTTTGGATGAAAATTGGAAGAATGTTCCATTTTATATTAGAACAGGTAAAAGAATGGCTAATTCTTTTGCTCAAATTATTATTTGTTTTAAAGATCGGCAAGATCAAAGTACTCATCCTAATAAACTTATAATACGTTTGCAACCAGAAAATCAAATTTCTTTAAATTTAAAAGTAAAGAAAATTGGTAAAACAATGGATTGCGAGGAAAATAATTTGATTTTAAATTTAAACAGTACTTCAGTCATGCAGCCGTATGAAAGATTGATTTTAGATGTTATAGAAGGTAATCAAGCTTCTTTTAATCATAAAGAAGAATTAGAAGCCGCTTGGACTTGGGTAGATCCTATTTTGGAAAATTGGAAAAACAATAAAACACCTTTATATTCTTATTTTGCGGGAAGTTGGGGCCCTAAGGAGTCATTTGATTTGATCCAAAAAGATCAGCATGAATGGCATAACGCCTAGTATAATTTAAAAACAAATTTGGGTAATTTGGAAACAAATTAGTTTAAATTTTTAGTAATTTTTGTTTATTTTGATAATTATAAGCAAAACTCTGTTACACTTTGATTTAATAAAATTTGTCAAGCAGTAAAATTGGAGGAAAAATGGCATTTAAAATGCATGAATTTTCAGATTTAGAGTCTTGCAATAAGGCTTTGGTTGAAGCTGTTACTTTATCTATCGAGCAAATTTTATCAGTCAAAAAATATATAAATTTAGCTTTTTCTGGAGGGAAATCTCCAGTTTTATTTTTAGAAATGTTAAGCAAAAAAAAATGTACTTGGGATAAATGTAATGTTTCTTTGGTTGATGAAAGGGTAGTTGAACTTGATCATGAAGATAGTAATGCAAAATTGATAAAAATGCATTTTTTAAAGAATTTGGCTCAAAAGGCACATTTTAAACCTTTTTTTGAAGATTATAAGCTTTCTTTGGAAGATTTAGTTGAAAATGCAAATAAATTCTATAACCAACCTGATATTGCTATTTTAGGTATGGGTATAGATGGTCATACGGCTTCTTTATTTCCTGAAGCAGATGAAATTGATTTTGCTTTAACAACTCAAAAAAACATTATTTTAACAACCCCAAAAAATGCTCCACATAAAAGACTTTCTATGTCTTTGTCAGCATTAGAGAAATGCAATAAATTGTTTTTATCTATAGCTACAAAAGAAAAAGAGCTTGTTTTTAATGAAGCTACTAAGGGTTTAAATCCTAAATTTCCTATATCTTATATACTTCATTCAGAAAAGGTGATGTGTGATGTCTACTTCTCAAAATAAAAAATCATATCCAAGGCTTTTAGCTGATATTGGGGGTACTAATGCTCGATTTGCATTAGAAACTATGCCGGGTAAAATCGATAATGTTGAAGTTTTAGCTTGTCAAGATTATAATACTGTTGTTGATGCAGCAAAAACTTATTTAAGTAAAGTTGGCAATCCAATAGTTCGATTTGGTGCTTTTGCTATTGCCAATCCTGTTTTAGGTGATTGGGTTCAAATGACAAATCACCATTGGGCTTTTTCAATTGAAACTACAAGACAAGCTTTAAATTTAGAATCTTTAATACTCATCAATGATTTCACAGCTCAGGCTTATGCTATAACTAAAATGCCACTCTCTGAATTGATGCAGGTGGGTGGAACTTCTTGTGAAGTGTCTGCACCGAAAGCCGTTTTGGGTCCTGGAACAGGACTTGGCGTTAGTGGTTTAATTCCTTGCAATGAATGCGGATATATTGCTTTAGCTGGAGAAGGTGGACATGTTAGTTTTGCACCTTTTGATGATACTGAAATAATGATTTGGCAATATGCAAAGAAAAAATATGGACACGTGTCAGCCGAACGTTTTTTAAGTGGAGCAGGTTTGGCACTTATACATGAAGCTTTGGCCAGTAGAGAAGGCATTAAACATTCTAAAATGACCCCAGAGCTTATTAGCGAGCAAGCTTTAAGCGGCAAGTCTCCCTTGTGTCGATTAACTTTGGATATATTTTGTGCTATGTTGGGTACGGTTTCTTCAAATTTAGCTTTAACTTTGGGAGCTAGGGGTGGAGTTTATCTTTGCGGAGGGATTATCCCTAGATTTATTGATTATTTTAAAACATCACCTTTTAGATTACGTTTTGAAAATAAGGGGAGATTTGATGCTTATTTGGCTGCTATTCCTGTTTATGTAGTTTTAGCAAAATATCCAGGTATTAACGGGGCAGCTGTTGCTTTAGAAAATCATTTGAAAAGTTGCGATTTTAAAGAAGTGAAAGGTGAAAAATGAAGTCTTTAACCCATTTAAATTCTTATAAGAATTTGCGTAATCATTTTTTAAATATAAAAGATGTGCACATGAGAGATTTATTTAAAGAAGACCAAAATAGAGGAATACGATACTTTCTTGAAATTGGCGATTTAAAACTTGATTATTCAAAAAATCGTATTAACGATGAAACTTTAGAATTATTATTTAATTTAGTCAACGAATGTTCTTTAAAAGAAAAAATGGTAGCTATGTTTAAGGGCGAAAAGATTAATACAACTGAAAATAGGGCTGTTTTGCATACTGCTTTGAGAAATAAAGATAATCATTCAATTATGATTGATGATATGGATATTATGCCAAATGTTAGGGAAGTTTTAGCAAAGATGCAAAAATTTTCAGACTCTTTGCGCTCTGGTGCTTGGCTTGGTTATACAAATCAAGTGATTACAGATGTTGTAAATATAGGCATAGGTGGATCTGATTTAGGAGCTTTGATGGTTTGCGAAGCTTTAAAAAATTTTGGACACCCAAGATTGCATATGCATTTTGTTTCCAATGTGGACGGAGCGCAATTACAAGGTGTTTTAGATCAAGTTCATCCTGAAACAACGTTGTTTATAGTAGCTTCTAAAACTTTTTCAACTCAAGAAACTTTAACTAATGCATTTACAGCAAGAAAATGGTTTTTAAATCATGCCTTAGATGAAAAGCATATAGCAAAACATTTTGTGGCGGTTTCAA
>JACHTQ010000028.1 GCA_020135845.1 Campylobacter sp. W0018 | reverse complement strand
ACAGATAAAAATGCAGGCGTTACGACTCTTAAAGGGGCTATGGCTGTGATGGATATAGTAGAGACTGCTACGACAAATTTAGATCAAATCAGAGCAGATATAGGTTCAGTTCAAAATCAACTTCAAGTTACGATTAACAACATCACCGTAACTCAAGTGAATGTAAAAGCAGCCGAATCAACCATCAGAGATGTGGACTTTGCTGCTGAAAGTGCGAATTTTTCAAAGTATAATATCCTAGCTCAAAGTGGATCTTATGCGATGAGTCAGGCGAATGCTGTTCAGCAAAATGTCTTAAAACTTTTACAATAAATGAGGATTTATCCTCATTTATAGGAGTTTTCTTTTTTCAAGCTCATCTTGTAAAGGCAAGATAGCTTTTTTTAATATGATATTTTGGGTACTTGTAAGATCAAAAATACTTTCGATTAAAGACTCATGTGCATAAAGCCAAGCAAAAAGTTTGTTTTGTTTTTCACTTTCATTGCTAATTTTTTGAATATATAAGGGGGTTAATAAACTTTCTTCATGATAAAGCGTTGGTCCTAGAATTTCATTTAAAAAATAATAACGCTTTGATTCTAAACGAGTTTTAAATTTATCTAAATTTTGATTGATTTGGTCGAGTGTGAGTTTAGATTTTCCTCTTTTTAAAGAGGCTAATTGGTTTTTAACTTTTTTACATTCTTTTAAAAAGGTAGCGGTTAGGCTTAATTGTTTTTTGATTTTTTGATAAGCTTTAAGCATAAGTTCGCTTCTTTGATTTTTTGAAAGCTTAGGAATGTTATTAAAAGGCTTTTTAAGATCTTCTTTGAGTAAAGTTTCACAAATTTCTTTAAAAGGTTTTTCTATAGCTCCTTCTATCCTAGCTCCTCCTTCGGTGCAGTTATAAGTCTTTATTTTTCTTCGGTTATTTGTAAAAATAAAATTTTCAAAGATTTCTCTAAAGATATTCCAAATTTCAGAACTTTGGACAATGCCTTCTCCTCCATAGGCTGTAGTGGTATGCTTATTAAAATCTCTTTGGTAATGACCTTCATGAAAATTTTCATATAAGAAATTTTTTGCATGAGAATTTCCATCTTTACCGTAGGCTAAATCTTGCCCTATGAAAACTATATTTTTATAATTTAAATTAGTTGCTAATTCATAATTCATATGAGCCACGCTTAAACCACAACTCATATAGCCAAATTCATGAAGTTCGGTTGTCATTGCAAAAGATAAAGGTCTGGTAACTAAGATGTATTCTCTTTTATTTTTCTCAAGATAAGCTATGGTATTTTTGTGCACCAAAGAAGTTACAACAAAAGTAATTCCTTGATCAAAATCTTTAAAGTCATTATTAAAACATTCTGCTGTATAGTGATCTCTTTCCATCATGCAAACATAATCAGGCTTTATATCATGCTTTGCTAATATCGCATAAGCACTATCAGCACAAAAAATTGTGGCTTTACTAATATATTTTTTAAGCAAAGGTAGTTGTTTTTCAAGGCTAGGTCCTGTTGAAACAATGATGGCTACATTTTCATCTTTAGTATTTTTTCTTTTTTTGAGTAAAGTATGATAACTTGGATGATTGATCATTTTAGGGATATTTCTTACAAATTGTTCTATACCTTGCATCGCATCTTTAGGATCATTTCCTCTTCTAAGACTGATATTTTTAATGGCTCTAGAATTTAGAGTGTTTACTTTTAACATATCCTCTTTATAGCTTTTATAAAATTCAGAATGCAAATGTAAATTATAAGTTTTAAAGAATTTATTGATCTCATCTAAAGAAAAAATTCTATCAGCTTTGGTATAGTTCATATGAGGAGTATAGATTAATATTAATCTCCCTTTTCTTAAATCTTCGCTAAAATCAAGGATATTAAGCGTGATAAATATGATTTCTATTTCTTTTTCAAAAACAACGATTCTTCTGTGATTTTTATTTTGAAGTAGAACTTTATATAAAATTCCATTTCCAAAACCATAAAAAAATAAGGATGGATATCTTTCATATTCTTTAAAAAATTCAATTTTTTCCTCTAGTTCTTTTAAAGGATTTTTATAAATCGTTTTTAAGTTTCTTTTTTTAATGATATTGATATCTAAGTTATCTTTACCAAAAGTATAGGAAAATTCTCTAAGTTCTTTGATTTTTTTTAATTCTTCTTTGAGTTCTTTATATTCTTCGCCACTCATAGCTTTTAAGTTTTTATTAAAAATTTCATTTTGCATTTTTTATTTTTTCCTTCCATTTTTCTAAATTTCTTTGATCTAATTCATCTTCTAAAGGACTAATATTTTCTATTAAAGCTTTTTCTTGAGCTTCAATATGAGCATAAACCATTTTAAAAAATTCTATATGTTCTTTTACCCATAATAAAGATTTATTATAAGAATCTTCTAAAGTTTTTGGATTTAAAACATAAATTCTAGCTAAATTAAGTTCAAATTGAGTTTGTAAAGGACGCAAAATTTCATAAAGATCTACCATATTTTTTCCATCTTCAAATTTAACTTTTATTTTATCTATTTCTTGCACAAGATAATTAAGTATTTCTTTGCCTTCATTTAAATTTGAGATTAAGTTAAGATTTGAAAAACTTTCTAAGATGTAATTATAAGATTTTAAAAGTTCTTCTTTAAAATCTTTGCAATGTCTTATACTTTTATAAATTTTATAATAAGCTTTAAGCAAAAGTTCATTTTGTTTATCTTGACTTAAATTCTTCACTTTAGGAAAGGGTTTTTTTAGATCTTCTTTGAGTAAAGTTTCGCAAACTTCTTTAAAAGGCTTTTCTATAGTTCCTTCTATCCTAGCTCCACCTTCTGTACAGTTATAGGTAACACAAAGCTTTAATTGCTTGGTTTGAAAAATATGTTTCTCTAAAACATGTCTAAATAAATTCCATGCCTCTTTAGTATAAACTAGTTCTTTTCCACCGTAAGCTAAAGTTTGTAAATGGTAAGAAATTTTATCCCTATCGATAGCATCATAACTTCCATAGACATGTTCTTTAGGATGAGAACTTCCATCTTTGGCATAAGCTAGATCTTGTCCTATAAGGATGATATTTTTATGTCTTAAAAGTCCAGCTAAACCATAAGCAATATTTGCTACACTATGCCCCTCATGTAATCCATCAAATTGATTAATACTTAAATAGGTTGCAAATTGATTTTTCCGATAAGCTAGCATAAAATTTCTATTATTGCTTTTTAAATTTTTTATGGTTTGAGGGTGAGTTAAGTGGGTTGTGATAAATAAAATATTTTTATCAAATTCTTCAAAGTTATTATCAAAAAATTTAGAAGTTGAAAATATTCTTTCTAAGGATAAAACGTAATCAGGCTTGATGTTATGTTTTGCTAGGATAGGATACGCACTATCAGCTGCTATGATGGTTGCTTTATTTGCGTATTGTTTTAAAGTATCAAGTTGTTTGGTAAGGCTAGGTCCTGTTGAAACGATGATGGCTGTATCGCTAAGTTCTGCTCTTTGTTTGAGTAAATTTTGATACGGGGCTCGGGTTAGCATAACTGGGAGGTTATAAATAAATTGTTCTATACCTTGTAAAGCATCTTTTGAGTCATTGCCATTTGAAAGTATGGCTCTTTTAAAATTTTTAATGAGATTATTATTTATTTTTAATATTTCTTCTTGATCTTTTTCATAATAATCACTACTAAGTTCTAAAAAATAAGTTCTAGAAAATGTAAAAAAAGGGTCTCTTGAGCATAAATTATAATAATCTTGAAGATCTAAATTATTAGCATCAAACAATAAAAGTCTGTTTTCTTTTAATTCTTTAGAAAAATCCAAAAGATGAAACATGATTTTTATAATTTCTAATTCTTTTTCAAAAACAACTAAATGCTCATAATGTTTGTTTTTTAAAAGAGCTTTAAATAAAATTCCATTTCCAAAACCATAAAAATAAAGCACAGGATATAAAAGGTATTTTTCATTATAGGTTTTTAACATAACATCTAATTCTTTTATAGCATCTTTATAAAGAAAAGTACCATTTCTTTTATCTTTAAGATTGATATCTAAACTATCTTTTCCTAAGATAAGTTCATAATGAGTGATTGCTAATCCTTTGAGTTTTTCTTTTAAGGTAGGATCGTCTAGTGAATTTAAATTTTTACTAAAAAGTGCAATTTGATTTTTATTAAATTTCATAAACCCTCCATTTATTTACGAAATATCGTCATTTTTGTATTTTTCTAAAGACTCGCCAATAGCTTTATTTTGGCTGTTTAGGTATTCTAAAGCTTGTAACCACCATGCTTTTTGATTGGTTAAGAATTCTTTCATTTTTTCTTTTTGATCGATTTCATTTAAAACTTCATAACGTAAAATTTCGCATTCATTGTGATAATATATAGCTTGTGTAAGTTCATTAAATAATTTTAATTTTTTAAATTCATTAAAGAATTTCAAAAGATTTTTTTTGATTTTTTCTAAAGTTGATAAATTAAGTTCTAATTTATTGAGCTCAAAATTTAGTTTTTTAAGTTCATTGTTACATTTTTTGATAAATTCTTCACTTTGTTTGACGTTTTTAGTAAGAAGTTTTTGAGTTTGTAAAAATTTATTTTTTATTTCATTTATTTCCAAATTTTTAGGTAAGTCAAAAGGCTTTTTTAAATCTTCTTTAAGAAAATTTTCACAAACTTCTTTAAAAGGTTTTTCTATAGTTCCTTCTATCCTAGCTCCACCTTCGGTGCAATTGTAGGTATTAATCTGTAGTTTTTCTTTTGCCCAGAAAATATCTTTTTCAAAGGCTTGGCGAAATAAATTCCAAGTCAGTTGCGTTCTAACTTGTTTTTTCCCACCATAAGCGAGAGTATAAACTTCTCCGCGTATTTTCTCCCCTTCATTTCCATAGATATGTTCTTTTGGATGAGAGCTTCCATCTTCAGCATAAGCTAGATCTTGTCCTATTAAAATGATATTTTCATGTCTTAGGCCAGCAGCTAATTCATAAGCCATATTCGCAACACTTGCTCCAACTCCTATGTAACCAAATTCTTTAAGGTTTAAAGATGAAGCAAAATGTAAAGGGCGATGAACGAGCATATATTTTCTAAAATTTCTCTCAAGAAAATGAATGACTTCTTGATGAACAACAGAACTTATGATAAATAAAATTCCTTGATCAAATTCTTTAAAATCATTATCAAAACATTTTGAAACTACATCATCTCTTTCTAACATACAGACATAATCAGGTTTGATATTATACTTTGCTAAGATAGGATAAGCACTATCTGCGCAAAAAATTGTAGCTTTATTGACATATTCTTTTAGTAAGGGTAATTGCTTAATAAGACTAGGACCTGTTGAAACGATGATGGCATTTTTTACTTTACCCTTTCTTTCTTTTAAAAATTCTTGAAAAACTCCATGACTTAAAAGTTTAGGAAGATTGTTTAATACCTGTTTAATCCCTATGATAGAATCATGCGGATCGTTTCCTTTGGCTAAAACAATAAAGCGAATATTTTCGATCAAAATTTGATTTAGATTTTGTATTTTTTGGGCGTAAAATTTAAGGTAAAAATCACTATGAATAAAAAGATTAAAAATTTTAACACTTTTTTGAATGCTTTCATACATAAAAAGAGTAACAAGTTGTGCAGTAGTGATGCTTGGAGTATGAAAGATTATGAGTTTTTCACTTCTTAATTCTTTGGTCAAATCAGTAAAATAAAAAGCTAAGGCTAAAATTTCAAGCTCATCTTCAAAAACGATGATGTGTTTATGATTTTTATTTTCACATAAGGCTTTGTAAAGTTTGCCATTTCCAAAACCATAAAAAAATAAAACTGGATACTTAAAGTATTGATTTTTATAAAGATTTAAATTTTCTATAAAGTCTTTTTTGGGATTTTCATAAATTTCTTCAAAATTGTTTGCAAAATTAATACCATCTTCATTGATCTTGGCTTGGAAATTTTCAAATTTTTGCAAAGCTCTTAGTTTGTAAGCTAGAATTTGATCCACTTCAAAAAGCGCTTGAGTATTTTTTAAAAAAAGTTCTTTATTCAATTAATCTTGCCTTTTATATAAAATCTTCTTTTTTTAGGGCTTGGCCAAATTCGATATCTTTTGTAGCCTTTTTACCTAAAATTTCTTTATAAAATTTTGGATGAAGTCCAAAAGAAGGACGCACAGATTTTACATTTTCTTCGCTAAAAATTTCACCTTTTTTGATACTTTTACTTGCGTATAAACTTCTTGCAAAGGTGCGATTTTTTAAAGTTTTTTCATTAAGTTCTAAGGAGCTATTTCCTAAAGCACTTTCAGCTTCTCTTACAGCCTCAACCATGGCTTTAAATTCATCAAAATCAAGGCTAAATTTAGCATCTTCACTTTTTAAGTTTTTATCAATCATAAAATGTTTTTCGATTACCCTAGCTCCAAGTGCTACAGCCATAACCGGAGCCAAGTATCCAAAGCTATGATCACTTAGTCCCACTTCTACACCAAATTTTTCTTTTAAGCTTGAAATAGCTTTTAAATTCATATCGCTGATTTTTGCAGGATAGGCGGAGGTACATTTTAAAAATATCAATTGTGGATTTTTTTCTTCTTTGAAAATTTCACAAATTCTAAAAAGCTCTTCCTCGCTTGCAATGCCTGTAGAAACGATCGAGGTTTTGTTTTCTTTGGCTATATAACGGATCAATTCTTCATCATTAGCTTCAAATGAGGCGATTTTATAAGCTATGGGATCAAATTGTTTTAAAAAATCCACATCTTTTTTTGCAAAAGGACTTGAAAAGCAGAGTATGCCTTCATCTTTGGCGGTTTGAAAAATTTGTTCATGCCATTCATAAGGGGTTTTTGCGTTTTCATAAAGTTCGTAAAGTCTGCGTTTATCCCAAAGTCCACCTTTGATGATGAAATCCTCTTTATCGCTATCAAGAGTAAGGCTATCTGGAGTGTAAGTTTGAATTTTTATCGCATCCGCCCCTGCTTTTTTAGCAGCTTTGATACTTTTTAGTGCAAGTTCTAAACTTCCGGCATGATTTGCACTTAATTCTGCTATGATAAATACTTTTTGATCTGTGTTAAAATTTCCTATTTGCATTTAAATTCCAAACTAATTTTTAAGTAATATCGGTAAAATTACTTTTACAAATTATAGCATAATTACAAGGAAAGAAAATTGAATGTTTTAGAAGAAAAAATCAGCACTCATTTTGATGTCTTAGAATGTCTTTATATAGGTTCTGGAACGAGTGCTTTATTTTTGATTTTTAAATATCTAAAATCAAAAAATAAAAACAAGGTTTTAATCCCTAGTTTGGTTTGTCCGCAGGTGACAAGTATCGCTTTAAAAGCTGGAATTGAAGTGATTTTTGCAGATGTAAGTTTGGATGATTATACTCTTATTTTTGAAAGTTGTAAAAAAAATTATGATGAAAATCCTTATGATGCTTTAGTCTTAGTCCATCTTTATGGACATTTTTGCGATGAAAAAATTATTGATTTTTGTCAAGATAAAAATATATTTATCATCGAAGATTGTGCGCAAACTTATAAAATCAATCCAAAATGTGATATGAGTATTTTAAGTTTTGGTCATACTAAATTTTTAGAAAATGAGTTATGGGGGGGGGGCAATTTTGAGTTCAAAAATATCCTTAAGTTCCTTGAGAGATTTTAATAAGGAATTGACCTTAAGAGTTGATAAACAAAAATTTGACGAATATCGCTTGAAATATTATGCTTTAAATCCCAAAGATGAAAATTATTTTAAAAATCTTAAAAATTTGCTTTTAGATTATACCTTTGTTTTTGGAAGTAGTGATAATCCCTATTTAGAAGAAAAATTTTCCAAGCTTAGCAATATATGTGAAAAACGCAAAGAAAATATGCAAATTTATCAAAATTTTTTAAAACACGAACTCATTTTGCATCCAAAGTTTAATTTAAATTCTATATCTTGGCGTTACACCTTTAGATATTTAGGCAATAGAGAAAAGTTGCTTGAAAATTTAAGAAAAAATGGGATCGATTGTTCTTCTTGGTATTTACCATCACATCTGATTTTTGGAGGAAAAACTCAAAAAAATTCAGAAATTTTAAGTAAAGAACTTATCAATTTATGGTGTGATGAGAAAATAGGCAAAGATCAAATTAAAGATAATATAAAAATAATCTTATCTTTGCTATAATTTTGCAATTTTTTATCAAGGATTTAAAATGAATATCCAAGAAAAATGGCATGAAATGCATTCTCAAAAAAGACATCAGCCACGTTATCCCGGTAGCGATTTGGTTGCTTTTGTTTTAAGAAATTTTAAGAAAAATGATCAAATTTTGGATCTAGGTTGCGGGGGAGGACGACACGTTAAGTTTTTAGCTGAGAATGATTTTAATGCTTATGGACTAGATTATTCTGCCAATGGCATTAAAGCAACACAGGAGCTGTTAGATTTATATAAACTTAAAGCAGAGTTAAAAATTGCAAGTGTCGATGATATCCCTTATGAAGATGAAAAATTTGATGGTGTGATTTGTTATGGTGTGCTTTATTATAATCCTAAAGAAGTTATTGAAAAAGCAGCTAAGGAAATTTATAGAGTTTTAAAAAAAGATGGTATTGCTTATATAGTAGTTAGAAGCCTAAAGGATTATCGTTATCTAAATAATGAAAAAATTTCAAAATATGAAGTGTTTATTGATGAAAAGGATACTTTAAAATCTGCTTTTAAAGAAAATGGAATGAAAATGTATTTTTTTGATAAAGATGAAATAAAAAGAGTATTTTGTGATTTTAGACAAATAGAAATTAACTCTATAAAGATAAGCTATGCTAATGATAACTTTGCGGATGAAAATTTTATAGTGATTTTAAGGAAATAATTTATGGATTTAGATGAAAAGCTAAAAAAAAATGAAAGATTGGAAAATAAACGTTCTTATTATATTAGCGAATATATTATTCGTGTTTTAATTATACAAAAATTTATCCTTTTGCCATTAGCTAAAAAAACCAACATCAAACCCAATCAGGTTACTATCACTGCAGGTATTTTTGCTTTTTTATCTCTTATAGCACTTTATCATCATTATGCAATTTTAGCTGGAATTTTGTATTTTGTATATCATTTTTTAGATAATATCGATGGTATGCTTGCTAGGTATAAAAATTTATCTAGTAAATTAGGGCATTTATTAGATAATACAGTCGATATTTTATCCTTCAACGGAGCTTTTATAGTGGTATATTTAGCTTATCAGATTTCGATTTTTCCTATTCTTTTTGTTATATTCGCTATGAATTTACATGCAATAATTTGCTCTCGTATTATAGTTAAAAAACTTAGAACTTTAAAAACAATTAAAAGATATGGAATTAAGAAATTTTTTCTTGATAGGGGATTTATCTTAGGGATTGATGCGACTTTATTATGCACTTTAATTATCTTGTCTTTTATGAGTGAATGTTTCAGTTTCTTTTTTTATTTGATTGGCTTAATATATTTATTTGATTTGTTTTATCGTAGTGTGGAATTATATAGAAATTTAAAGGAAAACAATGTTTAAAGATAAAGGATATTGGACAACATTTTATAGTAAAAATCAAAAACCTTTTGAGCATTCTTCATTTGCTGCTTTTTGTTTGGAATATTTTAAAAAAGATTTTTTTATTTTGGAACTTGGCTGTGGCAATGGTAGAGATGCTTTATTTTTTTCAAAAAAAGGTTATAAAGTTAAAGCTCTGGATTTATGTGAAGATGAAATCAAATTTTTAAATGAGGGCTATAAAAGTGAGAATTTGGAATTTTATTGTGCTGATTTTTGTAATTTTTTAGATGATAAAAAATATGATGGAATTTATTCTCGTTTTACTTTACATAGTATAAGTAAAGAACAGCAAGATAATCTTTTTAAAAATATTCCAGAACTTTTAAAAGAAAAAGGTATATTTTGTATAGAAGCAAGGGGAAAGAAAAATTCTCTTTTTGGCAAAGGTGAGAGAATAGCTAGTGGGGGGGGGATTGCTTCATTTTTGAAGAACACTTTCGCCGCTTTTTAGATTTTGATGAGTTAAAACAATCCGTAAAAGACCTAGGTTTAAAAATTTTATATGCAAAAGAAGATAAAGGTTTTGCGCCTTTTAAAAATGAAGACGATTATTTTATACGATTAATTGCTCAAAACAATTGATTTATATAATTTTCAAGATTCTCATCCTTGGAAATTTTCAAATAATAATAACCCTTAGAATCCATTAATGATGAAGAATAAGAAAATTCTTCATCATTTTTTACATAAATTCTTTCTTTGACTATCATTTGTAGTTTTAAAGTTTTTATTTTCTTATAAAACTCATAATCTTCTTTGGTAAAAATCATTTTAACCAGACAAAAATTTTCAGCTTTTGTATTTACTTTTTTTAATTCTTGTTTTAAAGAACTTTGAATTAAGAGTTGTAAATAATTTTCTTTAGAAGTGTTATATATTAATATATCTCTTAAGCCGCCCATACGAGTAGCAATTTCAATTACGGATAATTTATATTTAATACGCTTTTCAATGATTTTTTCAAGCTTTATCTCTATATGCGAAGCTCCAAATTTAACTTTAAAAGCATCAAGTATATGCATAATCTCATTTTCAATAAATTTCTTTTCACAATTAGTTACTCTTGCGGGAACCAAA
>JACHTQ010000027.1 GCA_020135845.1 Campylobacter sp. W0018 | reverse complement strand
GGGGGGGTATATCAAATTGTGGTTTGAGATAAGAAAACTTAAAAAAGAATTTAGAAATAAAAAAACATAATTTTTTATCTAAGATTGAATTTAATTATTTTTGAAAGATATTTTTGTATTGTTCAAAAATAAATTTTAATTTCAAAAAAATAATCCCAAGCAACTTTGATGATGGTTATACCTACTACGATTAAAAATAGACTTTTGATGAATTTTCCATTGCTCTTTAATACAAGTTTAGAGCCCAAAAAAGCTCCTAAAATTTGTCCAACAGCCATGATTAATCCTACTTTCCATAAAACTTCATACTGCCATAAAAAAATAATTAAAGCGATAATATTGCTTGTGAAATTTAAGATCTTTGTATTCATGCTTGCTTTTTTCATATTAAAGCCAAGCAAGGTTACACAAGCAAATATCCAAAAAGATCCAGTTCCAGAGCCTAAAAAGCCATCATAAAACCCCAAAATCAAACCACAAACAAGATAAAAAATTTTAATATTTTTAATCTTTGGATTGTTTTCATATTTTCCTAAATTTGGACGTAAGGCTGTGTATAAAAAAGTCAAAGTCAAGCAGATTAAAATAATGATTTTTAAATTTTCATCCTTAACAAAAAGTACGCTATAGCTTCCTAAGATAGCACCTACTGCGGTAAAAAATATCCCCCAAGCTAGATGGGGTAGGGTTGTGGATTTAAAATAAGTGATTGTTGCAGTAAAAGCTCCGCATACACTTTGGACTTTGTTGGTTGCGATAGATAAATGTGCAGGAATTCCACAAGCTATAAGTGCTGGTAAAGTTATAAGTCCGCCTCCGCCAACTATTGAGTCTATAAAACCTGCAAAAAGTGCCGCAAAAAATAATATAATATAATAAATCGTATCTAAATGTTCAAAGCCCATGCCTTAATCTCCTTGCTTTGTCCTAAACGATAAAGTGCAAAATCATACTTAATAGGATCATTTGCATCAAATTCTTTTAACTTGTTAGTAAGTTCTAACACACTTTTATAATCATATATTTTACGCTTTAAAAGTCCCAAAGTCAAGGAAATTTTAAAAAGATGAGTATCAAGAGGGATTAAAAGATCTTTTGTGTGTATATTAGTAAAAATTCCAAGATCAAGCTCATCTTTTCTAACCATCCATCTAAAATACATATGATATCTTTTAAGTGGTGATTTTGGCATATTTTTCCAAATTTTTCCAAAGAAAAAATCATAGCCATAGCTAGAATAAGTATTGATGTTTTGAATTTTTTTCATAAAAGCAAGGATAGCATCTGTGGTATTTTGCCTTTTTTGATAAGCCGCGGTAAAAAGTTCATTTAAGGAAAATTCTTTTTTAAGTCTTGAGAAGGTGATAAAAATTTCTATAATATCTCTTTCATTTTGAAAACGATATTTTAAGCCTTTTAAATTTTTTCTAATTTGCTTTTCATTTGAGTCAAGTAAAGAAAAATCAAGTTTATTTAAAAAATTAACTATATTTTTGGCATTACCATAGGCAAATAAAGCACAAAGCAAAGCAATGAATTCATCTTTATAAATTTTGGCAACTTGCAAAGGATCTGGATTTTCAAATAAAACTTTATCGGTATTTTTTAGTTTTACTAGAGCATCTAGCTTCGCTTTTAATATATCAGACATTTTACTAGGATTATGATTTAATTCCTAGTAAAGTATCTAACATTTGATCAATAGTGGTAACAATTTTCGCAGAGGCTCCATAACTTGATTGCCATTGTATTAAGGATGCAAGTTCTTCATTGGTATTAACTCCGCTTTTAGATTGATATTCGCTATACACAGAATTATAAAAGGTTTGATTGCTAGCATTAACTACATTGTTATTTTCCCCATCAGATCCTATTTTTCCTGTTAATTTACGGTAATATTCTTCCATGGTTAAGTGATCGATAGTTCCATCTTCATTGTAAAAATTAACCTTATCGTATTGAAGCTGTATGATTTTATTTGCCATATCATTACCGCTATCAACCCCATTTAAACTAGCTCTTACTGTGCTTGGATCGCTTAAAATAGAATCTTTTACTTTAATATCACTTGCACTATTTCCACTAAAAAATCCTCCTATGCTAAAAGCACCTGCAAAATTTGTTCCTTTATCTTCTATGGCTATTTTGTATCCTGATTTGGCAGTCAGTTGAAATAAACCATCATTAGAAGTTGGATCATAACTAAAACTTACGTTGATCAAATCATCAACATCATCATTTGGATCTTTGTTGTTGTTATCATCTGTATTAGCTTTGATTTGGCGTACGATATCATCCATGGTGGTATTAACATCGATATTAATAGTTTTGGTAACTTTTTTATCTCCTTTTTCATCATAAAGAACGATATCAAAACTTCCTGGTTGTATAGTTCTATCGTAATTCATTAAAGGGATATTGCCTTGAAGCCCAGGAAGATAATCAGAAGTTACAGGGCTTTTTGCAGAACTAGCGTAAAGATTGTTGGTTTCATTGATCATTGTTTTGGAAAAAGTATCTAAAGAATCCATATAGCCTTGTATGATTCCATCACTATATTTTCCTTTGCTTTTATCATAATTTCTACCGCGTAAATCAAGCTGAGCGCCCAATTGTCCTCCAGAAATTTTACCGGTTAGATCTCTTACTTTTTCATCTGCAGTTTCATAATAAATACTATAAGATTTATTTTTATCATCGTAATCAAGTTTTAGTGGATGGAAATTGATCCCATCAACTATACTAAATCCTTCAATACTAAGATTATATTGGTGCCCTGGGTCGGTTATAGTTGTATCTAAGCGATTGTCTTGATTGATTTCATTTTTGCTAGCTACAGCACTTACAAGTTTTGAAAGGGTGAGTTCAAGCTCATCTCTTCTATCTCTTAATTCATTTGCATGTTCGGTTGGGAGTGCTTCTTGACCATAAATTTGTTTATTGATCGTTGCGATTTCTTCGCCAATTCTATTAATTTCTTCTACGGTTGATTTGATATCATTATTGATTTTCTTTTGAATTTTATCTAAATTTGAAAAAGTATTATTAATGCTCTCTGTTAATGTTTGCGAAGCCTTTACAAGCGCTACTTTTGTAGCATTTTCATTAGGATTGGATGCAAAATCATTCCAAGCTTTATTGTAATTTTCTAAATCTTGCAAAATCCCTGTATTTTGTAAATCTGGAAAGCGTTCTGATATTTCTTGTAAGGTTGAAGCCATATATTTAGTATATTCTAGTTGAGTTGAAGCCCCTTTTAATTTAAAATAAGAATATTCATCATGTAAACGAACAATACTTTCTATGGCTGTACCTGTACCTACTTGAACCCCATTAGATGAAACATAACCATTGGTTGTTTGCACAACTCTTTGTCGAGTATAAAAAGTTGCATTTGCGTTAGAGATATTGTTACTGGTAGTTGCAATTTGAACTTCACTGGCTTTTAAGCCTGTAACTCCAGTATATAAAGTTCCAAAAATACCCATATTCTTATTCCTTACACATTAATCTTAAAAATTGACTCTGGTGTAGTCTTTTTATCACCATAAGCATTATTCGTTCCATCATTGAGATTAAACATTTTATTGACTAAACCATCAAAGAAATCTTTGATGATAAGTACAAATTTGGCGTATTCTTTGTTGGTAGAATGAAGAGTTTGAAGATTTTTTTTCAATAAATCTAATTTTTCTTTGTCCTCTTCATCAAGTAGTTCGCTAAGTCCTTTAGTGGAACTATTATTTAAAGCTACTAAGGCAGCATCGAGTTGTTTTTTAGCTATTGTAAATTCAGAAATCAGTTTATTTTTTTCTTCAACACTAGGTGCAACGGTATCGTGTTTTGCAACTTTTATATTTTCAATGTCTTCTTGAGTTAATGCTATTAATTTTTCTAAGATAGCATTAACCTCATCAAGATGTTTTTTAAGCATTTTCTCTCCTTTTTTTACTCAAAAAAAGAGAGAAAATTTTTTAAATTAAAGAATCAGCTATAGCAGCAGCTGTGGCTCTTGTATCGATTTTATAAGTGCCATTTTTAATTTGTTCTGCAATCTTTGCAGCTTTATCATTCTCTGTTTTTTGAGTATCGTTTGTTTTAGTTTCTTTATTTGTCTGAACTGTGTTTAATGTGGAACTTGCCACGTAGCCTTGCTGTATAGGATTTATCATTTCTGCCTCCTTGAAATTTTATTAATAATCCTCTACAAACTATATCGGCTAAAAATTAAAAAACTTAACCCCTTTCTTTTAAAAAATCGTATAATAATTTTGAAAAACCCATGCCACCGCTTAAAGCCTTACTGATGGTGTCATTATACATAGATGAATAAATTTCATCACTCGCATCTTTTCCAAAAAGTGAATTTTGAGATTTTAAAGACACGTCTAAAACTTGTTTTAAAAAAAACGCTTCAAAAGCGTCAGTTTGTTCTTTTAAAGCCTCGTCTTCTTTGGTTTTAGTGACTATATCATTATCATTTATTTTAATACGATTTTCTAGACTTCTTGATGCTTTATTTAATAAAACATTATCCATATTGAATGTATTTAAAAAATTATCCACTTTCATTATATAATCTCCAAATCAGCTGTAATTGCACCTGCACGTTTTAAATTTTCCATGATGGCTATAATATCATTTGGAGTTGCTCCAAGTTTATTGAGCATTCTTGCGATATTGGCAACCGTGCTTTTTGTGTTATTGATCCTTAAAGTATTTGAACTAGGATCTATAAAGCCACCATCTTTCATATCAATTTCATTTTGATTTGGTGTGGTGTTATTATTAGGATCAATTTTGATTGTGATATCTTTATGAGTGATCAATACAGGTTCAACCTCTACATCAACACCTGCGATCACAGTTCCTGTTCTTTCATCGATAATCACTTTGCTTTCTGGAGTATAAGCTATATCTTGATTTAAAACTCTTGCCATAAAATCTACATTTGAAAGATCTTCTGGCTTTTTAAGTTTTATAGTACGTGAGTCAATCGCTTTAGCAACATCTTCTCCAAAAACATTATTTAACACTCTTTCTATATTGCTAGCAGTTTGAAAATCAGCCACTTTTAAACTTAAAGTTAAATCATTGTTTTGGCTAAAATTTTGCGGAATTTCTCTTTCTACATTGGCTCCACCCATCACAGTTGCTGCTGTAGAATGACTACCTGCACCACCTGGTCTAGCTGTGAGTCCTCCGGTTGAAATCGATCCTTGTGCGATTGCATAAATTTCGCCATCAATCCCACGAAGTGCGGTGAGCAAAAGCGTTCCACCTTGTAAAGATTTTGCATCCCCTAAAGAAGATACTGTAATATCAAGTTTATCTCCACTTTTAGCAAAAGCTGGAAGTTTTGCTGTTACCATTACAGCGGCTGTATTTTTTGATTTGATATCTGCTGGATCTACTTTGATATTCATACCTTGCAAAAGATTAGATACTGATTGTAGGGTAAATTTAGAACTTGTTCCATCTCCGCTACCATTAAGACCAACCACAAGTCCATAGCCTATAAGTTGATTATCTCTAACACCTACAGTGTTTGCTACATCCTTGATTTGTATTGCAAAAATACTTGTCATAAAGAGTAAAAAAAGTATTAAAACTCTCATGGATTATTCCTTTAATCTATGTTATTACATAGAAATAAAGCAAAAAGTGTTCCAATTTTAAGAGTTTAATTTTAAAGGGTATTTTCGTAAAAACTAAGAGTAGTTAGGCCAAATTTTTTGGATTTGTTTTTTTGAAATTCTTCTATGTTTTGTGGGAGTTCTATTTTAGAATGATGTTCAAAAATGACTTTTTCTATATTTTTTCGGCTAAGATTTTTTAAAAGATTTTCAACATCTTTATAAATTTTTTCAAAACCTTTTCTGATATCAAAAGGTGGATCAAGATAAAGAAAAATAGGAATATTTTCTTGGGTTAATTTTTCGATCAGTTGAGGTAAAATTTCAAAAGTGTTTCCTTGTATTACATTTAAATTTTGATCGATTTTAGAATTTTGAACCGCGATTTTATAAGCGTTTTTATCAAGCTCAATCGCATAAGATTTTAAGGCGAAATTGCTTAAAGCTTCAGCTGCCATCAAAGCGCTTCCACCAAAAGCTTCTATAAAAATTTTATTTCTTAAATTTTGCCTTATGACATTAAAAACGCAAGCCTTTACTATACTTTTAGTGCTTCTTGTTTTTTCAAGTGAAGGCAAAAGAAGTTTTTTTCCTTTGTATTGCCCACTTTCTATAAAAGTATAAATTTTTATTGTTTGATTTTTTTTATTTTTTGAATCTGAGATTTTTTGATATTCTTTTAAAAAATCTTTTACACGAATAAAATCTTCATTCATGTATTAAAGCTTTAACGAGTTTATCTTTAAGTTCGCTAATAGCAAGATCTATTTTTATTTGGTAATCTTTTCTAAATTCTTCCGCTATAGAATCAATTTTTGCTTCTAAAATTTTTCTTTTTTCATCCGCGAGTTTTTGAGCAGTTGTCTTTAAGGCATTGTCAAAATCATTTAAAGATTTCAACAAAGCTTCCTTGCTAAAAGGCACACTCAAAAAAGGAGAATTATCAGCTATAAGAAATAAAGGTTTGCTCGAGGGGATTTTTTCATCGCTAATGATGAAATCACAATCTTTTTTCATCACTAAGTGTTCTTTTAAAAAAAGAGCTAAAGCTCTTTCTATAATGATATCTTTACATTCTAAAGAAATTTTCATATCAAGGTTACTTTTAATTCGTGATTTTGCAAAGATGGACTTTTAATACCTTGAATTAAAGATAAAAATTCTAAATGACTTAAAATATAAAAATCTTTAAAATCTCTATTACTTATACTCATAAGTTTTTTAGCGCAAGTATCAAACATATAAAAATCTTTAGGATTTTTTACAACTAAAAAGTCGCTTCCGCTATCATAAGCATCTAAAAGAATTTTTGCTGCCATTTTATAACTGAGTTCACTATTGAGTTTTAAAAGATCAAAGCCATTATTTTTGTCAGAATTTTCGTATGAAATAGATTTTGCTTTGATTTTTGACTTTAAATTATCGCAAGGTTTAAAGCCATACAAAGCTATATTGAAATTGCTAAAATCATGCTTGACTTGCCCAATTTCTTTTATTTCGTTTTCAAAAGCACTATTTTTAGGTAAATCAAAATGCAATAAATCTTCATCAAAAAGTCCCAAATTTAAAATTTCTTTTTTTAAATTTTCAATCACATTCTCTACTTTTTCATTGGTGCCATTAATATGATAAAAGATTCCTTTTTCAGGATCAGAAATAGCTTTTAAAATCTCCACTTTTTTATCTGGATATTTTTTGATCATTTCAAACGCAAGGTAAAATAAAGCATCTCCCATATACTCAGGAAGAAATTCTAAAATTTCATTAGCATAGTATAGATAGTCGTATTTTTCATAAAATTTTTTATCTTCTTCGTTTCCAAATGGAGCAAGATATTTGTATTTGCTTAAAAAATCATCCTTATTAATGATCAAATCTTTTATCGCTCTTTTTGTGCTTAGCGGTTCAATAACAAGATTAAAATCATGTTTTTTAATCAACTCTTCCAAAGGGGTATTGAGAGGTAAAATTTGTTTATTAACAACTATATGAGAATTCTCATTTTTTTCAAATTCGAAATAAATATCATCATCTTGCACTTGCAAAAGCAAATCATAAAGAGTGGCAAAATTTTCATAATTGCGGTAAAGATAAGGCTTATAATAACTCTCGTAATCTTTATTTTTATCAAATCTAAAAAGTCTAAGTTCTAAATTTCTCATAATTTTTTCCTTGATATCTTTAGGATAAATATTATATAAAAAAAAATTAAAATTTAATAGAATTTAAAAAGAAATTTCATAAAATTTTTTTATGAATAAAGAAGATTTTATAATTCATGCTTTTTTAAATGAAAAAAATGGCGATGATGGCGCTATCGTTGATCAATGGTGTTATAGTAAAGATTTATTTTTTGAAAATGTGCATTTTAAAAGGGAATGGTTTACTTTAGAGCAAATTGCCACTAAGGCAATGCTGGTAAATATTTCTGATGCTATTGTGATGAATGCTGAGCCAAAATATGCACTTTTAGGGCTTGCTTTACCTAATTTAAGCAATGAAGAAATCAAAACTTTACAAAAAGGTTTTTTAAAAACAGCAAAAAAATTCGGTATAAAAATCATAGGTGGCGATACGATTTATAATCATAAAATTGATATTAGCATTACTATTATCTCTAAAGTTAGAGAAAAAGCTGTGTTTAGAAAAGGCTTAAAAAAAGGACATTTGCTAGCTTATACGGGGAATTTAGGAGAGAGTTTAAAAGGACTTGAAATTTTGCAAAATGGTGGTAAATTAAATTTAAACCATCGCTTTATAAAACCCAAATTAAGAGCGGATTTTTTTTATGAAATTACCCCTTTTATTTCTTGTGCAATGGATATTTCAGATGGCTTAAGTAAAGATTTATCAAGACTTTTAGCAAAAAATAAATGTGGCATTGAATGGCTAAAAAATTTAGATGATTATGCTCTTTATAGTGGAGAAGAATATGAAATTTTATTTGCTTTTAATGAAACGCAACGTTTTAAGATAGAACAAATTGCAAAAAAACATCGCGTGAAATTAAATATCTTTGGAAAAGCAGCGAAAGGAAAGTATGAATTTAATGGAAGAGAACACCATTTTTAAGCCTTTATATAGTTTAAAACACGCTCCTATTAATGCGTATTTTAGCAAAAATAGTGATGATTTTGTGGTGCGTGAAAAACCTTTGTATGAATTTAGTGGCAAAGGTGAGCATCTCATTTTACATATTAACAAAAAAGATTTAAGCACCAATGAAGCTTTAAGAATTTTAAGTGAAGTTAGCGGGATAAAAATATGCGATTTTGGTTATGCTGGACTTAAGGATAAGCAAGGATCAACCTTTCAGTATATTTCTATGCCTAAAAAATTTGAACATGCTTTAAACAATTTCTCTCATCCAAAATTAAAAATTTTAGAAACTTTTATCCATGAAAATAAATTAAGAATAGGGCATTTAAAAGGCAATTCTTTTTTTATTCGCTTAAAAAAAGTTTTACCAAGTGATGCTTTAAAACTTGAACAGGCTATTAGCAACTTAGACAAACAAGGTTTTGCTAATTATTTTGGATATCAGCGTTTTGGTAAATTTGGAGATAATTACAAAGAAGGACTTGAAATTTTACGTGGCAAAAAAATGAAAAATGTCAAAATGAAAGAATTTTTAATTTCAGCTTTTCAAAGCGAACTTTTTAATCGTTACTTAAGTAAAAGAGTCGAGTTATCGCATTTTTCAAAAGAATTTAGCGAAAAAGAGCTTATGCAAATTTATCATATCTCTAAAGAAGAAGCTAAGAGCCTAAAAAGACAAGAACATTTTTTCAAGCTCTTAAAAGGTGAGGTTTTAGGGCACTATCCTTTTGGTAAATGTTTTTTATGCGAAGATTTAGAAAGTGAGATTAAGCGTTTTAAGGCAAGAGATATTAGTGCTATGGGACTTTTAATAGGCGCAAAAGCGTATGAAACTAAAGAAGGCTTAGCTTTAAATTTAGAGAATGAAATTTTCAAAGATGCTTGGGAATTTAAAACTAAAATGCAGGGCTCAAGACGCTTTATGTGGGGATATTTGGAGGATGTTAAGTGGCGATACGATGAGCAAAAAGCACATTTTTGTATAGAATTTTTCTTACAAAAAGGCTCTTATGCTACGGTGATTTTAGAGGAGATTTTGCATAAAAATTTATTCGAATAAAATCACTCTGCTTTTAAAGCGATTAAAACACCTTCAATCATTTTTTTGATATCTCCATCTAAGATATTATCTACTTGAGAAAAAGCTTCTCCGCTGCGATTGTCTTTGACTTGTTGATAAGGAAAAAGCACGTAAGAGCGGATTTGATGCCCCCAGCCTATCTCGCTTTTTTCTCCTGAATTTGCACTATCTTGTTGCTTCATGAGTTCAAGCTCATAAAGGCGAGATTTTAGCATTTTAAAAGCGGTTGCTTTGTTTTTATGCTGACTTCTATCATTTTGACATTGTACGACTATGCCTGTTGGAAAATGTGTGATTCTCACAGCTGATTCTGTTTTATTGACGTGCTGTCCACCTGCACCACTAGCACGGTAATAATCAATCCTGATATCTTTTTCTTCGATTTCAATCTCTATGTCATCATCAAGTTCAGGACTTACCATAACACTTGAAAAGCTTGTATGACGACGTCCGGCACTATCAAAAGGAGAAGTTCTTACTAAGCGATGAATTCCATTTTCAGCCTTTAAATAACCATAAGCGTTATCACCCTTAACTAAAAAGCTTACGTCTTTAAGTCCTGCTTCATCGCCTTCTTGAAAGTCAAGAGTTTCAACTTTAAATCCTTCTCTTTCGCAAAATCTTAAATACATTCTATAAAGCATACTTGCCCAGTCATTGCTTTCTGTTCCGCCTGCTCCTGGATGAATGGAAACAATTGCGTTTTTGCTATCATTTTCTCCGCTTAAAAGCATGGAAATTTCAAGGCTTGTTATTGTATCTTCAAGCTTTGGTGCATCATTAAATAAAGCTTCTAAAGTTTGCATATCATTTTCTGCATTAGCTAAATCAAAAAGTTCGCTTGCATCATCAACGGCCGATAAAGCTTCTTCGTACTTTTTTAATAAATTTGCAATTTTAGTTTTTTCTTTTCCGATAACTCCAGCTTGTTTAACATCATTCCAAAAAGAAGGAGAATTTTCTAGCTCTTCAATTTCCTTAAGCCTTTCTTGAATGCTTTGTGGTTTGATGATAGAGGCTATATTGCCTACTTTATTTTTAAGAGTTTTTAATAGTTCGCTAAATTCGTAATTATCCATAAAAATTTCTTTCTAAAGTTAATTTTACGTAATTTTAACAAATTTTATCAAAAAATAAGCTAAGTCTATTTTTAATCGTAGTAGGTATAACCATCATCAAAGTTGCTTGGGATTATTTTTTTGAAATTAAAATTTATTTTTGAACAATACAAAAATATCTTTCAAAAATAATTAAATTCAATCTTAGATAAAAAATTATGTTTTTTTATTTCTAAATTCTTTTTTAAGTTTTCTTATCTCAAACCACAATTTGATATACCCCCCCCC
>JACHTQ010000026.1 GCA_020135845.1 Campylobacter sp. W0018 | reverse complement strand
AAAGTACTATTTTGCATACAAATTTTCCCAATCTATAAGAAAGATGTTTTTTTATCTTTTGGGTGTCAAAATCGTGTTTATCTTCTAGAAATTGAATAGAAAATTCTCTTATATAATTTTGATTTTTTTTAACTTGCGAATTATATCTTTTTATAACTTCATTTATGTTGAAAATATTATTTTTTAATATTAAATAGCCTATTTGATATTCTAAAGAATTTCTGATAAATTCTTCTTTACTGATTTGATATTTTAAAAAATAATTTTTATAAATTTTTAAAATTTCAATCAAATTATAAGGATCTTTTGTTAGAAATAGTACCCTTAAAGCCTTGCTTAATACCTGACTTAAAAACACTTTTTCAACCTTTTTATAGTTGTTTAAAGATAAAAAATCAACCATATGTGATAAAGTAAAAGCCCAATTCATAGCTAATTGATAATTTTTAAATTCATAAATATCATCTCGAAATTCCTGAAATAAATCGTATAAATAAGATGTTTTATCTACATGAAATTTGTTTTGATGGCTTACACTATTTTTTCTTACTCTATAGTGATACTTTTTTTGAGGATATATATAAATTTTTTCAATGGATGAAAATAAACAAATTCCAAAATGATGATCTTCATGTATGATTTTATCGATAAATTTTAATTTAGATCGCAAAAGTGATTTAAATTCGATCATTCCTTGCCATGCAAACCAAAATAAATATTTTTTTTTCTCACAAATTTCAAGCCAATCTTTTGTAGAAATAATTTCTTCATTTTTACAATCTAAAACCTCCATTTCTGTTTTAAATTGTTTTTTAAAATTATTCTCTATTTCTGGTTGAAAATCAAACCAAACTACATTAGCCCCTTCCATTCTAGGGACACATTCTTCTATACAGTTTAATTCCCAATAATCATCACTATCTAAAAAGATAATATAATCTATATCAGGGGTTTTAAAATTTAAAAGTTCATCTTTACTTTTAAAAAAATTAGAACTTTTATAGACTTTATATATTTCATAAGAATTATTTCCTTCTATGCTAAATTCTATTAAAGAGTTTTCTTTAATATCATTAGTGATATTTTTAAGTTTATATTCTTTACTGAAATATTCTATACCTACATTTTTTGCGCTACTATGTCCTCCGTTTTTTTTATCAAATAAAATAAATCTTTCATCTTTTAAAGTATATTCTTGAGCAATGTTTAATGAATTTTCATCAGTACTTCCATCATTAACTAAAACAACTTGTAAGTTTTTATAAGTTTGATTGATAACACTATCTAAACATTCTTTTAAATAATCTTGCACATTATATATTGGTATAACTACGCCAACTGTTTTACTTTGCATATTTTCCTTTTATATCTTAGAAAGATTTTTTTAAATTTATCAAAAATACTATTTATTTTTTTACAATATAAATTTGGATCATAAGTAATTTGTTTTAAAATTTTTAAATCATTTTGACTAAGCAAAGATAAATTTTCTTTTGATACTTGAAAAAAATCATTGGCCATTTTTTTTAAAAAATCTAATCTATATTTTTTTTCAATTCTATATAAATTCCAAATATAAATTTTAAATTTAGCATAATAAAAAATGTTTCTAAGCTGATCATTATCACTAATAATATTTTGCTCTATAAAATCACATTCATCACAAACACAATAAACTTTTTCTTTATTATTTGAAGATGAATTTATATTATCTTCTCTATAATAATAAAAAGCTTCATTATGAAAATATATTTTTTTATAAGAACAACACAACCAAAACCATAAACCAAAATCTTGATAAGATGCTCCAAAAGTTTCATTAGCTTTAATATTATTTTTTCTAACAAAGTCGATATTAAAAATAGAACTTTGATTCATATTCCATGTTTTTTTAATAATAACATCACGATCATTTTCATTTAAAACTTTATTATATAAATTTTTATCATTAGAGATATATTTATAAGTATATTTCCTTCCAAAAAAAGATCTTTTAAAACTTAAAATATCAGCTTTAACGATATCTACTTTATATTGCGTTATCAAAGTGTATAATTTTTCGCACATATTATTTGCGATATAATCATCACTTTCAACTATGCAAAAATAATCTCCTTGCGCATGTTCTATCCCTAAATTTAACTGATATCCAAGGCTTTTTTTCTCTGAAATAATTAATCTGATATGATTGTACTCTTTTGAAATATTTCTTAAAAATTCTAAAGTTCCATCGTTAGAATTAGCATCAACACATATTATCTCCAATTCTAAAAAAGTTTGATTTAAAACCGAATCTATACACTCTTTAATATATTTGATACTATTATATACTGGAACAATAATACTGATTTTAGGTTTCATTTATTTTCTTTAAAAAAATTTTAATTTTTCTATAAAGTTTGGTGTGTGAAAATTTAACCAGAAAAAAATTGAAAAAATTGAAAAAATTATTTTTAGTTCGAATTTCATATAAGTACTGACTATAAACTAAAGAAGTTAAAGGTATATTTTTTTTATCAAAATTTATTTCAATGCCATTAGGTATATTATCATAAAAAGATTTTATTTGACTTTTTTTTAAATTTGCTAAATTTTTATAAAATTTTTTATGATTTTTGTGTCTATTTGACATGTAATTATTTTGATTTGGCTCTTCATGATAAAAATGAAACATATAAATTCCATGAAAGCTCATCTCATAACCAAACAAAGAAAACCATGCTCTAAAACCTCTAAAACTACTTATATTCCAATTTCCTTCATCATAACAAAGAGCTTTTGGAGTTTTTTCACACGTTGCTGAATAAAAAATTAATCTTGCTAAAAAATCAAAATCTTCGTAACTATGCCCTATAAATTCTTCACTATAGCCGCCAAGATTTAAAAAATTATATTTATTAACAATAGTAGCACTTGAAACAAAGGAATAAAAATGAACTAAGTTCCTTTTTCCACTAATTAGATCTTGCTTAATAATATCATCCCATAATTTTTCTTCTTCTTTATAAATTTTATCACTTCCCTCTTTAGTTAAATACACCACAGGCAAAACTAAAAATTCATTAATATATTGCGCAATATTTTTAATCCTAATAAGATTTAAAATCTTTTCTAAAGAAAAGGGACTAACATAACAATCAACATCCAAAAACATAATCACTTGAGCATTTGCAAAACAAGCACCTAAATTTCTACATTTTCCTTGAGAAAAAAAATCTTTTTGAGATTCATCTTTTAAATAAATATGACCATTTTCTTCTATGATTTGCTTTAGATTATTTTCTAATGAAGAATAGCCTTCAACAAAAATATATTCTATTTTTTCATCGCTTTTTAAATGCGTAGCTTTTTGTATAACTCTATCTTGTATATAAACTCTTTCCTCGCTTAAACCAAAAGGAATGATTATAGATAAAATTGGGGGCATTAAATCACACATTTCCTATAGCATAAAGCTGGATGATTCCTACTACTTTACCCTCTTTTCCTGCAACAATTTCTTTAATCTTATGTTTTAACATCAATTCTTCAGCTTCGCTTGCCATAGCATCCGCATCGATAACTTTTGGATTGTCACTCATAATCTCTTTTGCTTTAAAATCAAATCTTGGCTTATCACTCATTTTTAAAGCTCGACGTAAATCTCCATCGGTAATAATTCCAACCAACTTCTCATTTTCTATAACAACACAAAGTCCAAGTTTTCCGCTTGTCATCACATTGACAAGATCATTAAATTCAGTATTTGGATGCACGATAGGAAGATTTTTTGAAACCATAAGATCTTTTACCTTTGTCAAAAGCTTACGTCCTAAGCTTCCACCTGGGTGAAAAAGGGCAAAATCATCAGGTTTAAAATTTTTCATTTTCATCAAAACAGCTGCTAAAGCATCACCCATTACTAATGTTGCTGTTGTTGAAGACATAGGGGCAAGCTTAAGAGGACAAGCCTCTTTTTTAACTGAAATATCCAAACAAACATCAGCTTGCTTTGCGAGAGTAGAATTTAAATTACCCGTCATTGCTATAAGAGTAATTTTTCTTCTTTTAATAACAGGGATAATTTTTAAAAGCTCTTCAGTTTCACCTGAATTTGAAATAGCAATTAAAACATCTTCTGGAGTCATCATACCAAGATCGCCATGCAAAGCTTCTCCAGGATGGATAAAAAAGCTAGGAGTTCCTGTACTTGCCAAAGTCGCTGCGATTTTAGCACCTATATGACCTGATTTTCCCATACCGCTAACTATACATCTTCCCTTGGCTTGAAAAATGAATTTAATTGCTTGATTAAATTCTTCATTCAAATGAGAAGCTAAATCAGATATAGACTCAGCTTCTATTTTAAAAACTTCTTTTGCAATTTCAATCGCTTCCATAAAAACAACCTTTAGAGATTTAAGACAACATTTGTTGCAACGGCAATTTGATAAAGAATTTGAGTTAGCATGCTAAAGATTTGCAAATTCTCGCTTTCAACTTTAGGTAAAACCAAGATAGAATCGCCTGGATGCATTGTGATATTTCCATTAAATTTTTCAGCCTTACCATTGCTGCGTATAACTAAAACCTTGGAAGTATCAGCTCTTTCTCCATAGCCTCCAGCAAGATTGATATAATATTTCAAATCTTTACCCTTGTCAAAAACAAAAGCACCTGGTAAAGAGACTTCACCTTGAACTATTACAAGATTATTTTTACTTGGAACATTAACCACATCCCCATCTTCTAAAATCACAGATTTATAAGATTTTGGATTATCAATAACGATTTGCCCCTTAGGTTCAACTTGCTTAGCCCTTTGGATAAATTCAAGAATCAATTTTGCCTGTTCAGCTCTAATAGCAGCACCTTGAGAGGTAACCGAAGTGCTTGTTAAGGCCAAGGTTTCTAGTTCTTTGAGTTGAGCATTGATGAGTTCTTTTTGAGTTTTGGCAACGGATTTTCTAAAAACCTGTAAAGCATTAATATTGGATTGATCGTTAAACATAATAAGTCTTGAAACATCCTCTAAAGTTGTCCCTTTTTTAACCACCAAATTTTTAAGCCCACTATGTTCACCACTTACAGTAATCGTGATATTTTTAGAGATATATTCTGGATTAAATTGCACCTCATCGCCAGTTTGTAATAAAACTTTAGAAAATTGCATTTTATTATAAGCGCTGACATTGAGTTTATGATCCTCTCTATAGCTTTTAACTACAGCATTGGTTACTATAGGTTTTGCTCCTGCTACACGCGCTAAATCACTTAAAGTCTTAATATCATTTGAGAGCTCAAAACGAAAAGGTCTTTGCACATCCCCACTTACAAAGGCATAATTTTGCACATTACCCACTAAAATAACATCCCCGCTTCTAAAAGGAAAAAGATCCATTTGACCCTTAAGCAAAAAATTATATAAGTCTATATTTTTAATCACTTGATTGTTTCTTAGAATTTCAATATCTCTAAAACTTCCATATTCTAAATTAATCCCACCTGCTTTATCAAGATATTGTATCACAGAATCTGAACTTAATCCTTGATAAAGTCCTGGAGAATTTACACTTCCTGTTACAAAAACAGAGACATTTTGATAAGCGTTCATATCAGCATAAACAAAAACATTGCTTTTATAAATCCTATTAACATGAGCCTTAATCACGCTCACCAAAGCACTGTTTTTTACACCCAATAAATTAACAGCACCCACTTTTGGGATGAAAATATTACCTTGAGAATCCACAACAAGTACACGTTCAAATTCAACAGCACCCCAAATTTTTAAACTGATTTGATCGCCTACTGCAATCTTATAGTCGGGATTGTAAACTCTTTGAGTGTAATTTTTAAAATTTCCATTAAAGAGATGTGCGCCAAAAACAGGAATTGTATCATCATCCGTTTTTACTGTATTTTCTTGTTGAAACTTAGAATTGCTTATACTTATATTTTTATCTGATATGAAATTAGCATTCTCATTTTCAACTGCGGTAATTTGAGAAACATCCACTGAACCAAAAGCAAAAACAAAAGAAAATAAAAATAAAACAATCTTTCTCATCAAGACTTATGCTCCTCTATAATCATTTTAGCAAATTTAATAATGCCATACAATAAAGATAAAACCATAAAGGCTGTTAAGATATCATATATCCTTTGAGGATATTTTGCAATTTGAGGCTTAGCTGGACTTTGGATTACAACAAGTTGCTTAATCTTTCTTACTGCCTCAATTCTTGCACTTTCATAAGCCTTTAAAGCCGACTCATAAGCTTTTTGAGTAAAATTTGCCTCTATAGTTAAATCTTGAAACTTAGCAGCAAGATTATTTAATTTTTGTGAAGGATTATTGGCTGAAATTTTAGATTTTTCTTTTAATAATTGTTTTTTTAAAGCCACAATTTCAGCTTTTAAGGTTACAATTTCTGGTGCTGCATCATTCATATAACTTTGCAAGCTTAAAAGCTTAGCTTCTTTTTGAGCTAAATTAGCCTCAATTTCTGAAATCAACTTAGCTTTGCTTTCAGCTTGTTTTAAAGGATCAAAAACTCCATATTTATTTTGAAAAGCAATTAAATCATTTTGCGCTTTTTGAAATTTATCTTTAAATTTTAAAACTTCACTTTCGGCAAAAGCCATTTGATCTCTTGCTGATTTATGAGAAATTTCATTAACAAATTTTTCACTTTCTTCCATAATAGTTTTAGCGATCAAATAAGAAGATTCTGGACTAAAACCTTCTACTTCAACGCTTAATAATCCGGTTTGATTATCGGTATGAATTTTAATACGATTTTGATAATATCTTAAAAAAGCCTCATTAGAACTTGATTGCCATAATTTATAAAATAAATCCAAATGTTGTTCATTATAAAGTTTTTTAAGCTGAATTTTTTGATCTAGAATTTTTAACATATCAGAAGAATGAATATAGCCTTTAAGATATTTTATATCTTCACTAGCGGCAGAATTTGAAGAAAGCAAGGATAAAATGCCATTAGCTTGAATATTGGTCCCACTTGTAGCTCTCACATCTAAAATCATAGTAGTTACATAACGAGGTGCAGCAATAAATACATAATAAACCACCACAAAAATCATCAAAAACCAAACAATTTTAAAAGAATCAAAAATGCTTAAATCTTTAATTTTCTCCACTAATGTTTTTTTTTCTTCCATTAAGCTCTTCCTTGATAAACTGCTATTCCCTCATCAACATCATCATAAACAGTTGCTTTTCCATTTTCCATAAAAATAATTTTATCACACCATTCTTTAATTTCAGCAACATCATGCGAAACCATAATCACTTTTGATTGACTAAGTCTTTCTTTATAAAGTTTTATGCTTTTTTCTCTAAAGGAAGGATCGCCAACCGCACCTGCTTCATCGATTAAGTAATAATCAAAATCAAAAGCCATGCTAAGCCCAAAAGCAATCCTAGCACTCATTCCAGAAGAATAAGTTTTCATCGGCTCATCAAAAAATTTTCCAAGCTCGGCAAAGTCTTCTACAAATTGTACTTTTTCTTGTAATTTTTTCCCTCTATAACCATAAACCCTTGCTACAAACTTAGCATTATCTCTTGCAGTAAGTGAACCTTGAAAAGCTCCGTTTAAACCTAAAGGCCAAGATAATTTTTTATTGGTGATTATCTTGCCGCTATCTGGAAGCTCAGATCCGCTTAAAAGTCTCATCAAAGTTGATTTACCAGCTCCATTTCTGCCCATTAAACCTATGCTGCAATTTTCAGGAAATTCAAAGGTAAAATCTTTAAAAACATAATGCCTTCCGCCGTTAAACAAAGGATAAGATTTTGTTAAATTTAAAAGTTTTATCATTCTTTTCTCACTGCTGTTAAAGCTTGTCGATTATAGTAATAAACAACAAGCCCTATAAAAAGAAGAAATATAATCCAAAAAATAATATAATAATTATTATAATCATCAGCTAAAGGATAGTTTTCAAAAAAATAATACCTTAAAAGTTCTATAACGTGAAGCAAAGGATTATAATATAATATATCAAGTAAAAAACGTGGAGTTAGCCAAGTTGGAAGAATTATTGCCGAAGTCCAATAAACAACAACACTAAAGTAAACCAATAAAGTTCTCAACGGTTCAACAAAGTGCCAAACAACAGCAAAACAAATTCCCAAAGAAAAACTCGAGCAAAAAAGCAAAAATATACAAAAAGAAACACCTAAAAAATCCCTTGGTATAACCTCTAAGTGGAAAAACCAACCTGCAAAAAATAAAACAACAATAAAAATCACAAAATAAATACAAAACTCAAGCAAAGCTCTAGCAATAAAAACATGTATAGGCTTAACAGGCTTGTAAGCAAATAAGGCTAAATTTGCCCCTATGCCATTCATAAGTTGAATCACTATACTTCTAAACATAAAAAAAGGCATAATGCCAGAAATTAAAAACATAAAAATAGAAATTCCTTCAGGCATAACTTGATGATGAAATTCTCTAATGACTGTTCCTATGATAGTAATTATTAAAATAATCGTCATAGGTTCACCCACAACCCAAAGATAACCCAAATGCCTATTAGCTCCAAATCTGGTTTTTAGCTCTCTAAAAAAAAGTGCATAAATTACATTTAACATTTATTTTTATACCACCAATTTTTACTTAAAGTATAATACTAACTCATTTTGTTAAACAATAAAAGATTTTTTATAAAATTCTATTTTCTTAGCAAAACCTAAAGTATTATCCGTTAATTTAGCCCAAATAATATCAAGAGTATAAATTTTAGCTTTTTTATCAAACCTAGCAAAAGAAAATTTAGAAAAATATATTTTCTCTTGTTCTTTACTTGCTCTT
The DNA here is from genome assembly GCA_020135845.1 of Campylobacter sp. W0018. Taxonomy (GTDB): domain Bacteria; phylum Campylobacterota; class Campylobacteria; order Campylobacterales; family Campylobacteraceae; genus Campylobacter_D. The sequence goes on along the minus strand of JACHTQ010000026.1, from coordinate 6,020 downwards.
TTAAATTCAGCTTTAGCTTGAATCCCTTTTAAAAAAGCAATTTTATTTTCTTTGGCAATATTTATAGCAACGCTAGAATTTTTAAAAGCTAATTGAATGTGTTTTGTATTTTCATGAGAAGCAATTATGAAAGCAAGATTTTTTTCATCAAAAGCATAAAAAGCGCTAGCAGTATAAACTCCTATATCATCGATCATAGACCATGATAAAAGTTTTTCATTTTTTATAAAATTTAAAATTTTTTCATCCATAATTAAAATTATACTCAACAAAATTTAAAATCAGCCGATATAATATAATAATCAAAAAAAATAATAAGGAGTTGGTTATGCAAATTGATGCGAGTAAAAATCAAAGTTTTTCTATGGACTATACCACTAAAAGTGGCAAGCATTTGAGTCTTTCAATGTATGATAATCAAAGTTTAAATTATAATGATAAAGACGGCAAACAATTAAGCTTAAAACATCAATACGGATTTAGCTTTACTTTTGAAGGTTCCAAATTAACCCAAAATGATATGGATGAAATCAAAAACGCCATGAAAGATGTAGAACCTATGTTAAATAATTTCTTAGCTAATTCAAAAGTAGGAGAATTAAAACCTAAAGAACTTATTCAAACCGCAATGCAAATTGCCGATGTTTTACCAACTCCAAAAGATGAAAATCATAAAAATGCTATCGCAAGCAATTTAACTAATAAACTAGATAGTTTATTAAAACAAAATCAAACCAATAATAAAGACGTAAATGCATCCATGCTAGAAGATAGCAAAAAGCTCTTAGATGAAGTTTTAGAGCAAATGAAAAAACAGCTTAAAAAGCAACAAGAACAAAACAATAAGGAAAATAAAGAAAAAGATGGCTTAAATCTTTACGCTTAAAAGGGCTAAATATGCAAAATGTGCAAATTGTAGAAAATATGCTTAAACTCCAGCAAAAATTAAATGATGAAACCAACGGTATTGGTTGGGAAGAAGGCTATACCAAAGAAGGAAAACTGATCAGTTGGAGACGTTGTATTTATATGGAATGCGCTGAACTTATCGATTCTTTTGCTTGGAAACATTGGAAAAATATTTCAGAACCGACAAATTGGGAAAATGTACGTATAGAAATCGTAGATATTTGGCATTTTATTTTAAGTTTGCTTCTTGAAAACAAAAAACAAGATTTTCACCTTTTTGCTACAGAAATTGCCTCTGTAAGTGTATTTCAAGATTTTTGCAAAGAAGAAAATAAACCGAGCGAAAATCAAAGCGAAATTTATGGCATTTTAAACGATATAGAACTTATTATCCATAAATGCAGTGGCTTTGACTTTGATTTGGGCGAGTTATTATCTGTTTATTTTACTCTAGCAATCAAATGCGGTCTTAATTTAAATAGTCTTTATCAAATTTATATAGGAAAAAATGTCCTTAATGCCTTTAGACAAGATCATGGTTATAAAAATGGCACTTATATAAAAAATTGGAATGGTAAAGAAGATAATGAAGTTCTAAATGAAATTTTAAAAACAGAAATCGATTATGAAAAAATTTATAATCATCTTGAAGAAGAATACAAAAAAGTTTCTCCATGCAAATTTTAAAACTCTCTTTACAAGATTTTTTTTCGCTTAAATTTTTAAAATTCGCTCTTATCCCTCTTGCTTGTAGTCTTTTATTTATGAGTATTTTAGGGATCTTTGGTTTTTCATTTTTAACCAATTATTTTCACTCTTTATTTAGCGTTAGCGAGGATTCTTTTTGGGCTTGGTTTTATGCTTTTCATGTAGTTCAAGTATTGCTTACTGTTATAAGCTTTTTATTTTCAGGCTTTATTGTTGTTTTTGCTTCTGTTTTTCTTGCCCTTTTTATCACCTCTTTTCTAACCCCTTTTATTGTTAAAGAAATCAATAGAAAGTATTATCATTATAGCCTTGAAGAAGAAGTTGGCTCTTTTAGAGTATTTTTTGAAATTTTTAAAATATTTATAAAATTTGGCTTATTTTTTATACTTTGTACCTTAGCTTTATTTTTGCCTTTTGTCAATCTTTTTATTTATTATTTTGTTTTTTACTATCTTTTTCATAAATTATTAATCTTAGATGTAACAAGTTCGGTTTTAGATCAGCAAAATTTTAAAAGTTTTAATGCCAAATTTTCTCCTTTTGAGTTTAAATTTAGCACCTTATGTTTTTATGTCCTTTCTTCGGTTCCTTTTTTAGGACTTTTTTTTCAAGTATTTTTTGTGATTTTCTTAACCCATTTAAGCTATCAAAAAATTTTAAAACTTAAAGCTTGAAATTTCGATATTATGATTATAAAGATAAGCTCTTAATAATCTTGGAATTTTAGCTTTTCTACACTCTTCTTTAAATTTTTTTGGAAGTTTTTCGCAAAACTCGTAATTAAAAATAAAAGCTTTATCATCCTTATAAGCTATAGCGATTTTTCCACTGATAACACAATCGCTTTTTAGCATTTGCACTCTTTGTTTGGCACTCGGAACAACCCCTTGAATTTTCAATGCTTTTGCGATCATGCTTTCTTCTTTAGGGCAAACTAAAATCCCTTTAAAATTTTGTATTTTTTCAAAATCATAAATTTTTTGCTGATCTTTACTTAGATAATCAAAACTTCTTTTCAAACCTTTAGAAAATTTTTCAACAAAAGAATTAGAAAATTCTTTTCTTATATAGTTTCTAAAGTATTTTACATCATCATTACTTTCATCATTAAAATAAAAAATTGCATTCTCTTTTAAAAAATTTAAAATTTCATTCTTGCTTACACAAAGCAAAGGCCTTATAATGCAGTATTTTTCATACTTTTCAATTTCACTCATTCCTAAAATCTCTGCCAAACCTGCTCCTCGAGAAAGCTGCATTAAAAACCATTCAAATTGATCATTAAGATGATGAGCTAAAATAAGATGATCATAAGAATTTTCAAGGCAAATTTGATGAAAAAAATCATAGCGAAAATCCCTAGCTTCTTTTTCAAAATTGCCTTTAAATTTGGGGGCAGTTTTTATAAAAATTTGTTTTTGAAATTTTAAAGCAAGTTTTTTAGCTTCATTTTCCTCTTTATCACTATTTACTCTAGTTTTATAATTAATCAAAGCTAAATCAAATGAAATATTATTTTGCGCTAAAAAATAAAAAAGTGCACTCGAATCACTCCCATAAGAAAAAGCGAGTAAATTTTTACCCTTTTTTAATAATTCTAAAATTTCATACTTAATCTGCATCGATTTTTCTTAAAGCCTTAGCGATTAATTTTTTATCCAAGCTTTGAGTGATCTCACACTCATAAATTTGTCCCATTTCCAAATCACCGCACTCACTTTCATTGATAAGAATTTCTCCATCAATTTCCCTATCCCACCTTAAATCTTTTCCTGCGATGAAAAAAGCTCCTTCACTACTTTCCCCAGCGCAAACCACCAAACGCTTTTTGCCCACTTCTTTTTCAAAACTTCTCTCTAAAATATTATCGATAATTTTTTCGATTTTTTTAAGACGAGCATTGATTGTTTTAAAAGGAATTTGCTCCATATCAAAAGCTGCCGTATCTTCTTCTTTAGAATAAGCAAAAACACTCACTCTATCAAAACCAAAATTTTGGACAAAATCACAAAGCTCTTCAAAATCCCTATCACTCTCTCCAGGATGTCCCACAATAAAACCCGTGCGTAAAAAACTATCGGGCGCATTTTTCATTAAAGTGAGCATTTCTTTAAGTTTTTTTTGCCCAGCCCCACGCTTCATGATTTTAAGCATAGAATCGCTAATATGCTGCAAAGGCATATCAAAATAATTCACAAAAATTTTAGAAGCTATGATGCGTTTGATCAAAGCTTCACTCGCACTCGTTGGATAAAGATATAAAATTCTAGCCGCTCTTATACCCTTTATTTTTTCCACCTCATCGATTAAGCGTATAAGTCCATCTTTTTCGCCTTTGTCAAACAAATAAGAACTCGTATCTTGCGCGATAAATGAAAAATCCTTATAGCCTTTTTGCACCAAATCCCTAACTTCGGCAACAATGCTTGAAATTTCTCTTGATTTTAACTTGCCTTTAAAGCTTGGTATAGCACAAAATGAACATTTTTGATTACACCCTTCTGCAATTTTTATGAAAGCATGAAAATTAGAACCCGTGATTACTCTTTTTGTGTTTTCATTTTGCAGATACGTCGAAAAGGAAAATAAATTCGTTTTTTTAAGTATCATTTCATCAATTCTTTCATAATCAGCCACGCCAGTAAAAAGATCAACTTCAGGTAGTTCCTTCATCAATTCTTCTTGATAACGTTGCATCAAACAGCCTGTAACCACTAAAAGTGAATCTTTTTTTCTTTGCTCGTGTAAATTTAAAATCGCGTTAATACTTTCTTTTTTAGCACTTTCTATAAAACCACAAGTATTGACAATCAAAACATCTGCCATACTTGGATCATCACACAATTCATAAGCACTCAGACGCCCTAGCATAATCTCGCTATCGACTAAATTTTTATTACAACCTAAAGACATTAGATAAAGTTTTGACATATTTCTCACTTTTTTAAATTTGAATTTTCATTTTTTTTTTTTTTGATAAAATAAGTTTTTTAAAATTATAACAAAAAACTTCAAGGAATTTCTATGGAAAATGTGGTTTTGCTTGGCGGAAGTACATGCTCTATGATTAATGGTTTGCAAAAAGGATTGGAAGAGGGTATAGAAAAAATCAATCAGAACAACTACACAAAACTAAAATTTTATAATTTTTCTCTAGGGGCCTCTGATTCTAGCCAAAGAATTTTCTCAATCTATAAAAATAATAATATTATAAATAAAGCTTTTATGGTTATAGTAAGTATCAATACAAATGAATATGATATGTTTGGAGTTTGTAATTTTTCTATAAAAACATTGAAAAGAAATCTAGAAATTTTATGCAAAATTTTAGCAAATTTAAACTCAAAAATTATTTTTATAATCCAACCCCTATCAACACAATCCAATAAAAATAAATTAGATATAATTAACAAAATAATAAAAAATAAAATCTATCATTATAATTTTAACTATATAGATATGCAACAATATTATAATGAAAAGAATGTCAACGAATTCTTTAAAACAAATGATCCGTATCATCAATTAGCTGCTATAATGAGAATTTTAGGAAAAAATATTATAAAAAATATCAATCATTTTTATAATAATCAGCTAAAACAAAAATACGTAATACCAAATTTTATCATAAAGTCTCCTACGGAATTATTTCAGCTAAATACACCCTTAGAAAGCAAGAAATTAGAAAATTCTTTATTTAATGAAATTATTTATAAACTTGATGATCAAACAAAACTTCAATTTAAACCAGAATTTAAAAATTATTGCATTATAGGAATTGCCACATGCAATTTCTTTGAGTCAAATCACAATTGCTTTTCAAGTTTTACTTTAGAAAATAAAACAACAAAAATTGTCAAAGGTGTTAAATCTCACTATTATCTTTTTCATACTCTAGAAAAAGAATTTATTATCGATGAAAATAGTTTTATTTTTTTTAATCAAAACAACGAAGCTCTAACAGAACCAAGTGTTTGGATTTGCAAAGATAAATATATTAACAGTATTCATCATTGCGGTTTATCTTATTTTTTATTAGCTAATTTTGAAAAACTAGATAAAAAAATAATTTCTACTGACAAAAAAATAAATGTTTCAAAAAAATATAATTTTACATATTTAATTCCTGCTGTGGAAGATTATAAATCTATCATCGAAGAATATAATCAGAGAATGGATCCTATAAAACTAACACCTTTGCAAAATCAAATCAATTCTTTAAATACTCAAATATCTAATTTAACCAATGAAAATATCCAAATGAAAAATTTAATAGATAAAAAATATAATTTAGAATTAGCTAATTTAGAACAAGACCTAATCATTAAAAAATTAGAAAGTAAAAAGTTAGCTAAATCTTTAGGAATTAAAATGGATATTATTAATCCTAAAGTAACTTTTAT
>JACHTQ010000025.1 GCA_020135845.1 Campylobacter sp. W0018 | reverse complement strand
CCCCGCCGCTACATTCAAAAACATTGACTTCTTTTTTTTCTACGCAATTTATAATTTCTTTGATGCTATATTCTTTAGGATCTTTTGCCAAGGTAAAGCCCCCTTTTGTGCCTTTAAAAGAATGAAGCAAATTCTCTCTAGCTAAGCTTTGCAAAATTTTAGCCAAAAAACTTTTGGGAATATTAAGCTCAGTGGATAGAAAATCTACATCTTGAGGTTTTTCTTTTTGAGCAATATAAATTAAAGAAAGTAAAGCATATTCGCTTGCTTTAGTAAATAGCACAAATTTCTCCTTAGAATATATAGTTTTTAATTATAATAAAATTTTCTTAGAAAATGGCTTAAAAAAATTAAGTAAAAGTTATTTCAGTTTATTTTTGGTTTTTATTTGATAAAATCACAGTTTTTAAAATACCAATCAGGAGGTCAATATGGCTTTAGATTCGGCTAAAAAAGCAGAAATTGTTGCGAAATTCGCTAGAAAACCAGGTGACACTGGTTCAACAGAAGTTCAAGTGGCTCTTTTAAGTGCAAGAATTGCAGAACTTACAGAACACTTAAAAATCTACAAAAAAGATTTTTCTTCAAGATTAGGACTTTTAAAACTAGTTGGACAAAGAAAAAGACTTTTAAGCTATCTTAAAAGAAAAGATTATAATTCTTATTCTAAATTAATCAATGAATTAAATCTTAGAGATAAATAATTTTTATAATATCCTTTTTTTAAAGGATATTATAAAATCTGTCTTTTACCTTTAGAGTCAGGCTCACTTAAAAATCCTTCTTTTGTTAATCTTTCTATTATATTTGCAGATCTGTTATAACCTATATTTAATCTTCTTTGTATATAAGAAATACTTGTTTTTTGATCTTCTAGGATGATTCTTTTTGCATCTTCATAAAGTTCATCTACTTCATTATCGTCTGAAAAAGTATCATTTATTAAAGATGAATTTTTAGAATCTTGTAAGAAATTTTCATCATAACAGACTTCTTCTTGATCTTTTAAGAAATCTACAATTTTTTCTATTTCAAATTCGCTTGCAAATGGAGCGTGTAATCTCACGATAGAACTTGTTCCAGGAGGAGTAAATAAACAATCCCCTCTTCCTAACAAGCTTTCAGCTCCCATAGCATCTAAAATAACTTTAGAGTCTATTTTCTGCCCTACTTTATAAGAAATTCTACTTGGTAAATTTGCCTTGATAAGACCAGTTACTACATCTACAGAAGGACGCTGAGTAGCAACAATCAGATGAATTCCACTTGCTCTTGCCATTTGTGCAAGACGTCCTATGTAAAATTCCACATCTTTGCCTGCAGTCATCATCAAATCAGCCAATTCATCGATAATAACAACGATAAAAGGTAATTCCTCTCCCCCTATTTCTTTCATTTTTTCATTGTAATTTTCTATATTTTTAGTTTTTGCATCCGCCATTAATCTATAGCGTCTTTCCATTTCCGCAACCATATTAGAAAGAGCATTGACCGCTTTTTTAGGATCTGTAATAACAGGAGTTAAGAGATGTGGGATATCATTGTAAATGCTAAATTCAAGCATTTTTGGATCGATCATCATTAAACGTAAAGTTTTTGGGGAATTGCGATATAAAAGGCTTAAAAGCATAGAATTAATCCCTACGCTTTTTCCGCTTCCAGTTGTTCCAGCTATTAGTAAATGAGGTAATTTTTTAAGATCAGTTACAAAAGCATTACCTACAATATCTTTTCCTAAAGCTATAGTTAAAGGGCTTTTAGAGTTTTTAAACACTTCGCTTTCTAAAATTTCACGCAAATAAATCGTTTGAATTTCTTCATTTGGAACTTCAATTCCCACTACATCTTTTCCAGGAATTGGAGCTTGGATGCGTATAGATTTTGCCATTAAAGCCATAGTTAAATCATCTTGCAAATTTAAAATTCTACTTACTTTTACATCAGCACTTGGACGGAATTCAAAGGTAGTTACTACAGGCCCAACATAGGTTCTAATAACATCACCCCCTATTTTAAAACGACGTAATTTTTCAAGCAAATTGTAAATTTTTTTATCAATTTCAAGCTCATTAACATCATATTTATGCTGTGAAAAATTAGCTAAAAAGTCAAGTGGTGGCAATTTAAAATCTTTTGGCTTTTCCATCTCTCCTTGCTCTATTTCTTTTAAAAGCGCTTTATTGAGTTCGATTTCTTTTGCCAAAATAGCTCTTTGCTTGATAATTTCCTCTTCTTTGTTTTCGCTTTTAATCTCTTCTTTGAATTCATTATTATCTTGTTCACTAATTATTTCAAAGGCTTTTTGATTTTCTTTTTTTGTTTCTTCTTGGAGTTTAATAACAGGAATTGGCTCGATATAAGGACGATCTAATTCTTCAACCACTGGCATGAAATCATCAGTATTTTCATTCATGCTTTCTATTTCTTTAGGTTTAAAATTCTCTTCACTAAAATCTAAAATTTCAGGTTCTTCAAAATTCTCATGATATTGCATAACTGGTTGATTAGCTTCTATTGTTTCTTCTTTTGCTATAGGTTCTTCAAAAACTTCTTTTGGCTTAATCACTTCTTGTTTTACTGTAAGATTTTGGGTTGTTTCTTCACAATTGTATTTATTGCCTTCTATGATATTATTTAAATCTAGTTCTAATTTATCATTTTTTTCTAATTCCTGAATTTCTTCTTTTACTTTATTTTCAAGTATTTCATTTTGGTAGGCTTTATATTCTTGCTCTAATTTTGCTTTTTGTATTAAATCTTCTCTTTGTTCTAATTCTTTGGTAAAAATTTTTGGTTTTATTTCTTGTTTTGGTAGTGAAATTTCTATATTTTTTCTTTTATAGCTCGGCTCATCCAAATTTCTACCCGTGGTATCTATTTGCTTAATTTCTTCAAGTTTTTTAGGTTTTAAAAAACGCTCTGGGATCATATCTACCTCTTCTTTTAAAATAAAATTAAATTCTTCATCAAGACTTATACTACTTCTACTAGCCTTTTGCACAAAATTTATAACCTGTTGGGAATTTTCATAGACAAAACTTTTTGCCTCTTTTAAACTTTCTTTATCAATTTCTACTTTTTCGTCTAAAATTTGATTTTTTAATTTTTCAAAATTTTCTTTAGCTGTTGTGATAGAATTTTTACTTGCATTGATGTTATTGATTTTTACCAATTCTTCAACTTCGCTTAAAATTTTAACAGGATGTTTTTGTTTAACCTCGATAATTGGAGCTTGAGGTTCTGATTTTCCTATATCATCTTTATCACTATCTCCGCCAAAAACCCTCATTAAAAGTGTTTTTAAAGCTTGCTCTAATTTAAGTAAAATAGTAAAATTTAACTCTATTTTTAAAAGTTCTTTTGCAAATTTTGGAAAAAGTAAAATCAAAGAAAAAACAAAAAGCAAAAGTGCAAAAATACCACTTCCAACATGCCCTAAAAGAGTAGAAAAAACAGAGTAAATAAATTCTAAAATATAGCCATAGCCTCTATAAAGTACGGAAAAAAGCAGAAGTATGGAAAAGAAAGCAAAACCTATACCAAAAAGTTCTTGACGTGAAAAATTTTCTATTTTATAATTTCTTTTGTAATAAAAATAATTTAAAATAAATAAGAAAAAGGGATAATAATATCCAAATTCTCCAAATAAAAATAAATTTATTTTATAAATCCAACTTCCCATGCTAGGAGTTAGCATACAAAGACATAAATAAAAAATACCAAAAGTAGAAATAGTAAAAATGGCTTCTTTTTTGATGTTTTTTCCTTAAAAAAATATTTTTAAAGAAGCCATTATAGCATAATTTTACATATAATTTAATAAACTAAGTTGAGATATAGTAGTGCTTGCTTTAAGGGAAGCTTGGTATGCAAGTTGAGTTTGCATTAAATTCATCATCGCTTCACCATAATCAATATCGATAACATTTGATTTGATACTTTGCACATTCACACTTAAAAAACTCACTCGAGTATTTACTCCATCTATGATGTTATGATAAGCACCCATGGTTGTATTAAGTTTGCTTACATGATCAGCTAAATGATCAAGTCTTTCTAAAGCACCTTGCATTCCTGTATTTCTAGGATCGCTTGAATTTCCATCTGCTCTCATATTGCCACTTAAAACTGCATCGATCATGGCATCAAGATCTTTTATAAGATCGACATTTGGTTCATCTATGGTTAAAGCATTGTTTGCACTAAAACTAAAATTTGGCCCACTTTGAATTTGCGCTGTTTCGCTATAAGGAGGTACCGGAAAATGACCGCTTTGAGAATCGCTTAAAGAAATTCCTATATTGGTTCCTGAAGAGAGTTTATCTGTAACGCTAATACGCCCTTTATAATCCATGCTAACATCTACAGTTGCTTGAGAATCTTTTATAAGTTGTTGGATATTGTTATAACCTGTGGTATCAATTTTATTATTGTTGACTGTGATGCTTTGAGTAGGCACTTTATCAGAGGCAAACATACCGATGATATTATTAATTTGTCCATAAGTTATTTCATTTGACGGAGTTACTACCCCGCTATTTCCTGTCGTAGGATCAGTATGCATGATAGGAAAACTTATAGTTTGATCAGGATTATTAGGATCAGGATAGCTTACGGTTGAATTGCCTAAATTTATGGTGACATTGTATGAATTTCCACCTTTGGAATTGACTTTTAAATTTAAAGTGGTACCATTTAGGCTATCTCCAGCCATGACTTCGCTAAGTTTGGTTGAATCTGTTGCATAAGCATTGCTTCCTTTAATCACTTGAGAAACATTTCCATAAACAGTGTTGCCATCTTTTTCAAAATAAACATTATCATAGTCTGCACCATTAGCTTTATTGCCAGCTGAATCAGTCATATTGCTTTTAATAAAATCGGTTTGAGCTAGACTAAAGGTAAATTCTTGCTCAGCTCCATCTCTCCCAGTTAGTCTGATAGTAACCGGATTAGTTGGATTAGTGATATCGCCATTTTGTATAGCAGCTTGCATAACTTCATTGGTAACATCGTCCATATTAAGGTTATTATCCTTAACAAATTTTTCCATTGCTTTATATTGATCAGTTGTATTCATTTGTGGAGTATAAGCTACAGCATGAAAGTCTAATTTATTATTGCCTTGTTTTAAATCTGTGATTTGAATTTGACCGCTATTATTGATGCTTACTTCTACAACTTTATTATTAGGAGTGTTGCCATAAAGTGCACCGATTTGTTCTAATACATCTTCTATTTTATCATCCGGTTTTACTAAAACCGCACTTTTAAAGCTTGTGCCATCTGGCTTAGTTCCTTGAACATAAAGTGTCGAAGGTGGAAAATCAAGCTTTTGATCTTTATCTTCAAAATCTTTATATGGATCTAATTTTCCATCTTTTACATAATTTTGACCGATAAGCTGTTTCCAAGCAGAATCTCCATTTAAATATCCTTGTTTATCTTTGTCCGCTTCAGTGTAGCGATTGTCCTTGAAACTGATATTGGTAGTAATTTGCTTTTTATAGTCTCCATCGGCTTTAAAAAAGAGATCCCAACCAGGGATATTGTAAGGACTTTCAGTTCCTGAGCCAGTTACAACATTGATATTATTTTTATCTCCATAATAATTACCATTAGAATCAAAAGGTTTGTTTGCAACTTGAGAACCGGCAAAAAGATATTGACCATTGACACTAGTATTTGCAAGCTGTATGATGCTTTCTTTGATACGTTGCAATTCTTTCGCTATCGCTTCTCTTGAAGTTTGAGAATTACTATCACTAGCTGCTTGAGTAACCTTAACTTTAAAATCTTCTAAAAGCTTAACCATATCTTGTAAGGCTTTCATGCTATTTTCAGTTAATTCTTTAGCAGAACTCGTTGCTTGTTTAACCTGCTCTAGCGTTTTTAGTTCATATTCTAAACGAGTATTGTCTATATAGGTGCTTGCATCTTCGTAAGAATTTTGAATTTTTAACCCTGAAGCAAGTTGTTGAGAGATCTTATATAAGGCACTTTGCCCACCCATTGAAGTGCTAACAGAATTGGTAAAATTTAACTTATTTGTAATTCTCATTTTTTTCCTTAAAAAATTAATAAACTAGAATCTTTTCTCAATATTGCTATAATTTGTAAGCAATAAGTGTTCCAAAAAATCAATTCTTATATTTTTTTAAAATATTTTTTATCAAAACCTTTATTTTAAATTGTTTTTTAGCAAAAAAAAATATAATTATGATTTTAATTAAGCCCGAGTGGTGAAACTGGTAGACGCGCCAGACTCAAAATCTGGTAAGGGCAACCTTGTGTCGGTTCGAGTCCGACCTCGGGCACCATCTTAAAACAATATCTTCAATCAAACTTCGATAAATTTAACACTTTTGACAATTGAAAAATTATGTGTGATAATGCACAAAATTATCAAAACCTAATTTAGTTTTTTGAGTGAAATCATGAAAGATAAAAAATACAGCTATAATTTACCCAATATATCCAATGAAAAATAAGAATTTAAAACAAATGCCAATTCTATTATAATTGTAGGAGTCAATGGCTCAGGCAAAAGTAGACTTGGTGCTTGGATGGATAAGATGCATGAAAATTTATATAGAATTCCAGCACAAAGAGACATTACTATATTAGAAGATGGTTTTAGAAATAATTATAGGATAGCTAGAAATAATTTATTTTATGGCGCTACTAATCCAATTTATCTATGGATAGATGTTTTTTGAACAAATATCAAGGATTTGAAAATGCAACCACAAAACTTTATAGTGATTATAATAAACTTTTAGATTTTGTTTTAGCTACCAAACAAGAACAATTGAGAAAAGATCATGAAAATAGAACTACAAGCGAAAATATTATAGATAAAACCAAAAAAATCTGGAAAGAAATTTTTTCTCATAGAGAAATTGAACTTGTAGAAGATGAGTTTTTATGCATTTTTCCTGATATAAAAAATAAATATGAAGCTAGAATGATGAGCGATGGAGAAAGATCGGTATTGTATTTGATAATGTATGTTTTATGTATAGAAGAAAAAATTATTTTAATAGATGAACCTGAGTTACATTTACATCCATCATTAACTAATAGACTTTGGAGTACTTTGGAAAAATACAGAGAAAATTGTTTATTTATATACATCACTCATGATTTAAATTTTGCTGCAAATCATGCTGATTCGGATAAAATTTGGATTAAGTCTTACGATGGAGAAAAATGGAAATTTGAAAAAATATTAAAAAATTAAAATATGCCTCAAGAATTATTTTTAGAACTTTTGGGCGCTAGAAGAAATATTTTGTTTATAGAGGGCGATAATGATAGTTTAGATTTTAGAATTTATAGCATATTGTATCCGCAATATCAAATTATGGCATGCGGGGGTTGTGAAAAAGTTATCCAATATACAAAAGCTTTTAATGAACAAAATGCATTACATAATTTTAAAGCTTATGGGATCATAAATAGAGATTGTAGAAAATTTATTTTTATTAGAATGTGTCATAATGGCTATTTTAGAGCAATCTGACATAAAAGATAGATTAAGGGAAATAAAAGATTATATTTTTGAAATAAAATTTAAAAATTGCTTAGAAAAACAAATTCTAGAAAATTTAAAAAGTGAGATAAAATATAAATTAAACACTATAAACATAGATTCTAAAACACCTGATAAAATTCAAGAAAAAATCAACTCCATAGAAGAACTCATAAATTTTTGAAGATATGCGTCAAAACATAAAAAATAAATTTAATTCTGTTTATGAAAATAAAAACTATAATGAATTATTAAAAGTATTTGATCAAAAAGGAATTTATACTGAAAAAGGATTTTTAAGCAAGGTAGGAAAAACAAAAGAAGCTTACGATAGAACAGTTTTAAAACTACTAAAAGAAAATAAAAAGCTTCAAAAAAGGTATTGAAATATATCGCAGAAATTTAAGCCTTAAAAAAGCTATAAATTTAAAGCTATCCTTGAAATTCCGTGCTTTCAAATTTGGGTTTATCTGTAAAGCATGATTTTTCTTTTAAAAATAAAACCTCGATGGTTCCAACTGGACCATTTCTATTTTTACCGACTAAAATTTCAGCATTTTCCTGCATAGGATTGCGTATAAAAGTGCTTTTGTATTCTTTGCCTTCTGCTTTAGCTTTATTTTCTCGTTCCTTTTCTTCTTGTTCTCGATAAACTTCATCTCTATAAACAAATAAAATCGTATCCGCATCTTGTTCTATTGCCCCACTCTCACGCAAATCACTCATCATCGGACGTTTATTGGCACGTTGCTCTAAAGAGCGGTTTAATTGAGAAAGTGCAATGATAGGCATATTTAATTCTCTAGCTAAAAGCTTAAGCCCTCTTGAAATTTCACTCACTTGTAAATGTCTATCGTTAAAATTTGAATTACTCATCATAAGTCCGATATAATCAATCACGCAAAGTTTTATGCTTTCCTCTTGTGCTTTTAGACGTCTTAAAATAGCCCTAACATCTGTTATTGTAGCGTAGCCACTATCATATATAAAAAGCTTTTTTTTAGAATACAAATTGCAAGCGTCCCCTATTCTTTCCCACTCATCATCATTAAGATCGGCAGTGAGAATTTTTTGCAAAGGAATTGAAGTTTTTGCCGATAAAAGTCTTTGCATGATTTGAGTTGCAGGCATTTCCAAAGAAAACATAACCACACCTTGGTCTTGTTTTAAAACTTGATCGATAAAATTTAAACATAGAGTTGTTTTTCCCATACCAGGACGTGCAGCAATGATGATAAGTTCACCATCTTTAAAACCTTTGGTCATGTGATTTAGATCTTCAAAGCCAGTATCTAAGCCTATAACGGTTTTATTTTCAAGAGTTTTTTGCTTTTTAAATTCCTCTATAAGCTCCTCTAAAACGAGTTCTATACCCTTAATATCGTTTGTATTGATACGATTGGTTAAATTAAAAATTTCTTTACTTATTTCATCTGAAATTTCACTTACAGCGCGATTTTCATTGATGCGAGTTGGCAGAAGATGTGCAAAACTTAAAAGCTGTCTTTTGATGGATTTTTCACGAAGTTCATTAACATAAGCGGCTAAATCAATCATTGAAGGCGTAGCAATGACTTCATTTAAAATTTGCTCGTCTAGTTTTTTGTGTTTCTTTAAAAAACTTATAGATATAGGTTCTCCAGAATTTGCACAAGCAATAATAGCCTTAAAGATATCTTGATGGGCTTTAAGGCTAAAATCTTTAGGTTCAATATCTCCTGCTATGCTTGAATAAGCATCTTCACTCATAATACAACTGCTTAAAATCGCACGTTCCAGATCTAAATCAAAATGCTCTTGCATTTTTTTCCTTATAAAACTTTTTTTAAAATTCTAGCAAAAAGAGCTTAAAAAGCGAATTTATTTTGATACATTGAAACTTTTTTTCAATAAAACAACAGCCAAAATCACCACACAAAATTCCGCAAATAAAGGAGTAAGCCAAACTCCTTTTAAGCCGATAAAATAAGATAAAAGGAAAAGGAAAAATAAAGGAACAAATAAATTTTGACTCAAACTTAAAATCAAAGAAAAACTAGGTTTATTAAAAGCTGTTAAAAAAGAATTACTCAATACATTAAACCAAGCAAAAATATAATTTAAAGAAAAAAGAATCAAGGCCAAATAAACAAAATTTAAAAAATCTTGATCATGATCTTTTATAAAAAATCCAATTAAATTTTCGCCCAATATATAGGTAAAAAATAAAACAAAAATCGAAAAAACAAATCCAGATAAAAACATAATTTTTAAAAAAGATTTAATACGATAAAAGTCTTTTTTAGCGTAGTTATAGCTTAAGGCTGGCTGCATGGCATCTGCCATAGCGATAATAAGCATTATAATAAATGTATCAATATAAACTATAATAGAAAATCCAGCCACAGCTTTAACATCAGCTATTTTAAGCAAAACAAAATTCGCAAAAACACCATATAAAGAGCCTGAAACATTGTTAAAAAATTCACTGCTGCCATTGTAAAGAATATTTTTAAAAATTTTAAAATTAATATAAGGAAAAGAAAACCTAAGCTCTAAATTTTGAAACAAAAAAGGAAAAATTCCGAAAATTCCACCCAAAGTCAAACCTAAACAAGTCGCAAGAGCAGCCGAAAATAATCCCCAGTCTAGAATAACTATAAAAATATAATCAAATAAAATATTACTCAAGGCAATAATAATATTAATGATCATACTATAAGTAGTTTTACCACAAATTCTTAAATAATTATCCAAAGCAAAAGAAAGCATAGTAATAGGTGCAAATAAAGCAAAAACTATCATACATTCTTTTGCCATAGCTTTAATCTCCAAACTAACATTTAAAAAATCGATTAAAATAGGCGCTAAAAGATATTCTAAAATTCCAATCAAACAAGAAAATAAAAAGATAATCACTAAGCTAGAACTAAAAATTTTTTTCAGCCAATTTTTTCTTGCCAAGTCCTAGTTTCATTGCAATTTGCACCGAAGATCCTATCGCAATGGTATCAGATAGCGCAAAAGACATCATAATAAAGGGCATGATCAAAGCTAGAGCTGCTAAAGCATCACTGCCTAAATATCTACCTACAAAAATTCCATCAACAATATAATAAAGCGAAATAAAAGCCATGCTAATCATATTGGGCAAGGCACACTTTATAAAAAGTTTAAAAGGGTTTAAAGTGCTAAAAATATTTGACATTACCTATCCTTAAAAAATTTTTCAATAAAAAAATATTTTAAAAGACGCTAATAAAATGCCAAAACTCCTAACATGTAAGAATTTAAATAGAAAATTTTAGTCGCAAGTTTATTGATTTTAGTTTTATTTTGCATAGTAATTTTTTAGAAATTTTCCTTATAAAATTTAGCCCATAAAGGCTAAATTTTATAAAATAGAAAGAATTTTTGCAGCGTCATTAAGTCCTGTAATGATACTTGCTCCATTTTTTGTCGCAATATCCCCTGCTACAAATATTCCTTTAACATTGCTTTCTTTATTTTCATCCATCAAAGGAACACCTTTATCATCAACTTTAATACCGCATTTTTGTAAAAAATCCACCGGAGTTGAACCACCAATAGCATAAATAATTCTATCGTAAATTTCGCTTGTTGAGTTATTAAAATTAACTTTAGCTTTGCCATTTTCATCCTCAACAGCTTCGATATCAATACCAAGTTTTAGATTGACTTTTCCACTATTTCCAGCTTCAATTATATCTTTAAGATTGATATCGTTTAATCTTGTAAATTCTTTTTTACGATAACAAAGACTTATATTATTTGTTTTTGCTAGATCTATAGCATATTCAGCAGCAGAATTTCCTCCGCCTACAACAAGAATTTTTTCATTTCCCAAAACTGAATTTGCATTAAAATTAATAATTTTAGTTAAAGTCATAGGGAGTTTATAATCAGGTTTATTTGGTTTTCCCATTCTGCCGATAGCTATAATGATATTTTTACATTCATAAGTTTCTTTGGCTGTGCTTACTAAAAAAAGATTATTTTCATTTTTTACACTTTCAACTTCTGATCCAAATTCGACTTCTATATTATATTGTTTTAAAATATTTTCAAATAATTCTATAGTGCTTTCTTTGGTACCATCCTCAAAAGGGATATGTCCATGATTTACTCCTTCACATCCCTTATAAACTTTATCTACTCTTTTACCTTCTTTGTAAAATTGCATCAAAGTTTGACAAATATTGTTTGTTTTTTCTAGAATCAAAACTTCCTTATTTTTTAATTTTGCTTCAACCGCACATGCTATACCAGTCGGCCCTGCTCCAACAACAATTAAATCTATTTTTTTCATTTTTTTATCCTTTAATATTTATTTTTAATATAATGTATCAATTTTTCTTAAACGAAAAAATTAAATATAATAAAAAGATCATATTATATGAAAAATATTTTACTTTTTGCCAAAAATCTTTTCAAGTAAAAGATTTTTTTATAAAATATTATTTTAATTTAACGTCCAAAGCAAGCAAAGCAAAACTTCCAACTAAATAATCCTCTTCTATGTGTGCTATGGCTTCATTAAAATGATCTGTAGCGTTTTTCCTTAAGATGCTTTTTAATTTTTCATTGCAAAAATTAGATAAAATTTTTAAACACCAAGAACGGCTTAAATTAAGTCCATCTAAATGCGCAATCTTTCCGTCAGTTCTATCGCTGACCCTTACAGGATTAAACAAAGTTTCTGGTTTTTTTCATTTAATTTTGGTAAATATTTTTTAAAGAAAATTTTAAATTCATCTTCAGGTAAAACAGCACTTAAAAGTACAGCTTCCATTAAAACCGGTGATAAAAACTCATCTCCACAAGGTTCTAAAGCTTGCATATTTTCATCATTTAAAAACCATCTTCTAGCACTTTGTATAATGCATTGTTCTAATTCTTGATCATTTTTAAATCTTGCAAATTCTAAAGCAAAATATAAAGCAAAAGAGCTATTAAAATGTGTTCCTACGCGGATTGGGTAGTCCATTTTGGGTAAAAATTCTTTAAATTCTTTTACAAAAAAATCTGCAATTTTGTCTAAATTTTCAGCCCATATTTTCGCATCTTGATTTTCTTTGGCTAATAAATTAAGCTCTAGAGCTAATTTTAAAAACCATCCCCATCCGTAAGGTCTTTCAAAGCCTTTATGGGCTGGATTTTCTAAATATTTTAATTCACCCTCTGCTTTTTCTTTACTAAATTGAGAATTTAAAGCCTTGGTGATTTCATCAACGGGAGCAAAATTAGCAAAATTTCTTAAAATTTTAACCAAAAGCCAGTGCGAATGCACACTAGAATGCCAATCATAAGATCCATAAAATATAGGATACATTTGCTTAGGAATTTTTACATCATTAAGATCGTTAAAAGAATGAGTGATTTTGTTTGGCAACTCTTTAAAAATATTTTCCAAAGCTATAGCGCTAAACTGTTTAATAAATCCTTCCATATTTTCTCCTTAAAAATTAAAAGCTAAAAAGTACATTAAAAAAATATTAGCTACCAATAAAAGCAATCCCGATAAAAACTGTGCTCTAATAACTCCATTTTTGCTATCTAGTTCCAAAAGCACAGCTGGAACGGTATTGAAATTAGCTGCCATAGGCGTCATTAAAGTTCCACAAAACCCGCTAAGCATACCTATAGCTCCGACTATAGCAGGATTAGTATGCATATTTGAAATCAAAACAGGCAAAGCGATAGCAGCACTGATCACAGGAAAAGCAGCAAAAGCATTTCCCATAATCATAGTCAAAAGAGCCATACAGATACAATAAGCCGCTACCGCCATAAAACTATTGTTTAAAGAAATATAATTTGACAATAACTTTTCAACTTCATTACCCATTCCAGTAGAAACAAAAATAACTCCAAGGGTTGCTAAAATTTGAGGCAATAAAGCAGCTCAGCTTATATGATCCATAGTATGCGTTGCATCTTTTATCGCCTTTTTAGGAGAGGCTTTAAACATAAAACATGCTAAAATAGAAGAAAATACAATAGCTAAAATTAAAGAAATTAAAGTAGCGTTTTTGGCCTCAAAAAAACTACAATAAGGAAGTAAAAAAGTTCCTGCAAGAGTTTATAAGGGGAACCAATAAAGCAGGAATAAAAAGCTTGTGTTTATAAATTTGAGCGCTTTGAATTTCGTATTCTTTTTCTTTGACTGTTACTTCAACTTTTTCAGGTTTTAACCAATTTAATCCTGCAATTATAGCGAGTAAAACAACGATACAACCGATAGTAAAATCAGATAAGACATTTGCAAGTAAGAAAGTTGCACTATAACTTGTCCAAAACACCCCACCACTTAATCTAGCCCTTAGTGTCTTTTTTTGATTTAAAAAATTAAGAATTCCAAAAATTAAAAATAAAAATCCTACTATATAATACAGTAAATCAAGGGTGATCATCATCTACTCCATATGTTTTCTTTAATCTTCTATCAAGTAAATATAATCTAAAACAATGGATAATTAAAGCTAAAATTCCACTCGGTATAGCCCAAATAGACAGATCAATAGGACTAACTGAAATATTATTGCTTGCAAAAAAAGCTTGTATAAATAAAATAGAATGCACGGCTATAAAAATATCTTCTCCAAAAAAGACAGCAACATTATCAGTAGCAGCTGAATAAGCTTTGATTTTTTGGCTATCTTTACGAGCGAGATTTTTAAATTTAAGTTTAGCGGCTGCCTCAGCCATAGGTGCTATTAAAGGCTTTATCATCTGTGCATGTCCGCCTAGCGATAACAATCCAAGTGCTGCAGTGACTTGTCTAAAAATAAAATATCCCATTAATATTTTTCCTGTGTTAGCACCCTTGATTTTTGAAATCAAATTTTTTGCCTGTTCTTTTAAACCTTTGTGTTCTAAAACAGCTAGTAAAGGTAATATTAACCAAATAATTGCCACGTAACGATTGTTTACAAAAGAATGGCTAATTTCACTAATGATTTTTACAAAATCAAATTTAGCTACAACTCCTGCATAAATTTCTACAAAAGTAACAACCAAAAAAAAGGATTTATCTTTATAGTAAAACCCAAAATAATCAAAGGAATGGAAGCAAGTAATAACCAATCCATATTTTTCTCCAATATAGAAATTAAGAAAATAAAAGGAAAGTTAAATTTTGGGCAAGTATTTTAAGGTGTCTTTATAGGTAACACCTTAAAAAATTATTTATTTGCTTTTTCTATGTATTCACCGCGAACTGTATCTACGCGAATCACTTCGCCTTCTAAAACATGAAAAGGAATTTGTACTACAGCCCCTGTTTCAAGTGTAGCAGGTTTTTTATTTGAACCTTGGGTATCTCCTTTAAAGTTAGGAGCGGTTTCTATGATTTTAAGTTCAACTACTTGAGGTACTTCGACTCCGATAGCTTTACCATTGTGAAAAAGAACATTTACCATCATACCATCAAGCATCCATTTTTTGGCTTCACCTACATCTTCATCGCTAATTGCAACTTGCTCATAAGTTTCTGTATCCATAAATTGACAATTTTCTCCATCATCATAAAGATACTGCATAGTTTTATCTTCCAAATTTGGAGCTTCGCATTTATCTCCAGCATGAAAAGTTTTTTCAAGAACTTTTCCATCAATAAAAGATTTAATTTTAATACGCACAAAAGCAGGACCTTTTCCTGGTTTTACATGCTGATACTCTACTATTTTAAAAGGAATTCCATCAATTTCTATTTTTAATCCCTTTTTTAAATCACCCATTGAATAAGATGCCATAACATTCCTTTTATATTTAAAATAAAATATAATTTTAGCAAAAAATATTTGATATCGCAATTAAATTTAAGTATTTTTGCGTTAAAATTTGGAGCAAAGCATAGCAAATGCTCGCTTCTGCTTAAGAAGAGGAAAGTCCGAGCTGCAAAAGACAAACATTCCATCTAACGGATGGCTAGGGAAACCTAAGGGATAGTGCAACAGAAAGCAAACTACCATATTTTTATGGAAAAGGTGAAACGGTGGGGTAAGAGCCCACCAGCGATTTTGGTAACAATTTCGGCTATGTAAACCCAATGTGCAGCAAGAAGGGATGGTTTTAGTCTTTATTTTAACCCTTCGCTTGATTTTGTTTGCAAAAACAAAACTAGATAAATGAGCATTCTAGACAGAACTCGGCTTATCGCTATGCTTTTATTTTTATCTTTTAAAAAATTAATCTTAATAAAATCTTTTCCATAAATTTTAAAATCTAAATATAACATAGTTTTTCACATCAATATCTTTAAAAATATCATAGCAATTAAATAGAACTTATTTTTAGGTTTTATCCTGTTTAAAAGAAGATATTAACAAAAATCAAGCATATTTTGATATACTAAAGATATAAAAGATAGTTTTTAAATTTCCTTTAAAATTTTCATGAAAAAATATCTTGATTTATATAAAATATAAAAATTCTATAGTATTTAAAAACAATGACAAGAGAACAAGCAGAATTAATTATAGAAGAAGAAAAGTTGATTTATGTAACTTGGCGTGATTATGATAATACATCTGGGGAATATCATTTTACAATTTGGTTTAATCCCAATAACAATAAATATGAAACTATCTATATTGGAGAAAGAGGAGGTATTGAAGATGAATATTCTTTTGATAGTGAAAAAGAAGCTATTGATAAAATGTTAAAAATGAATTATAAGCAAAAAAAATACGATGGAAAAGACATTAAAGAATATCTAACAAAAGAAGTAGCGCTAAAAATCATCAAAGAAGAAAATCTAGAAGTGATTTGGTATGATGAAGCACTTAAACCTTTATGTGCAGGTATTAAACATGATAAACAAAGAGATAAATACATATCTTTTATCACTAATGCTAAAGCAGAGCTTATAGAATATAGAAGTATTGAGTTTGATGGGGATAGATACAGTAAATATTACAAAGAGATATTTAATGATGAAAATATAGCCCTTTATGCTCTTATCAATCGTGCTAGAATGATTAAACAAAATAGAATCAGTTTTGTGTAAATACTTTCCTTATGATTTAATTTAATCTTAGTGGGTTTAAAAACTCACAAGGCTTTTCATGGCTAGAAAAAAAACAATCCTTATTCCTAGAATAGAAGATATTAATGTAACTCTTGATACTTCTTGTATGCATCCTATATTGGAAGATAATACTTTATTATGTTTACATGGAGGTAGAGTC
>JACHTQ010000024.1 GCA_020135845.1 Campylobacter sp. W0018 | reverse complement strand
AAGGTCTTCTAGCATTTTTTTAGCCATCAGTTCATAACCTTTTATGGTTAAATGAACGTCTTTTAAAGAGAGTTTTTGTTCGATCCATTTGTTTTTACCTCCCGTATCTTTCATGAATTTATACATATCAAAAATGAGAGTTTTTTCTTCTTTTGCAACTTCATAAAGTGCTTCTCTTATAGTGAAGAAATTGGGCGCTAATTCATAAGTTTGATTTTTTTTATAGGTTACATTAGGTGGTGATACTAGCATAATGATTGCATTTTTATTGTAGTTTTTAAGCGTTTTAATCCAATGTTTGAGATTATTTTTAAATGTTTGTTTTTCAAAACCTTGAAAAAGTGCGTCATTTGATCCATAAGCAAGTATGATAAGATCGTTATTTAAAAGTTTTAATTCATTTTTGACTACTAAAGGATTCCAAGAGAGCCAAATATCGCTTTTAGCGCCATTGATAGCGATGGTATCTAAGAAATTATTATTGTTTTTATTAGTTATGAAATATCCACCAAGCTCGGCATTTTTTTGTAAGGCTGTAATTTCCAAAGGAAAAGCTAATTCAAGTTTTTTATATGACCATTTGTTATTTTTAAAAGAGCGTAAGTGGAATTTTTTACCCTGTGCGTCTTTAATACTAAAGGCATTGCTATTATGTTCAGCTTTAAATAAAAAACCTACTTCAAATTTCTTTTTATTTAAGGTTGTGTCAATATTGATTTTTGCATTTTTTTCTTTAGCCTTTGCTATGATGCCGCCTAAAGGGAAATTGAGTTTTGCATTTTTGGGATTTTTAGAATTTAAAATTTCAAAATTCTTATAAGAGTATTTAAGGTTTAAATTTTGCTGATATTTAGGCTGAAGGGCGTGAGCAAATCCTATGGAATTTGATTTTATAAGGTATCCTCTAAGCACTCTTGGAAGAAAATCAGCTGCGATGTGAGAGTCACCAAAAATTCTAATGCCCACATTGTTTTCACTTTTTAGTTTTTTTTCAAATCTTTTTAGATCCTTCTTAGAAACATAGCTTGTTAAGGCAGAGTGATTTTTACTTTGTATGAGAATTTTATCTATAAGATCATTGGTGGATCCAAATAAATTGGTAAATAAAAATAAAAATAAAAATAATTTTATTTTATTTACTAACATTTTGATCCTTGATAATTAAGTGTTTTAATAAAAGTTCAGACATAATTTTAGCACCATTTGTAGTAAAATGAACCCCATCATCGGTTCTTACTTTTATTGTTTTATTGTTTTCATTTTTAATGTAGGTAGAATATCGATCATTAATACTAAATGATGCTTTCGTATCGATAAAAATTTCTTTATTTTTAAGCACTTCTTGGCGGTAAATTTCATTTAAAATTTGAATTTTATCATTAAGACTATCTTTTTTTACAGGTGGGACTTCAAACCATAAAATTTTAACCTTATATTTTTGAGCTATTTGCATGATCTCATCTACTCTAGTTTTGTAAATTTCTTTCCAAGCTTGGGAGCCAAAATGAAGATAATTTTTACCTTTTCTAATATCCCAAGGATCATTTGGACCCAACAGCACGACAAGATATTTGATATTTGAATTAGTTAAAAATGCATTTTCTATGGTTTTTGCCCAATTGAAATAAGATTTGTAAGAAAGCCCTGTATTTTGTTTGCTTAAATCTTCTGTTTTTATACCTAAATTTCTTAAATTTTTATTAAGATTTATCGCAACTCCTTGCATTAAAGAATCACCCATAAATAAAAATTCTTTATTCGGATCGACTATTAATTTTGTATTATCGGTTAAAATAGTTGTGTTTTGTTCTTTAAAAGTGCTTATATTTTGCTCTTGTTGGGATGGTTCTTTTATTTCTGGATTGGTGTTAAGATTTGTATCTTTTTCTTTTATAACTTGATAACTAGCATGGGTAATTTTAGGGGTATTTTCTGTGCTTAAAACAGTATGAATTTGTTCTAGTTTTATTTTTAATTTGTTACCTTCTTTTAAAATTGTATTTTGTGGATAAAAGTTAAAGTGATATCTTTGTTCTATATATGAACTGATACTTTGATTCATAACAATGATTACTAAGATAAATACTGTTATTAAAATAAATAAAAATTTAGCAACTTTCATTAAAAACTCGAATAAATAAAATTAGGAATACCATTAGGCATAAATGTAAAAACCAATAACAAAATAAAAGCAATAATAAAAGGTTTTAGTAAAAAAGGCGTTAAATCTAAAATTTTTATACAATAAGCCCTAAAATTGATAAATAAAGGATAGATAAGAAAAATAACAGCAAAACTTGTAAAAATATAAATATCTTGATAGCTTGGTATATGTGAAAAATTATCATAGCATGCTTTAAAATATTCTATAGCGTCCTCTAAGCTTTTATTATAATAAAAGAAAATCCAAGTAAAACATACAAACTGAAAGGTTAAAAATCTTCCAAGTGTTGGAATTTTTTGCAAATTGATTTTTGTTAAAGCAAGCATGTGTAAAAAAGCAACACCTATGCCGTGCAATAAACCCCAAATTAAAAATGCTAAAGTATTGCCATGCCATATTCCAGAAAGTATGAAAGCAACAAGAAGATTTAAAATAGTTCTTATCTTGCCTTTTCTATTGCCACCTAAAGGGATGTAAATATAATCTCTTATGAAAGTTGAAAGGCTTATGTGCCATCTTGACCAAAATTCTTTAAGGTTTTTAGATAAATAAGGCATATCAAAATTTGGAGGAAGTTTAAAACCTAGCATGAGAGCAAAAGCGCAAACTAAATCAATATATCCGCTAAAGTCGCAATAAATTTGTATAGCATAAGCATAAATAGCGCTTAAAAGTTGTATAAAGTTATAAGATTGTGGAAAATCAAGAATGCGTTCAGCGTAATTTCCTAGATAATTAGCTATAAGCACTTTTTTTACGATTCCAAAAATCAATAAAGTAATGATTAAATTTTCATTTTTAAATTCTCTTTTGCGATGGCTTTGCTCAAAGAAAAAAGAACTTCGCATAATTGGGCCTGAAAGTAAGGTAGGAAAAAAAGATAAAAATAGGGCTAAATTTAAAAAGCTTTCCAAGTGGCGTTTTTTATAAACTTCTAAAAGATAGGTGATTGAAGTAAAGGTATAAAAGCTAATTCCCATAGGAAATAAAACATCCAAATCAATAAAATCAAGACCAAAAAATTCCATCATAGAGTCAAAGCTTGCTTTAAGACTTGAAAAATATTTGAAAAAGCATAAATTTAAAATAACGAAAGTGATGCAAGTTATAAAAACATAGCGTTTTTTTCGGATAAAAATCAGTAAGGAAAAATAATGTATAAAAAAAGTATATACAAATAAAATTAAAGCAAAATAGGGGTTGATTAAAAAATAAACCAGATAAGAAAAAATTAAAATTAAAATATTTTGTGTTTTATAATTGTCATGAAATAACCAATAGATGGCAAAAAATGCCATCATTAAAATGCTAAATTCCAAAGAAAAATAAGTCATATTAAGTTTGATTTTTGCTAAAAACTATTTTTGAAGAGCAATACTTTTAATATATTGATCAGCTAAATACAAGCCATTGCCACTTTCTCCGATGAGTTTGATTTTATCCACTATGCCACGGAAAAGCGCTTCTTCTTCGTGCTGTTCGCTTACATACCATTGCAAGAAATTAAAAGTAGAATAGTCTTTATTGGCAAGCATATGTTCTACTAGCTCATTGATTGATTTTGTAATGCTTTGTTCATGGGCGTATGTTTTTTCAAAAACATCAAGCAAAGAGCTGAAATTTTGTTCAGGTTGTTTTACTTCTTTAAGCTCAACGTGAGAATCGGTTTCATTAAGATAAGTGATGAGTTTTTTTGCGTGTTCACTTTCTTCGCTAGCATGGGCAAACAAAAACGCTCCCGCACCATCAAAACTATTTTCATAACACCAAGAACTCATACTCAAGTACAAATTAGCCGCATACATTTCTTTATTGACTTGCTCATTAAGCAATCTTACCACTTCTTTTGAAAGCATCAAATCTCCTTATTTATATATTTTTTTAAATATATCTAAATTTTAGTAAAAATTTGGTAAAAAATAAACTAATAAATTTATTTTAAACGAAAATTTTATATTTTTAATAAAAAACAATTTTAAAAATTTAAGAAATGTTTTGATAAAATTTTTAGTTTTTCAAGGTGCAATTCTATGGCAAAAAAAAGACTTTCTTTATCAAGACTTAGCGTCCCTATTTTTTGGGATTTATTTTTTAGATTTTTAAGTATTATTGCTAATACTGCTATGGTTTCTCATTATTCCAATGATTTAGTTGGAGCCATGGGGGCTGGTAATGAGATTATCGATTTATTTATCACCGTTTTTAGTTTTTTAAGTGTGGGATGTAGTGTTGTTGTTGCTCAAGCGATTGGGGCAAAAGATACCATACTAGCTAGAAAAGTCATCCATCAAAGTTTGTTTTTAAATTTGCTTGTTGGTCTGGTTTGCGGGAGTTTTATTTTATGGCAAAGCGAACTTTTACTCAATCTTTTAAATATACCTAAAGAATTACTCAAAGATAGTCAAATTTATCTTGATATGCTCGCCATTTGCCTTGTTTTTGATGCGGTTGGCTTGATACTTTCAGCGATTATTAGGGTTTATAATATAGCTTATTGGGTTATGATGGTGGGTATTATGATGAATTTAATTATCGTCGTTGGAAATTTTTACGTGCTTTATTTTACAGAGTTGGAACTTTTTGGAGTGGGGATTAGTAATATTACAGCAAGGATTATTGCTGTAATAGCCATGTTTTTAATCGTAACTTATAAGCTTAAAATTCATTTAAAAATAAAAGAAATGCTTAGCTTTGAAAAAGAGGTGCTAAAAAAAGTTTTTAGTATAGGAGGTTTTTCTGCGGGAGAAAATCTCATTTGGATCAGTCAATATATCATTAGTTTTAGTTTTGTTGCTAGTCTTGGAAAAGAAAATCTTAGCGTCCAAACGATTTATTTTCAATTATCTTTATTGATTATGATGGTGGGAATTGCCATGAGTGTTGCCAATGAAATCATCGTAGGAAAGTTAGTCGGTGCAAGATATGAAAATATAGCTTATAAGCATACTTGGAAGGCGCTTTATTTTAGTGTTATGGTCACGATTATAGTGGTTTTGTGCCATTATTTTTTAAAAGATGTTACTATGAATCTTTTAGATTTAGAAGAAGAACTTAAAAAAATTATGCTTCCTTTATTTGCTCTTTCTATTTTTCTTGAAATTTCAAGAACTTTTAATATAGTAATGGTTAATGCTTTAAGGGCGAGTGGAGATGCTAGATTCCCATTTTTTAGCGGTATGGTATTTATGTTAGGGGTTTCTTTGCCTGTGGGATATGTACTTTGTTTTCATTACAATCTTGGAATTTTAGGAATTTGGATAGGTTATTGTGCGGATGAATCTTTAAGAGGGCTTGTTAATGCCTATAGATGGAAGAGTAAAAAATGGCAAGGAAAAGCTCTAGTATAAAGGAATTTTCTTGGAATGATTGGATATTTTTTTATCAAAAAAAATCCATTAAAAATGTATATTTAAGGCTAAATGAAAAAGGAGAATTTCATTTAAGCTTGCCTTATTATTGTACCTTAGAAGATATTGAAAAATTTTTAACCAAGCATGAGGATTGGATTAAAAAAACGTGGCTTAATTTTAAAAATAAGGCTAATGAAGCGGACCAAGTTTATTTTTTAGGCAAAAAATATCGATTAGTTTTAAAAGAAAATCTTTCAAAAACAAAAATTTTAAAAAATGAAATTCATACTCCTTCTAGAATAGAATTCGAGTCATTTTTAAAGAAAAATTCAAAAATTATTTTTCTTTTTTATCTTAAAAAATGGACTAAAAAAACTAAGCTTAATTATACACATTTAAGCATCAAGAAAATGAAAACACGTTGGGGCTCTTGCAATCATAAAAAAGGCTATATTAATTTAAATTTAAAGCTTTTAGAAAAAAACTTAAAAGCCATAGAATACGTTATCTTACACGAAATAACTCATTTGAAATATCCTAACCATAGTCAAGATTTTTATAATTTTTTGGCATTTTATATGGAGGATTTTAGAGAAAGAGAAAAAGAATTTAAACTTTATAAATAAGATTGATTTTTTTGTTATAATTTTTTATATTTGAAGGATTGAAATTGATTTTAGAATTTGAATTTGAATATTTTGGAAATAATGATTATTTTGCTTATCTTTTAAATTTTTATGCTAAGGACTATAAATACAGCTTAAATCAAAAAGAAAATAAAATTTTATTACAAATTAAGGGTGATGAAAATGAATTATCTGCTTTTTGCGAGAATCTAAAAGGCATAAGCAATAGTGTTTTTTTGAAAAAATTTGATGTAAGATCAGCTGAAAAATTAAATGATCATAAACAAGATTTTAAACATTGTGAAAAGTTTTCTTATCTTACTCATTTAAATTCTCATGCTTATGCAGAAAAAAAAGAACTCTTAAATAATGAATGGGGTGTGTTTTGTGAGAATGAAATTTCGTTGGATGGATTTTATTTTGAAAAAATAGATCAAGTTAATTTTAATACATTTTTACAAAAAGCCTTTGAAAAATTAGTCAATAAAGAAGAAATTTATCTAAAAAATCATAAAGGAAATTATAAAATCAGTCTTTTTGATGAGAAATTTGAATGCGATTTTTTAATACCTTGTGATATAAAATCTATACAGACGATTTTTGTTTGTTCGCAAGAAAATTTAAAACTTCTTGCAAGCTTAGAAAAGCCTTTAATTAAATTAAGATTAAATGCTATATTTAGAAAAAAATATAATTTAAATTTCAATGAATTTAAACTAATGTTAGCGCAAGATCTCTTTACGTTTGCTTTATGTTGCGAGCTTTATAAGCAAGATTTTTCTTTTTTAAGTGTTGTAAAAACTGAAGAAAAAAAGCAAGATTTTGAAGTGATGAATTGCGATGAAAAAGTTGTAATTTTGCAAGGCTTAGAATTTATAAACCATAAAGTAAGAGAGCTTATTTTGTCCAAAGAAGATAAAAATATGGCAAGAATTTCTTATATACTAAGCAACTTTAAGCAAGAAGTTTTTCTTTTGGAATTGAGTAAAGAATATGAAGATATTTTGCTTGTCAATAAGGAATTAAATTTATTAAAACTTGATTTGCCTAAAAGTTTTAAAAAGCTTTATGAAGAAATTGAAAAAGATGAGATCGGAGCTAAGCTTTTATCTAATTTTTCAAAAGAATTTCCGCTTTTAGATGAAGATTTTGCTTTAAAAAATAATTTTTATTCTTTATTTTGCATTTTGGGTAGAATTTTAAATTTAGATGAAGAATTTTATAAAGCTGGAGAAAAACTTTTAAAAATAGCCGATGAAACTAAAATGCCTCGAGGGGTTAAGATAGATTATCGTTTAAAAGAAGATAAAAGCTTTGATTATACAAGAACTTTACGATCTGCTATGAGTTTTATGCTTGCTGGAGTTGATAGCACTAATATCGCTTATGGGGCTGTAGAGAGTTTGAGTTATTTTTTACGCGATATATATGATGAATTAAGATTAAAAAATCAAGCTAAAATAGCCGTAGTCAGCGGATCTTTGTTTGAGCACAAGTCTTTACTTAAAAATACTTTAAAACATTTAAAAGATTGTAAATTAAGCGATGCGCCACTTAGGATTTAAAATCAAAATTTCAGGCTTGGTTCAAGGTGTAGGATTTCGCCCTTTTGTGTATGAATTAGCCTTAAAACTTCAACTTTTAGGAGAAGTTAAAAATGATGGTTTTGGAGTGGAAATTTTACTTTATTGTTCTCATAAAAAATGTCTTAAATTTATAGAGCAGTTAAAAAGCAATCCTCCACCTCTTGCAAGAATAGACAAAATCGAACTTTTAGAATGTGATTTAAAAGCTTATAATGATTTTTGCATTACCCCTTCAAAACAAAGTTTAAAAACAACTCCTATGTTGAGTGATTTTGCACTTTGCAAAGAATGCAAAAATGAATTTTATGATCCAAATAACAAGCGTTTTCATTATCCTTTTATCACTTGTACGCATTGTGGGCCTCGTTTTAGCATCATAAAAAATTTACCTTATGATAGAGTTAATACTACAATGGATAAATTTAAAATGTGTGATTTTTGCGAGAAAGAATATAAAAATCCTTCCAATCGTCGTTTTCATGCCCAACCTATTAGTTGTTTTGAATGTAAAATTTCAGTGCATCTAAAAAATAGACAAGGTGAAATTTTATTTACAGATGAAAATGCTTTTATAGAATGTGCAAAACTTTTAAAACAAGGAAATATCCTTGCTATTAAAGGAATAGGTGGTTTTCATTTGATGTGCGATGCCTTTAATGAAAAAGCCTTAAAAGAACTAAGAATAAGAAAAAATCGCCCTAAAAAACCCTTTGCTTTAATGTGCAAGGACATTAAAGATGTCAAGGAACTTGCATTTTTAAATAATGAAGAAGAAAGATTGATCAGTGGATCATTAGCGCCTATTGTAATATTAAAAGCGAAAAAAAACTTTGCTTTGATTGCACCTGATATTGATAAATTAGGCATTATGCTTGCTTATACTCCTTTGCATCTTTTGATTTTTGAGTATTTTAAAGGCATTCTTGTAGCCACAAGTGCAAATTTAAGTGGCGAAAGTATTATTAAAGATGAGGATAATTTAAGATCTAAACTCGGTAAAGTTTTTGATTATTATTTGGATTATGATAGAGAAATTTTTAACTCAAGTGATGATAGCATTGCTCAATTAATCGGCAATCAAGATATGTTTTTACGTACTTCAAGAGGCTTAAATCCCTACTATATAGAAACAAATTTAAAATCCGATCAAACTTATCTAGCTTTAGGTTCAGAGCTTAAAAACCAATTTGTGATTTTTTATCAAAATAAAATTTTAATCTCTCCTTATATAGGAGATTTAAAAAGTGTCGATGTCTATGAAAGATTTTCAAAACTTTTGGATTTTTTTAAAAAAAGTTATGATTTGAAATTTGATGCCGTACTTTGCGATAAGCACCCGCATTTTTTGTATACAAAAGATTTTAAACAAACCTTTAAAATTCAGCATCATTATGCGCATTTTTGTGCAGCTTATTTTGAATATCAAGAAAAATTTGTCAAAGATGAAAAGGCTTTAGGGTTTGTTTGGGATGGAACAGGTTATGGCGATGATGGTAGTATTTGGGGCGGGGAAGTTTTTGTAGCTAATTTAAAAGAGTATGAAAGAATTGCTCATTTTGATGATTTTAAATTAATCAATGCGGATATAAAAAATATATATAATTTAGCCTTAAGTGTGATTTGGCATTACAATTTAGAAGATCTAGCTCAAGATTTTTTAGCTAAAATTCCAAAAGTCAAGCTTGAAAATCTTAAAAAAATTTATGCAAATTCTACCCTTAAAACCAGTTCTTTAGGACGCATTATCGATGCTTTTGGCGCTATGGTTTTTGATTTGGATCAAAGTTCTTATGAAGCACAAATTGGTCTTATGTGTGAAAGTTTTTATCAAAAAGATTTGAAATTTTCTTATAAACTTTATATTGACAATGGAAAAATTAATTTTAAAGAATTGATTTTAGGGGCTTTAAGGGATGAAAAAAGCAAAGCCATTACAGGTATGTTTAATGGTTTAGCTGATTTTATTATAAGCTATAGTCAAAATTATGATTTTAAAATATTACTTAGCGGCGGGGTTTTTCAAAATAAAACTTTACTTGAAATTCTAAAAGCTAAAAAATTAGACTTTTTTGTGCCTTTAAAATATCCTTGTAATGATAGCTCTATAGCTTTAGGACAAATGATACATTTTTTAAATAAAAATTAATCTAAAAAACTCATTAAATTTTAATACTTTTAAGGATACAATGGAATAATTATTTATTTAAGGAATAAAAATGTGTAAAGATTGTGGTTGTTCTATAAATTCTCAAAAAAATTTTTTTCATCATGAAAATCCAAGTTTAAAAGAAAGTAAAACGGTAGAGGTGATTTCTAAAATATTAAATAAAAACGATGAACAGGCTTTGCATAATAGAAATCATTTCAATGAAGCACATACTCTTTGTATCAATTTAATGAGTTCTCCAGGAAGCGGTAAAACTACTCTTTTAGAAAGTACGATCAAGGCTTTAAAAGATGAAATTAAAATTGCTGTGATTGAGGGAGATTTAGAAACCAATAATGACGCACAAAGAATTAAAAATGTTGGTGCTAAGGCTTATCAAATCACCACAGGGCAAAGTTGTCATTTGGATGCTTTTATGGTGCATGATGCTTTGCATCACTTAGCGATTAATGACGTGGATTTGCTTTTTATAGAAAATGTGGGTAATTTAGTTTGCCCCGCAAGTTATGATTTGGGTGAGCATTTAAATGTTGTTTTGCTTTCAGTGACTGAAGGGAGTGATAAACCACAAAAATATCCGGTTATGTTTAAAAAAGCTGATGTGGTGCTGATTAGTAAAGCGGATTTAGCGCATCATTTTGATTTTGATATTAAAGAAGCTAGCAAGTTGATTAAAGAACTAAATCCAAGAGCGGATATCATAGTTTTAGATGCTAAAAATGGAAGCAATATGGAACTTTGGTATAAGTTTTTAAGATTAAAAAAGGAGCTTTTTTAATGTGTTTATCTATTCCATCTGAAATTTTAGAAATTGATGAATTAAATAATGCTACCGTGCAAACCTTAGGTGTTAAAAGAAAAGTTAATTTAGATTTGATTGATCAGCCTTTACAAAAAGGGGATTTTGTTTTGATCCATGTAGGCGTTGCTATGGAAAAAATCGATAAAGAATCTGCCCTAGAAAGTATAAAAACTTATCAAGAAATTGTAGAGAAAATGAATAATGGAGAAATTAATACCAATGAAGGGGATTTAGGCTTAAATGAATTTAATCGATGAATTTAGAAACAAACAAAGCATTTTAGCCTTAAAAAAATTAATAGAAAAAGAGATTAAAAACCCTATTAATATTATGGAAATTTGTGGTGGGCATACGCATAGTATTATGAAATATGCCTTACCTTCTATTTTGCCTAAAGAAATTAATTTTATCCATGGTCCAGGTTGCCCTGTATGTGTTATGCCTAGAAATCGTATTGATATTGCTATAAAATTAGCTTCCATGAAGGATAATATTTTTTGTACCTTAGGAGATCTTTTAAGGGTGCCAGGGAGTGATTTTTCTTTGATTGATTTAAGGGCAAAAGGAGCGGATGTTAGAGCGCTTTATTCTCCGCTTGAAATTTTAGAAATTGCCAAAGAAAATCCAAATAAAAATATCATCTTTTTTGCCATAGGCTTTGAGACAACAACCCCTATGAGTGCTCTTTTGCTTGAAAAAGTGATAGAGTTAAATTTAAAGAATGTTTTTTTTCATATCAATCATATCACTGTTCCAGCACCTATTGAAGCGATTATGGATGATGAAAATGTGCAAATCAATGCTTTTTTAGGGCCTTCTCATGTGAGTGTGATAACAGGTTTTGAAATTTATAAACCTATAGCGACTAAGTTTAAAACCCCTATAGCAGTGAGTGGTTTTGAACCAGTGGATATTATGGAGAGTGTTTTAAATATAGTAAAGCAAATTAATAAAGGAACTTTTGAGGTATATAACCAATATAAAAGAGCTGTGAGTGAAAAAGGCAATATTAAAGCACAAAATTTGGTTACAAAATATTTTGAACCTTGCGATTTTGAATTTCGCGGCCTAGGAATTATTAAAAATGGTGGATTAAGATTAAGAGAAGAATTTAGCGATTTTGATGCAAATAAGCGATTTGATTGTGCAGTGTCAAGCAAAAATGAAAGTAAAGCTTGTATTTGTGGGAAAATTTTAAGAGGTTTGGCTAAGCCTTATGATTGTAAAGTTTTTGGCAAGGTTTGCACTCCAAGAAGTCCTATAGGTAGTTGTATGGTTTCAGGAGAAGGAGCGTGTGCGGCTTATTATAAATATTCAAAGGTAAATGCATGAAAAATATTTCTTTAGCCCATGGTGGTGGCGGAGAAGAAATGAATGAGCTTTTGGGTGGAATTTTTAAAATTTTTAATAATGATATTTTAAATGCGGCAAATGATGCTGCAATTTTAGGAAATTTAGCTCTTAGCACAGATTCTTTTGTTTTAAATCCTATATTTTTAGATGATGAAATAAATATTGGCAAACTTTGTGTTTGTGGTTCTATCAATGATGTTTTAATGGTCGGAGCTAAACCAAAATACCTTAGTTTAGCTTTTATTTTAGAGGAAGGTTTTGAAATAGAAAAACTCAATAAAATTTTACAAAGCATACGAAAAGAGTGTTCTAAAGCTGGAGTTTTAGTTGTGTGTGGTGATACTAAAGTGGTACCAAAAGGAAAGGGTGATGAAATTTACATCAATACAACAGCTTTAGGAGAAATCCTTGATAAAAAAGAAACTAAAAATATAAAAGCAGGGTTTAGCGTGTTAGTTTCTGGAGATATAGGTAGGCATGGCGCGAGTGTTTTGATTCAAAGAAATCATTTAGAAGCTAATATTAAAAGCGATTGCAAGATTTTAAATGAAGAAGTTTTAGAGCTTTTGGAAAATAATGTAAAAGTTGTAGCTATGCGTGATGCAACTAGAGGAGGCTTGAGTGCGGTTTTAAACGAATGGGCAAAACAAATTGGAAATGATTTTTTAATTTTTGAAGAAAAAATTATCATACAAGACGAGGTATTAGGACTTTGTGAGCTTTTTGGTTATGAGGCTTATGAACTCGCAAATGAAGGCACTTTTGTTCTTTGTGTGGAAAAAGAAGATGAGAAAAAAGCCTTGGAAATTCTAAGAAAATATAATAAAAATGCAAATATCATAGGGGAAGTTTTAGAAGAAAAAGCCTCTCGTGTGATTTTGCAAAATTCTTTTGGAGCTAAGCGTTTTTTAGAGACTCCAAAAGGTGAACTTTTGCCGAGAATTTGCTGATGCATGAACTTAGCATAGTGGAATCTTTAATCGATCTTTGCGAAGAAAATGCTTTAGCTAATAATGCTAAAGATATACAAGAAATTTATGTCAATATTGGGCGTTTAAGTGGAATTGAGGTAGATCTTTTTAAACGTTGTTTTGAAACTTTTAAAGAAAATTCACAATTTTGTAAAAATGCAAAACTTTTGATAGAAATCACTCCGCTTGAAATTTTATGTTTAAAATGTAATCAAAAAAGCGTTTTGAAAGAAAATATTTTTAAGTGTCCGCATTGCTCGAGTTTGGAATATAAGATCATGCAAGGTGAAGATTTGCATTTGATGCGATTAGTAATGCAGTGATTATGTTTTCATGATTCTTCCAAGTTCTAATAAATTTGAAATTAAAAATTCTTTTTTGGCTAATTTAGAATTGGTTTTTAATTCATATTCGCTTTTAAGTAATAAAGCAAAAATATTTTTATATTGTTCTATTTTAATGCTAAAGGCTTGTTGACTTAATTTTTGAGCGATTAAAGGAGGAGGAGAGTAGCCTAGTAATTCTTTTAAATCTACTTTTCCATAAATTTTTGCATAAATAGCGATTTTAAAAAGACGATAAAAACCAGCACTTAGATAATTAAGTAATGCAATTTCATTATAACTTTCTATGATTTTTTCAAGCTCATTTTTAAAATCTAGCCTTTTTAAAATCAGTTCAAAAAAGCTTTCAAAATTTCCAGAACTAAGGCTATAGCAGTATTGTTCTATATCTTTTTCACTTACACTTAAATTAGCAAATTTATTTAATTCACTCGCTGCTAGATATAGGTTTTCATTAAAATTTGTAAATAGCATAAATAAGGCATTTTGAGTGATTTCTATATTAAGTTCTTTTGCTTTCATCGCTAAAAGTTCTATGCCTTCTTTTGCATTGTTAGGTTGAAAAAATCGCGCAAAATTATTTGTAAAAATTTTTTCTATATCACTTTGTTTAGAATTTTCATCATAAAGCTCTAAAAGAAAAAAATTATTTTGATTATTGTGGCAGAGTTCGACTAGAATTTTTAATTCTTTTGCGGGAATTTTTTTATTGATTTTTAATTCTAAAAGCTTATTGTTGCTAAAAAGAGAACCTCCGCTTAAAAAATCACTGGCTTGATTAAAATGATATTCTTCAAAAAATAATTTTAAAGTTTCATCATAAGTCCATTTTTTCTTAATAAAATTGGCATATAATTCTATTTGAAAATTATCAGCTCCATATAAAAAGAAAAAATTAGGAAAATTATTTTTTAAAAGCAGTGTTTGCAAGTCTTTTCTATACATTTTTTACCTCAAGCAACAATTTTTCCATAAATTTTAGCCATGATAATATCTGCTTCTATAATTTGAATTTCAACCCTTTGTAAAAGATTAACGCGGGTATCGTAAAGGATAATATCTGCTCCTTTAATTTCATCATCAAGTTTAGCAATACATATCCCTTCATTTTGAATGATTAAAGCATGAAAGCATTTTCCTATATTTTTTAAAGCCCATCTTGCAAATTTTCTATCCATAAAATCAAAAGCAACTTTATCAGCTTCTCTTTCAAGGGTGCTAAGGCTTTCGCAAGTACTTTGTATATTTAAAAGTAGATAATTAAAAAGCTTTTCATCTTTTTTTTGTTTAGCTTTTAACAAACGATGTAAAATAAGATCAGAATATCTTCTAATCGGACTTGTAAAATGAGAATACTTGTCAAACCCTAAGCCAAAATGGCCTTGATTTTCACTAGAATATTCTGCTTTTTTTTGCGCTTTAATGATGAACTTATCAACTTCTGCTCTTAAATTTAACTCATCTGCTAAAGCTTGGATATCGCGTATGAGTTCTGGTAAATTGGGTTTTAATTTAACATCAATACCAAGTTCGATTAATTCATTAAGAAGTTTATCGATTTTTTTGGCATCAGCGCTTAAATGGTTTCTAAAAATTCCCGTATCTTTTAAAATTTTTGCTGCTGCTTTATTGGCTAAAAGCATACAATCTTCGATTAGATTGTGAGAAAAAGTATCCTTTTCTATAAAAGTGCTTTCAAGGCTTAGATTTTTATCCAAAACCATTCTTAATTCTTCGGTTCGAAATTCAAAAGCATTTTTAAGGCGTTTTTTTCTTAAAATTTGTGTGATTTCAAAAAGTTTATAAAGCCAATTGTGTTCTTTTAAATCAGGTTTTTTTGATAAAATTTCATCCACTTCATCATAATTAAAACGGCGTTTAGAATTAATAATCGCTTCAAAAAGTTCTTCTTTAACAACTTCATTTTTTTCATTTAAAACGATTTTAAAACAATACGCTAGCCGATCTTCGTAAGGTTTTAAAGAGCAAATGTTTTCACTTAAAGCACGAGGTAGCATTGGAATGGCAATGTGTGGAAAGTATATCGAAAATCCACGATTTCTAGCTTCTTTATCTATAGCACTATAAGCATAGACGTATTCACTAACGTCTGCAATGGCCACATAAATTTCTCGCTTTTTATCATCAAAATAAATAGCATCGTCAAAATCTTTAGCGTGTATAGGGTCTATGGTACAAAATGGTAAAGATCTTAAATCAATTCTATTTTCATACATGCTCGCATCAACGCTATTACCATTGGCTAAAGATTCTTTGATGCAAGTATCGCTAAATTCGCTATTTTTGTTAAAAAGTGCAAGAGAAATTTTCTCATCCACATTTTCATCATCAATATGCCCTAAAACTTCTATAATGTTGTTATTTTCATTTTCTATTTTTAGCACTGTTCCTAAAGGTAGGGCTTTTAATGATTTTTGTGAAGCTTTTAAAGCAAGACTTAAACCTGTTTTGATATTCATTCCAAGTACAGCTTCTCCGTATCTTTTGGTGATGACTATTGAAGTTTCATTGGCACGTTTTAGCACTAAAATAACTTTAGCGCTAGGTCGTTTTCTTTTTAAAGGAAGGAGTTTAACAGCGACGATATCTTTATAATTGGCGCCTTTTAAGTTTTTGTTTTCGATGAGCAAATCTTTTTTAAAACTCTCATCAAAGCATTCTAAAAATCCCGTTCCTTTACTTGAAATATCAAGAACTCCAAAGGCAAAGCCATTGTTGAGGTAAAATTTATTTTTATATTCTTTAATGATTTGATTTGCTAGAAGTTCTCTGATGATTTGTTTGTATTCATTATTAACTTGATTGATATTTATTCCGTAATTTAGGCTGTTTAAAAATTCTTTCATTGATATACTTTTGTAAGTTTTTAAGAAATTTTACATAAAGTTTATAAAAAAAATATGAATTTTAGACTTTAATTGTTATAATACTTGCTATTGATATTTTAAAATACGGGATAAGTATAATGAATAATCTTTTTATCAAAGTCTGTCAAGTAAAATGTGATTTGAAAAAAAATAATTTTTACAAAAATATCTCATTATAAGATTTTATTTTGCTTAAGAAAAAAATAACACAAATACAAAGATTTTTGATTATAGCTATACTTTTTTTATTGTGTATAGCTTTGGCTTTAGGAATTTTATTAAAATATCAAGAACTTAAAAATACTACAAATCATTTTGCTAAAAATAACAACGATCAACAAGAAAATTTGATTTTGCTAGAGGATAATAATCAAAATAAAATAGAAATGTTTGAAGATTTTCATGATCAAGATAAAAATAAAAGTTTAGCTATTTTAGAGCAAGAGGCACAAAAAATCGATAACGATATCAATTTAACAAAAATGATCGAACAAAATATAAGCCTTGAGAAAAATGGCACTTTAAAGAGCAATTTAAGCTTAAATAATGATAATAATTTAAGTTTAAAAAATACAACTATTTTAGAAAATAATTCAAGTCTTATTGAGCAAAATTTAAGCACCCAAACGATACAAAAAAAAGACAAACATCTTCCAAAACTTGCTATTATTATCGATGATATGGCAAATGCGAGTCAGGTAAGAAATCTTAAAGCTTTAAATTTAAAATTAAACCCTTCTTTTTTTCCACCTGATAAAAATCATCCAAACACTCCAAAATTAGCTTCTAATTTTAATTTTTATATGGTGCATTTGCCTTTGGCTGCTATTCATTACAATAAACCAGAGCTTGATACCTTAAATCCAAATGATAGCGAAGAAAGAATTTTTAAAAAAATCGCACAGATTAAAAAAGATTTTAAAAATTTAAAATATATCAACAACCATACCGGAAGTTTATTTACAAGCAATGAAAAGGCTATGAAAAATCTTTACGAGGCTTTAAAAAGTCAAAATTTACTTTTTGTGGATTCTAAAACTATAGGAAATTCTAAGGCTTTAAAAGCATCCAAAGAAACAGCCATGGTTTATATACAAAGAGATATTTTTTTGGATAATGAAGATAATGTAGATTATGTTAAAAAACAGCTTTTAAGTGCTGTAAGATTGGCACAGAAAAAAGGATTTGCCATCGCAATCGGCCATCCAAGAAAAAGTACCTTAAAAGCTTTACAAGAGAGTAAAGATTTACTTGCTAAGGTGGAGTTAGTATATTTGAGTGAAATTTATGGAAAGTAAAATTTTAAGCGATGATTTTTTAGACCTTTTTAAAGACTTGAAAAAACCTCCAAAAAAACTTTACTATAAAGGAAATTTAGAGCTTTTAAAGAAGCGTAAAATTGCCATCATTGGTTCAAGAAAAATGAGTGTTTATACAAAAAATTGCGTTTTTTCTTTGGCAAATATGCTTAAAAATTCAGGAATTTGTGTTGTAAGCGGCGGGGCTTTGGGGGTTGATATCAGTGCAAGTATTGCTGCTATGCCTTATACGATAGGAATTTTTGCAAATGGTTTGAGTCAAATTTATCCAAAAAGCAATGAAAAAATTATCAAACAAATGTATCAAGAAGCCTTAGCTTTAAGCGAATATGAAGAAAATTATATCCCTAAAAAATATGATTTTTTGCTTAGAAATCGTTTAATTATCGCTTTAAGTGAAGCTGTAGTTGTTGCCCAAGCTGATATAAGTAGTGGCTCTATGCAAAGTGCTAAACTTGCTTTAGAATTAAAAAAACCTTTATACGTTTTACCTCATAGGATCAATGAAAGTAGTGGGACGAATTTACTTTTGAAAGAGAAAAAAGCGGAATTAATTTATGATTTTAAAGAATTTGTTGGCCAGTTTGCAAAAGTGTGCGAAGACAAGCAAGATGAATTTTTGGATTTTTGTAAAAAAGGTGTCAGTATCGACGAGGCTTTAGCGCTTTATGGTGAAAAAGTTTACGAATATGAACTTGAGGGTAAAATTTCTATCGAGGGTTTATTGATAAGAGTTTTAAAATGAGAGCATTAGCATTAGATGTGGGTTTAAAGCGTATTGGAGTGGCGCTTTGCATCGATAAAATAGCACTTCCACTTGATGCTGTTATAAGAAAAAATCGCAATCAAGCCGCTACAGAAATAAAAAAAATCTTACAAGAATATGATATTTCTTTATTGATTGTGGGTATTCCAAAAGGAGGATTAAGCGAAGATGAAATGCAAAGACGCATTCAACATTTTGTTTCTTTGCTTGAATTTGAAAAAGAAGTGATTTATGTAGATGAAAGTGGAACAAGCAAAGAGGCTTTGAAATTTCAAAGGACTAATACTCGAAAAAAAGATGGAAAATTGGATTCTTTGGCAGCTTTTATTATGATAAGGGATTATTTTGCTCTCTAAAATCAAAACGCTTTATACGGAAAAAGAATTTGCTCAAATTTTAAATTCTTTTGAAAAGGAAAAAAATATTTGTGTCTTTTTAAATTCTTTAAAGTGCGATTTTAAAGAGCTGGAAAATGATTTTTTAAAAGCTCATTTAAAATGGAAAAAAATCAATGAATATTGTTATTTGTTTGAGGCTAAGGATAAAAATATTTTAAGCTCTATGAAAGCTTTTAATGAATTTAAATTTTATATACAAAATTATTCCTCTTATTTATGTGCTTTAAATTTGGACGTAAAGGCGGGAGAAAGTGTTTTAGATATGTGTGCTGCTCCAGGTGGCAAAAGCATTAATCTAGCTAATTTTATGCAAAATACAGGTTATTTAGCTTGTAATGAAATCAGTAAGGATCGTTTTTTTGTTTTGCAAAAAAATCTTCAAAATTATGGAGTAAATGCAAAATGCTTTATGAAAGATGGTAAAACAATAGGAAAATTATGCCCTTTAAAATTTGATAAAATTTTGCTTGATGCCCCGTGCTCGACTTTTGCAAAAATGGGTTTTGATTTAGAAAAAAGTTATAAAGAAATAAAAAATATAGCTAAAACGCAAAAAAAGCTTTTACATTCTGCATTAAAGGCTTTAAAAGTGGGCGGAGAGCTTGTTTATAGCACATGTACATTTACCAAAGAAGAAAATGAAGAAGTCATAGAAAATGCCTTAAAAAGCGAATTTAAACTCGAAATTTTAGATATCAATTTAGAACATGTTATAGTAAAAGATGCACAAAGTGAGTCTTTTCAAGAAATTTCAAAATGCAAGAGAATTATTCCAAATTCAGATTATGATGGATTTTTTATAGCTAAGCTTAAAAAATTATCTT
>JACHTQ010000023.1 GCA_020135845.1 Campylobacter sp. W0018 | reverse complement strand
AGGATGAGGGCGATTAAGGTTGCAATGACGCCGACAAGAGCTTGCTTGAAGAGGGTTTTTTTAACCGGTTCTGTAAAAAATTCATCTTGGGTTATTGTGCATACTCTAAATTTTGGATTAATTGTTGCGCTACACAATACCCTATAATCTTTTCCTTTGCTATCTGCAACTTTAAAAAGAGCATTTTCTTCTCTTGGGTTAAGATAATGGTTAGAATCAGAATTAATCACATTGGCAATATTTGTGCTTAATTGATTTTTTGTTAAAATCAGCTCCGGACGCTCATGAAACATAATTTCGCCCTCTGGACTATAAACTACAGCATAAGTGCTTATGGATTTTCCAAAAGCTAAAACATCTTTAGAAAATTGCTCTAAGCTATAATCACCACCAACAGCTCCTACAAAATTTCCATCTTTATAAATAGGCATTGCATAGGTTAAAACTGCTTTACCGTTAATATCTGATCTAGATGGGCCGCATACAGTTGCTTTGGTTGTGTTTTTGACCTCTTTATACCATGCTATTTTTTTAAGATTAAAGGCTTCAGAATCTAATATTTTTCTATCAGAGGTAAAAACTTTTCTTGAATTTTCAAAACCCAAGAAGATAAATTCAAAACCAAAAGCTTCTTTGAAAGATTCTAATAAAGTGAAAATTTCTTCATTGTCATCTTTATATAGCCTCTTCTCAATTTCTTTAGCTAGAATTTCCGTGGCAACCCGTCTGTTTTTTCCGTAATTATCAAATGTCATTACAACATCTTCTACGGTTTTTAACTGAGTATCTTCAAGTAATTCAAAAGTGTTATTTTTAGAATCAAAATAACTTATAGTGCTCGCAACAGCCAATACAATAACTATCAAAACGCCTACACATAAAGTTAATTTTAATGATACACTACTTTTTTTCATCAATCCCTTCCTTTCACGGAAAACTTAATTTTTAAACTTCTCAAATTATTCTCCTTTTGTAATTAAAATAAAAATTGCAATTATATAGTAATAATTATTACATTTAATAATAAAAATTTGTAATGATAAATATAAAAAATATTTTTTATATTGAAAATTTATGTATTTACAGGAAATAAATTTAAATAATTTAATTATTATTAAATAAATATTGTTAAAAAAATGTATTTTATATTATAAATTTTTTAAAATAAATGATGATATTATAAATTCATTTTTTAAGTATTGAATAATTTTAAAACAATAATCAATGCAAAAAAATCTAAGTGATAAATTTCGCTCTAATAAATTTTTTAAACCTCTATTTTTCAATAAAAATATAAAAAAGCTGCAAATTTTATTATCTTTTTGCACTTTAAATACCAAAATCATTTCCAAAGATTTTTGCGTAATTTTAAAACCAAAATAAATTATTACAATTAGCTATTTTTATTTTTTACAAATTTTGCAAAAATTTATCACACCAAACAATTTATTTTTGGACTTTTTGTTTAATTTTCAA
Organism: Campylobacter sp. W0018; assembly: GCA_020135845.1. Lineage (GTDB taxonomy): Bacteria > Campylobacterota > Campylobacteria > Campylobacterales > Campylobacteraceae > Campylobacter_D. The sequence continues at coordinate 20,142 of JACHTQ010000023.1, read as the reverse complement.
CATCAAAAAAAGCCGTAAAGGCTTAAATTGATTATATTTTGCGAGTTATTTTATATTTTTATTATCACAAAGCTATTTTTTAATGCTAGATATTATATCTAATGTAAGCAGTATGGATATATCTTCAGCGGTTTTAATAAATCTTTTATAGAAATAACTATTTTTATCTATTTTCAATTTATTTTTAGCCACAACCTTTTTGTAATTATTTATATATTTATCTAAAATAATTTTATAAATAGTCTCAAATTTGGCGTTATTTATTATATTAGGATTTTTTTCATCTAACGAATCAACATCTATACTATTTTTTACAAGGTAGCTCATTACATCTTTTTTCATTTTATATATATAATTTACAAAAGTGATAAATTTGATAAAACCAAACAATGTTATACACTCGTCATTAAGCGTATATATATTTAATCTATCGTCTTTAATATCTTTTTTTATATCATAATGTCCTATAATCTTAATATAGCTTGGCTTAAATAGGTTAAATTTAAAAATAACTATACTAAAATATCCTGCTATATTTAATACTATCCTGCCATCATTTAACGAAGATATTTCAATATCATCTGCTAACTCGCTACAATAAATACACAACAAGCAAATGATACTTTCTATATTGTTTTTAACGTGATTATCTAGCCTTAAATTCTCATATTTTTTCAACATTGATTTTAATTTATGAGTTCTGTTTATTAGCTTATTAAATTCACTTCTATCAATATTCACATAATCCAAGCCGTTATAATCTGGGTTAAAATACGGTATTCTAGTATTGATAAGATTGTTATAAGACTCATTTACAAACATAATATCCGATGAAATACTATCATACCAAATATACTCGGTAAATTTAATAGCTGGGTGATTTAATTTAAACACTTTAAAAAAATTCAAAGTGTAATAAAACCCTTGTATCGAAGATACTCCTTGATAATTATTTAATTCTATAGCAGGTATTTTTGGATTTATAAAGTTTATAAATGTTGTACTAGATACGATATCATATTCGGTAAGAGTTCTTTCTCTGTCGTTATTAAATAAAATTCTTATTAAATACAATATAAAACTATTGTATTCACTTGATGCTTCTTTTTTGATATTAAATATATCTTTTAAGCTCACAGGTATTTTTTTCATAACTTTCCTTTTTAACATTCATCACAAAATTAATTATTATTCAATGTGTATTTTAGCATATATTTATTGTTTTTACTTTTAATAAAAATTTTAATAAGCTATTTTTATTTGATTAATATTATCATGGTTAAAAATGAAAAAAAATAAAGTGGTGCGGATGAAAGGACTTGAACCTTCACGCATTGCTGCACCAGATCCTAAGTCTGGCGTGTCTGCCAATTTCACCACATCCGCAAAAGTGGTACGCTCAAGAGGATTCGAACCTCTGACCTACGGCTTAGAAGGCCGTTGCTCTATCCAGCTGAGCTATGAACGCATAAAAGGTTGGTACGCCCGATAGGAATCGAACCCATAACCTACAGATCCGAAGTCTGTCGCTCTATCCAGTTGAGCTACGGGCGCTCTGATGGGGTGAGTGATGGGAATCGAACCCACGACCCTCAGGACCACAATCTGATGCTCTAACCGACTGAGCTACACTCACCATTTTATAATTAAAATGGTCGGGGTGAAAGGATTCGAACCTTCGGCCCCTTGGTCCCAAACCAAGTGCGCTAACCAGACTGCGCTACACCCCGAATTTAAAAACTAGTATTCTATCAAAAAAGAAACCATAAGTCAAGAAATTTATTCTCTAATGCGTAAAAAAACTGGAAAACGTGGAAGTGAATTTTTAGTTAATCCGCTGAATTTGTAAGTAATAATAGTTCCTATAGAAGGTGGATTTTTTCTATCTTTATCCTTTAAACCACTACCTATTTTAATAATTTTATTATCTGTTGTTTTACATATTAAAGCACCGACTTGATTTTCAAATTTTCCTTTGCCTTTTGTATAGCCGATCACTTGACATTCTGCATCGTTATAGGGTTTTAATTTCAAAGCTTGTTTGCTTCTTCCTCTTTCATAAGGATTTAAATTTTTGCGTATGACTACACCTTCGCCTTTGTTTTTTACAATATTCTCATAAAATTCATTTAAATGTTTTTCATTTTCAATAGGAATTTGCGGAATGATTTTTATATATGGATTGGGATTTTTTTGTAAATATTTTTGCAAAACTTGAAGTCTGTTTTCAAGACTACAAGGATTGAGATTAAATTCTTCACAAGCTTTAGGCACGTCAAAAACATTATAGCTGACTTTTTTCCATAAATTTGCATCTGAGCGTGTTGTTCTTATAAGAGAAGAGACTAGATCAAATTGATTTCTATTTATCCAAAGCTCCCCATCAAGAGCGAAAGGAGGAAAATTCTTCATAAAAAAAGCTGGAGGCGTTATGGTTTGATTTTTTCGAGTTTTTAAAGATTTTCCGTCCCAAATTCCACGAACACCATCGAGCTTTTCACTCATTACATATTCATGCAAATTTTTATTTTGAAAATCCTGCTTATTAAATTGAGTCAAAAGCAAGATTTCATCAGCAAAAACAAAAGAAGAAAGGCAAATTAAAAGAAAAAATCTAATCAAGATAAATGAACCATATATCCTGTAGAATCTTTTTGTATTTCATAATTATACACACCATCAAGATAAATCACTAGTCTATAATATCCTTTATGAGATCCAAAATCTATACGTTTAAATATAGAATTTTTAAGGCGTATGTTTTTAGTCGGATAAATTACTGTGGATTTAAAATCGATAATAATCTTACTAGGATTACCCACTGAAAAATCACTAATAAGATCATCTTGAGTATTTAATTTGATTTTATTTTTATAAACAGTATAAGATATAAAATCATAAATTTTTGCAATTTGCAAAGGGATATCAACCTCGGTTGTTTTATTGGTTTCTTGGCCGGTATTTTGCGGTATAGTAACAGAAACATCTAGAATTTTTGAAGGCTCTGGGGTTTTAGAATGTGTTAAAACATAAGAATCGTGCCAATTGATACTTTTATTAATATCAACGTTGAATTTATCTTCACTACCATCTGCTTTAACATAATGAAAAGTGACACTTTTTAAAATCCTCGCATCAGAATTAAATTTAAAACTTCTCTCTTGAAATTCTTGTGGCACAATCATTTTTTCTTTTTTTTCCACTTTAAAAGGGTTTTCATCGGCATTTAAAAAAGATGTAAAAATTAAAAATATTGTCAAAATTCTAGTTTTCATTTGGATACAATCCTTTTAATTCAAAATAATCTTTTTGGGCTTTGGCATTTTGCTTTTTAAGCAAAGATATTTGTTTGGTTAAGTCTTCTTTAGTAGCCTCTAAAGAAAGCAAAGTATCTAAGGAATATTGTCCAAAAAGCATATTCCCGAAATAAATCGCCCCAATAATAACCAATAAAGTCCAACAAAACATTTTTACAATATGAACATAAAAGCCCTTCTTTTTGGTGCTTTCGTCATATTCTTTTAATAAATCACTCAGAGTTTCTCTCCTAAATACTCATCATTATCTAACTCTATTTCAAGCAAACGATTATATTTTGCAGTTCTTTCCCCACGCGCTAAAGCACCGGTTTTAATTTGCCCTGTATTTAAAGCAACTGCAAAATCAGCAATAAAAGTGTCTTCGCTTTCTCCGCTTCTATGAGACATAATGCATTTATAATTATTTCTTTGAGCTAAACGCACTGTTTTCATTGTTTGGGTAATAGTACCAATTTGATTTGGCTTTATTAAAACAGCATTAGCCATTTTTTTAACAATACCTTCTCGCAAAATATCTTCATTAGTAACAAACAAATCATCCCCAACAAGTTGAATTTTATCTCCTAATTTTTGAGTGAGTTTAATCCATCCATCAAAATCATTTTCAGCTAAACCATCTTCGATGCTAAAAATAGGATATTTTGAGCAAAGTTCAATGTATTTTTCAATCAAATCATCGCTAGAAAGAATTTTACCCTCTATGTGATATTTTCCATCTTTAAAAAATTCAGTACTTGCTATATCTAAGGCTAGTTTAATATTTTTTTCATATCCAGTTTTTTTAATACATGTCATTAAAAGCTCTAAAGCTTCTTCATTGCTAGATAAATTTGGAGCAAAACCACCTTCATCTCCTAAAGCTGTAGAATACCCAAGACTTGCTAATTCTTTTTTCAAATTAGCATAAATTTCACAAACCGATCTTAAAGCCTCTTTAAAACTTGAAAAACCAAAGGGCATAATCATAAATTCTTGAAAATCTATATTGTTATTTGCATGGGCGCCTCCATTGATAATATTACACATTGGAACAGGCAAAATGCTTGCATTAACTCCGCCCAAATAACGATACAAAGGGATATTTAAAGAATTAGCAGCAGCACGCGCTAAAGCCATAGAAACACCCAAAGTCGCATTGGCTCCAATTTTAGAATAATTATTTGTCCCATCAAGCTCTTTTAACACCTCATCAAGTTGGGTTTGATTGTAAGCATCAAGGCCTATAATATTTTCAGCGATAATTTCATTCACGTTTGAAATAGCGTTTAAAACGCCTTTCCCAAAAAACCTTTCATCGTTATCACGCAATTCCAAAGCCTCTTTTGAACCAGTGCTTGCACCACTTGGAACTATAGCAGATCCCACACTCCCATCATTGAGCATAATCTCGGTTTTAAGAGTGGGGTTACCTCTACTGTCTAAAACTTCAAAAGCTCTTACATCTTCAATCAATAACATCTCAATCCTCTTCATCGTTTTCAGAGGCACTGATCATACCTTCAACGCCTATAGAATTTTGGATTTCTTTTGTAATCTCCTCAGCTACTTCAGGATTTTCTTTTAAAAATGCTTTTGAATTTTCTCTACCTTGTCCTAATTTTTTATCTTTATAAGAAAACCAAGCCCCACTTTTATCGACAATATCAAGTTTAACACCGTAATCGATCAACTCACCTTCACGACTCAAGCCTTCTCCAAACATCACGTCAAATTCAGCTTGTCTAAATGGAGGAGCCACTTTATTTTTAACCACCTTCACTTTAACGCGGTTTCCTATAACCTCTTCACTTTGCTTTAAACTTGCTACTTTTCTAACATCTAAACGCACAGAAGCATAAAATTTAAGTGCATTTCCTCCAGTTGTTGTTTCTGGTGTTCCATAACCCATAGCACCTATTTTCATACGAATTTGATTGATGAAAATAACCGTTGTATTCATTTTATGTACAATACCAGTAAGTTTTCTTAAGGCTTGTGACATCAATCTTGCTTGAAGACCCACATGCTGATCTCCCATATCGCCTTCAATTTCCGCTTTTGGTGTTAAAGCAGCCACACTATCAACAACGATAAGATCAATAGCACCGCTTCTAGCGATAGTCTCTACAATTTCCAATGCTTGTTCGCCAAAATCAGGTTGAGAGATATAAAGATTATCCGTATCAACGCCTAAATTTCTAGCATATTTAACATCTAATGCATGTTCTGCATCGATAAAAGCACAAATTCCACCTGCTTTTTGACATTCTGCGATAATATGAAGAGTAAGGGTTGTTTTACCAGAACTCTCAGGACCATAAATTTCAATAATTCTTCCTTTAGGCACACCTCCTATACCCAAAGCAAGATCTAAGCCAACCGATCCAGTGCTTATACTATCTATTTGCTCAACCTCTTTATCTCCTAGCCTTAAAATTGTTCCTTTTCCAAAAGCTTTATCAAGGCTTTTTAAGGCTGCATCTAAAGATTTTTTCTTATTGTCGTCCATTATATTCCTTAAAAAATTTTAATTTAAGAATTCTACAAAATAAAATTAAATAATGTTTTATTTTTATAAATTTTTAAATGAAATTTTATAAAATAATTTATTCGATAAAAAATTTAATCAAGGTTAAACTACACAATGAAAAAAACGATAACAGTCGCACACTCTCCCGATGCTGATGATATATTTATGTTTATGGCAATTCACTTTGGTTGGGTGGGCAATCATTTTAATTACAAAAACACCGCTTTAGATATACAAACCCTTAATGAATTTGCCTTAAAAAATGAATTTGATGCTACAGCCATTTCTTTTGGACTTTATCCATTAATCGCCAAAGAATACGCTCTTTTACGCACAGCAGTAAGCTTTGGACAAGGCTATGGGCCTAAATTGATTAAGAAAAAAAATGTTCAATTAAAAAGGAATTTTAAAGTCGCTCTTAGTGGAGCTAATACAACCAATGCTTTAATTTTCCGTATGAAATATCCTGAAGCTAGAATTATTTATAAAAACTTTTTAGATATTGAAAATTCGGTTTTAAGTGGAGAAGTAGATGCTGGGGTATTGATCCATGAAAGTATTTTAGATTTTGATCAAAATCTTTGTGTAGAAGCTGAAATTTGGGATATATGGCTAGAACTAGCCAAAGAAAATTTACCCTTGCCTTTAGGCGGAATGGCTTTACGCAGATCTTTACCTTTAAACGATGCTATTAAAATCGAAAAAGATTTAACTCTTGCAGTAAAAATCGCTGATTCAAATCGCCAAATTATAGCTCCAATGTTACTAGAAAGAAATCTTATTCGCGTGGATAAAGACAAGCTTGACACTTATCTTAATCTTTATGCAAATAAAAATTCAATTAGCATGGATGAAACACAATTTAAAGCCATTGATACCTTATTTAAATTAGGATATGATTACAAATTTTATGATAAGATTATAAATGTAAATGATTATCTCATACCTAGCGAATATGAACAAGCAAGAAATTCTTAAGGGGAAAACATGGATGAAGGTACTTTAGTTGGATTAGGGGTTCAAACTTTTAAAATCACACTTTTATTATCTTTACCTATGCTTTTAGCAGGTTTGATTGCGGGTTTGATTATCAGTATATTTCAAGCGACAACACAAATCAATGAAATGACACTTTCTTTTGTACCTAAAATCATTTTAGTGGTTATTGTAATTATCTTCTTAATGCCTTGGATGACAACTACAATGATTGATTTTACTCAAAACATTCTCAATCAAATTCCAACTTTTATTAAATGATTATTGATTTTAAAAAATACTCATCTATTCGCATAGGCGATAAATTTGAAGTTCAAATTTTAGATAAAATCAGCGATTTTGAAGGTTTTTTAATAGGAGGGGCTAATAATTTACTCATAAGCCCTAAGCCAAAAAATATAGGAATTTTAGGTGAAAAATTTGATTTCATTGAAATTCTAGATCAAAAATCGGATTTTTTATATCTTCGTATAGGATGCAAAACTAATTCTAGAAAAATATATAATTTTGCCAAACAAAATAATCTTTGCGGCTTTGAATACCTCAGTAAAATTCCTGGCACCTTAGGAGGACTTTTGAAAATGAATGCGGGGCTTAAAGGAGAATACATCAGTCAAAATTTAATTAAAATCGCCACTTCAAAAGGTGAAATTTTACGTGAAAATATCGATTTTGATTATAGATTTTGTCCTTTAAAAATGCCTTTTTTTTGGGCGGAATTTAAATTAGAATTTGGCTTTGATCATACAAAAGATGAAGCTTTAAAAAATGCTAGAAATAATCAACCTAGCGGGGCAAGTTTTGGATCTATTTTTAAAAATCCCCAAGGAGATTTTGCTGGACGCTTGATTGAAGCGGTTGGCTTAAAGGGTTTTAGCAAAGGCGATGCGATGCTAAGCGATAAACACGCTAATTTTCTCATTAATAAAAAAAATGCAAGTTATGAAGATGCGATCTTTTTGATCGAACTAGCAAGAAAAAAAGTTTTTGAAGAATTTGGAATCATGCTAGAAAATGAAGTTATTATCATTTAATTTTTTGTTCTTATTAATTTAAATACAGGAAAAAATATGCAAATTTATATCAATTTAGAAGAGATGGATAAATGGCAAATCAAAGACGAACTTAGAAAAATCTTATCTCAACTTGATCCTATAAGCGCACATGAAATAGTAAAAGAATTAAGAGAAGAATTTTTAAGTATAGAGGAATTACAAGAAAAAATTAAAAACATTAATGCATAAGCGTTAATGTTTTTACTTCCTTAAGGATAACTTCTGATAGCATTTTAGGCATCTGATCTATAATATTTTGATAGTCTTTGCTTGAATTTTTAGGATCAAGAGCAAAATTTAATTTCACATTTTTTGCTTGAAGAATTTTGCCATTACTTAAAGAAATAATCTTAAAATTGATTTTAGCAACAGCATCTTTAGTTACAGTTATAAAATAGTTTGTGGTATTGACATAAAAATCATCCAAATTAACTACGATAAGATAATCTATAAATTTAGCATAAATTTTATTTTTATCTCTCTCATGTGTTAAAAAAGGGCTGAGATTGATAAGTTTGGCATCTTTAGGGCAAAATCTTAATAAAATTTTAGGACTTTGATACAAATCATTTGCTACCGAATTTGCAAAATTTAGATTTAAGGCATCGATCAATCTTTTAGAAAATAAAGTTGAAAAGTCTCTAGATTCAACTCTAAGCCCATCGGATAGATATCCGAAATTTCTTCTAAAACTTAAAACAATAGCAAAATCTTTATCTTTATCCCTGATTAAAGCAGGTGTTTTTTCAATCAAACTTGAGCTATCAAAAACAGCTTTTTGATTGTCTAAACTAGAATTAATTGGATTTTGTCCAAGATCTATTAGTTCAAAATTATCTTCACTTGATTTTAGCTTAATAATCTTTTTTTGCGACAAATCATTAGCAAAAAGATTAAAATTTAAAAACAAACTTATAAATAAAATAAAAGCTAATCTCATTGATAATCCTTGATTATTATAAAAAATCTTTTAAAAAACTTTTTTTAGAAACGCATATAAAAAATTGCGATCTATGTTCTAAAGGACTATAAGAAATTAAATTTTGATCCAACATCCCCATAAATCCACCATTTAAATTGACTAAAAAATCCCCCGCTGCTATATCCCAAATATTTAGCCTCTCAAGGCGTCTATAAATTCCTGCTTTGCCTTCTAAAATAGCGCAAAATTTAAGCCCAGAGCTAATATTAACAGCCTCTAATTTATGTTTTTGTGCGAATTCTAAATCTGTTTTGCTTAAATGGTTTACACTCAATAAAGCTTTAAACTGATTATCTTTAAACTGCTTTTCATCTACATTTAAAAGATTATCATTTTTATAAACTTTACTTTCTTTGTGCCCATAATAAATATCTTCAGTCGATGGACTTTTAATAAGCGATAAAATAGGCCTATTCTCATGAATCAAAGAAATCATGATGCAAAATTCATCCAAGCCTTTTAAAAATCCACTAGTGCCATCAAGTGGATCGATAAGCCAAAAAGTTTGCAAATTTTCACTCTCTTTTTGGCTTAGAATTTTTTCTTCAGATAAAACCTTTATATCTGTTTTTCCTAAAATATCATTTAAAATTTGATCGGATGCTAAATCAGCTGAAGTTAAAGCCGAGCCATCTTCTTTTTTCCAATCTTTTAAATTTTTTCGCTCTTGCATAATAGCCTTAGAAGCTTTATTTGCCGCTTCAATAGCAAGTTCTAACCAATAATCTAAGCGCATCATTTTTCCTTAAAATTTAAAACTTTAATCCAATATTAGCCAAAATATTCCAACAAACGAAAATCACTTCTTGATATTTGAAATAAATTTAATCGCACTCATTACCAAAATAGCCTCAAACAAAGCTGTTAATATCAGTGCTGAATAAATTTCTTGATCAAGCACTTTTGCAGAATATCCTAATGTAGCTGTTGCAATCAACAAAGTTAAGGGCATAGAATGACTCAATCCAAATAAAACCATATTTTTAAAACCTATCGTTGTTGCAAAAACACTCGCACATAAAATTCTTAATCCCACCATTACAAGCATCAACAAAATAGCTTTTAAAACGATATGATAATTTAAAATCATCGATAAATCAAAAGTTGAACCCGTATAAACAAAAAAAATCGGAATTAAAAAACCATAACCAAAAGTTGAAATTTTAGACTCTAAATCTTTTTTATGGCCTAAAAAAGTCGCGATAAAAGATCCCGCGATAAAAGATCCTAAAACAATTTCAAGTTTTGCAATAATCATAGCAACGATAATTAAAATAAAAATTGCCATACAAAATCTAATATCTTTTTCATTTTTATCTTCCCAGGGCATAAGAACGATTTTGAGTTGAGGATACCACCAAAAAAGAACACCAAGAAATTTAAAAATCAAAAAGCAAAGACTTAAAAAGATGGTAAGATATAAAATGCTTTGCGCTACATCTACAATTGTCGTTTGCTCTTGCAAAAATGCCCCAGCTATCGTTAAAAGAACTATGGAAATAACCTCAGCTAAGGTTGCGACTATCATGGCTATATTTAACCAATCGCACTCTTTTCCAAAATCCTTGTAAAGTAAAGACAAAAGCCCTACACTCATAACAGGAATAATCAAAACAAAGACAAAAGAAAGTTTAAAAATCCATACAATCAGCAAAGATAAAACATAAAGCAAGATAATATATAAAAAGCTTTTTTTAATGATCTTCTTATCAAGACTAAAAAAAGTTCTTAAATTTATTTCCATACCTGCAATAAACATCAGATAATAAAAACCCACATTAGCTAAAATAGAAAAATTTTCACTCTTTCCAATAAAGCCAAAATAAGCCACAATCGATCCCAAAATAATTTCAGTGGCTGAAATTGGCAAACGTAAAATTTTAGCAATATGTGGAGAAAATAATAAACAAAGTGCTATAACTATAAGAATTTTTAAGTCAATTAAACCTTGCGTATCAATGACATTGTGATGCAAATGTAAATCCCATCTTTTTTAACTCGACTATATCACGACTCGGTTCTTCTCCTTTTGTCGTAAGATAATCTCCTATAACAATAGCACTTGCACCCGCTTTAAAAATTTCATATTGTCTTTCACCTAAAACAATCTCTCTTCCACCTGCAACCATAATTACAGTTTGCGGCAAAGCCTCTTTAGTATCGCTGATAATTTTTAAAGCTTCATCAGCATCCAATTTAGGAGCTTTTAAATTTAAATTATCATTAGCGATAAAAAAATTTATCGGGCTTGAAAAAGGTTGTAATTCTTGTAAAGATTTTCTTAGGCTTATCCTATCTTCAAAACTTTCACCCATACCATAAATTCCACCACAACAAAGCATAAGTCCTGCTTCTTTAGCATTAAGATTAGTTTGAAAGCGACTCTCCCAAGTATGTGTGGTGCAAATTTGAGGAAAAAATTCTTTAGAGGTTTCAAGATTATGATTATAAGAAAAAATTCCCGCTTTTTTTAATTCTTTAAGCTGCTCCACACTGGCCATACCATTACAAGCTATAAGGAGTAAATCAGGAACTTCTTTTTTAACCGCCATCGCAGCTTCACAAACATATTCTAATTTTTCATCATCAAGTCCAAGTCCAGCGGTTACTAAACAAAATCCCAAAGCCTCATTTTTCTTAGCAATTTTAGCCTCTAAAATAATTTGAGAAATTTCTTTACGTCTATATTTTTGAATATCTGTTTTTACATAAGCACTTTGAGTGCAATATTTGCAATCTTCTGAGCAATTTCCGCTTGCTATATTAGAAATAGCACAAAGCATGATTTGCATCGTTTCTCCTATTTAACAATTAAAACTCGCATTCTAACAAAAAAAGACTTAAATAATTTTCTTTTATTCTTTCATTTCTTTTTTGATTTTGCATTTAAGACATTCTAAAAAAGTACCTTTTTTTAGTTCCTTAATAACCAAATTTTCGCCACATTCTTCACATTTTTCATCACTTGGCCTATATTTAGAAATAAAATTACACTTTGGATAAGCACTACAACCATAAAATTTTCCACGCTTAGAAAAACGTTCTACAATTTCACCTTTTTGACAACTAGGACAAATTATGCCTATACTATTGGTTTTTTTTGCGGTTGCGTTTTCTTCATTTGCTTTATTTTCATTTTTTAAATTTCTAGAATATTTGCATTTTGGAAAATTTAAACAAGCCACAAATTCACCAAAACGTCCCTTTCTTATCGCAAGCTCTCCTCCACAGTCAGGACAAGTCTCACCTAATTTTGTCACCGTTTTTTGACTTGCAATCTTTGTTTTTCCCTCTTCAATTTTTCTCATAAAAGGGTAATAAAATTCTTTTAAGATATTTTGCCAATCCGCTTTATCTTCGGCAATATCATCTAAAGTATTTTCAAGATTTGAAGTGAATTTGCTATCTACAATATCACTAAAATTCTTTTCAAGCACTTCAGTTACATTAAAGGCAATATCACTGGGAATGAGTTGTTTTTTATCAATTTTAACATAATCACGACTTGTAAGTATAGAAATAGTCGGAGCATAGGTTGATGGACGTCCTATACCTAAGCTTTCTAATTTTTTCACAAGCCCTGCTTCAGAATATCTTGAAGGGGGTTCAGTAAAATGCGAATTCATTTCTAATTTTTGAATTTTTAAGTTCTCACCTATTTTAAGATTAGGCAAAATTTTATCCTTATCCATATCTCCATAAACTTTATAATATCCATCAAAAAGAATTTTTCTACCACTTATTTTAAATAAAGCCTTATCGTTTTTTACAAAAACATTTTGCGTTTGAGAAATAGCAGGATTCATCTGACAAGCCAAAAAACGATTATAAATGAGTGTATAAAGCTTTAATTCATCTTTATCTAAAAATTTAGCCGCAATTTGTGGCGTAAATTCCAAATTTGTAGGACGGATAGCTTCGTGTGCTTCTTGAGCACCCTTAGCCTTTGTTACATAAACATTAGCTTTGCTAGGCAAATAATCTTTTCCAAAATCTTTTTGGATCAATTTTCTTACCTTATCAACCGCTTCTTTAGCCAAATTCAAACTATCAGTTCTCATATAAGTAATCACACCCATCATGCCTTGATGAGTATTAACCCCTTCGTAAAGTTTTTGAGCTAACATCATGGTTTTTTTAGGATTAAATCCTAAACGATTGCTTGCGCTTTGCTGTAAAGTTGAAGTCATGAAAGGAGGCGGTGGAGCGATTTTTCTTTCCTTGCTTTCTATATTTTCTATAATATAAGCATTATTTTTACAAGCCTCAAGGATAAATTTTGCACGATCTTTGTTGGTAATGGTTAATTTTTCAATCTTTGCCTTATCAAATTCAACCAACTCAGCATCCAAATCAAAACTAAAAATCATATCGATGCTAAAATATTCCAAAGGCACAAAAGCACGAATTTCTTTTTCTCTATCAACTATAATTTTCAAAGCAGCACTTTGAACACGCCCAGCACTCAAACCTCTTTGAATTTTTTGTCCTAATAAAGGGCTTAGTTTATAACCCACTATGCGATCCAATAAACGCCTAGTTTGTTGAGCATTAACTGAATGCATGTTAAGTTTTCTTGGATTTTTTAAAGCGTCTTCAATCGCACTTTTGGTGATCTCATGAAATACAATGCGAGGTAAAATATTTTCATCCTTACCTATGGCTTTTGCAATATGATAAGCTATAGCTTCACCTTCCCTATCTTCATCTGTTGCAAGATAAACTTGTGAAGCATTTTTTGCTTTTTCTTTAAGCTCTTTAACTAAACTACTATGATCGCTTGTTATTCTGTATTCTGGTATAAATTCATCATTTTCTATTTTTATACCAAAGCTTGTTTTAGGTAAATCTCTTATATGTCCTTTAGAAGCTATAACCTCATAATTTTTCCCTAAAAAATTACCTATAGTTTTAGCTTTAGCAGGAGACTCTACTATGATTAATTTTTTTTTCATGAGCTAAACCTCAAATGCTGATTTTTAGAAACATTTCGTTATCTTAATAAACAAAAGCTGAATTTAGCTAAAAAAATTTAAAAATTTACTTATAAATTGCTAAAAATAGAAACATATAATTAATTTGGAGTATAATAAAATAAAAAAGGCTTTAAAATGCGAAAAAAACATTATCAATTTCATCCCAATGATACAAAATTAGATAAAAAAATAGTCGAAATTACCGAAAAATCTACCTTTAAAATCGCAGTATTTTCCATGGCAGCTATGACTATGCTAGGCAGCGTGGTTATTTCTTCAGCACTACCAGCGATCAGCAGACATTTTGAAAGTCTTTTAACTCAAGCAGGCGCTACAAGCTCAACAAGTTTTACTTTAGCTCACCTTGATATCCTAGTAAGATTGGTTTTAACTATGCCTGCCATATTTGTAGTTATCTTATCGCCTTTTGCGGGAATTTTAATGGATAAATTTGGTAAATTAAAATTTGTTTTTCCTGCAATGATAATATGGACTATAGCTGGAGTGAGTGGATTTTTTCTCAATAATATCTATGCCATTTTACTTTCTAGAGCTATTTTTGGAATGGCTACAGCTTTTATCATGACTGGAGCTTCAGCTTTACTTGGGGATTATTATAGCCATGGTGGATTTAATCGGCGTGAAAATGCCCTAAGTTTGCAAGGTTTTTTCTGTGCGGTTGGAGGCGCTGTTTTTATTTCTATTGCGGGTTTTGTTTCTAGTTATTCTTGGCGTTATCCTTTTTTAGTTTATGGGCTTGGGATACTCATTACTCTTATAGCTATATTTTATCTTTTCGAACCACGTTTTAAATTTTATAATCACACTAAAATAGAAACAAAAACAAATTATTGGCAATTCCTTCCTATTTATTTTATAGGATTTTTTATTATGGTAGTATATTACATTTCTCCAACACAACTTCCTTATTACATCGAAGGACATTTAGGCTTAGATCCTAAATACATTGGAATTTCTATGTCTGTTTCGGCTCTTTGTTATGGAGTTTTTTCGCTTAGCTATAAATATATTATGCGTTTTTTAAGCATTAAGCAAATTTATATTTTGACTTTGTTTATAGTAGGCTGCGCCTTTTTATTATTGTTTTTAGTTCATAACTTTATAGCGGTTTTAATGGCTTTAGCATTATTAGGAACTGGAGGAGGGGTTATGCTTGTTAATAATACTGCTTATCTTTTTTCTATATGTCCTGAAAATGCAAGAGCTAGAGCTTATGGGATACTAGCAAGTTGCATTTTCCTTGGACAATTTTTAAGCCCTATCATATCCCAACCTATAGTAAGGCAAATAGGCCTAGTTGATGCTTTTTTGATATGGGCTATTGTGATTTTTACAGTTTGTATCATATTTATATTTTTAAAACAAAAAGCTAGGGTTAATTGAAAATACAAACTCTAGTTTTTCCACCATCAACTTTTACTTTCATTCCATTTTTAAGAATTTTCATAGCATTTCTTACACTCATTACAGTAGGTAACTTCATCTCTCTTACAGTCACCGCTCCATGTGATAAAGCTCCTCTGTTTTCTGTTATCACGCCTTTTATGATATAAAATTATTCAAGTAGGATTTTAAAAACTTATAAATATTGTGTTTTTCTTCTTTTAAACACACTAAAACTATATCTTATTTAGCTAATAAATTAAATTGAGAAAAAAATAAAAGCGTATAAAAACCATAGATGGCACCGTTTCTGTGCGATAAAACAGCCATTTGTCCCAAAGGATCATTTTTGGATAAATCTAAAAAAAATAACTTTATCTAAAATAAGCAAAAATAAAGCAAGGAAATGAAAAATTTAGAAATTCCTTGCTTTATTTTTTTGCATTATATATTCTACAAACCTACCGCACTTAAGGTTTGATATTTGCTCATATAAATTTGAGCTTCGATTTTTCTCATCGTATCAAGTGCAACTTGCACTACAATAAGCACTGAAGTACCGCCAAATTGAAAAGGCACTCCCATAAATTTCACTAAAACCCAAGGCAAGGTTGCTATAATTCCTAGATAAATAGAACCAGATAAGGTTAAACGAGAGGCTACTTCATTTAAATAATTTGAAGTTCCTTCACCTGGACGAATTCCTGGAATAAAGCCACCTTGCTTTTTAAGATTATCTGCAATATCCTTAGCATTAAATGCTATAGAAGCATAAAAATAAGCAAAGAAAATCACAAAAATAAAAGTCAAAATGTGAAATACGTATCCATTAGGATTTAAAAAATCATTAATGGCTTGTATATAAGGATTTGTGCTGGTTTGTAAAATGGTTGTTGGAAACATTAAAATCGCACTTGCAAAGATTGGAGGAATCACTCCGCTAAGATTGATTTTAATTGGAATATAATTCATAATACGTTTATTTTGATTTTGCATCACTACTTTACGAGAATAAGAAATAGGAATTCTACGTTCTCCAAGCTCTACATAAATAATAGCACCTATTGTAATTAAAATCAAAACAAAAATAGCAAAAGCAGTTAAGAAATTCATCTCTCCTGAATTTACCTGACTTATAGTTCCTGAAATCGCTCTTGGAATCCCTGAAACAATACCTGCAAAAATAATTAAAGAAATACCATTTCCTATACCCTTTTGAGTGATTTGTTCCCCAAGCCACATTAAAAGCATAGTTCCTGCAAGCATTGAAATAGCACAAAGTGCGATAAACATATTTAAATTTTCTATCATAATGGCACTTGATCCACCCTTGCCATGTAGGCTTTGTAAACCTATAGCTACACCTATACTTTGAGCTAAAGTGATCAATATAGTTACATAACGTATAATTTGCATATATTTTTGCATACTATCGCGTTCTTTTTTCATCTTACCGATACTTGGAAAAGTTGCTGCGAAGAGTTCCATTATAATAGAAGCAGTGATATAGGGCATAATTCCTAAAGAGATAATAGAAAAACGTTGAGCCGCCCCACCACTAAAAACATTAAATAAACCTAAAGCATTATTTTGATTATGGTTAAAAAAATCCGCAATCACATCAGCATTGACGCCAGGAACTGGAATATAAGCCAGAACCCTATAAGCAAATAAAAAAGCTAAAGTGATTAAGATCTTATTCGTCAATGCTCTATTCATTATTTTGTTCCAGTGACGCTAATATTCTCGTCTTTAATTTTAGATACTAAGCCTTTAGCGCTAGCACCAATAAGCTTAACTTTTTTCACAGATTTTGAAAGCTTGTGAACGCCTTTAATGTTTTCAATTGTGATTTCAGTTAGGTCTTTTACAGCTGTAATTTTTTCAACATTGATTACATAAGGTTTTTCTATTTTAGATGTAAAACCTACTTTTGGCAATCTTCTTTGAAGTGGTTGCTGACCCCCTTCAAAACCTCTTTTTTCATTATAACCTTTTCTAGCTGTTTGGCCTTTTCCACCTTTGGTAGCAGTTTTTCCCATACCACTGCCTTGACCACGACCTATTCTTTTAGTTTTATGCGTTGAACCCGCTGCTTTTATTAAATTCATGACTTATCCTTTTAGCATTGTTAAAGCTTTAATGGTAGCGCGAACCACATTAGCTGAATTATTTGAGCCTAAAGATTTAGTTAAAATATCTTTAATACCAGCAAGCTCTACAATAGGACGAGTAGAACCACCAGCAATAACCCCTGTACCTTCGCTAGCTGGTTTAAGTAAAATTTTACTTGCGTTGTATTTTACTTCTACATCATGAGCAATAGTTGAACCTTTAGTTTTTACTTCAACAATATTTTTAAATGCATCATCGACTGCTTTACGAATAGCATCTGGAACTTCTTTAGCTTTTCCATAGCCAACACCTACTAAACCTTTGCGATTACCAACAATCACTAAAGCAGTAAATCTAAATCTTCTACCACCTTTAACTACTTTAGTAACTCTACCAATATCAACAATGACTTCTTCGAATTCTTCTCTATTATATTTTTCCATCAATTACCCCTTATAGCCTAATGCCATTTTCTCTTAAAGATTCAGCTAAAACTGCGATCACTCCATGATAAACATAACCATTTCTATCAAACACAGCTTGCTCAATTTTTTTAGCTTTTAATAGTTTCGCAAATTCAGCAGCAATTTTTTTAGCTCCCTCTTTGTTAGCTTTAATACCTAGTTTGCGTCCATCTGCTGCAGCCAAAGTTACAGCTTTAACATCATTGATTGCTTGGATATAAAGAGTTCTATTTGATTTAAATACAGAGATTCTTGGAAAATTTTCACAACCAGAAATTTTTGCTCTGATTCTCTTTTTTCTTTTAATTCTTAAATTTAATTTTCTTTTTAATACATTTGCTCTCATTCTTTAGTCCTCTTATTTCTTAGATGTCTTACCGGCTTTGCGGATAATACGCTCATCTGAATACTTAACGCCTTTTCCTTTATACGGCTCAGGTGGTCTAAATTCACGAATTTGAGCAGCAACTTGTCCTACTACTTGCTTATCGCTTCCTTTGACAATCACATTATTTTTATCAACTACAATTTCAATGCCTTCAGGAATATTATAATTAATAGGATGTGAAAAACCGAGGCTTAATTCTAAAATTTTTCCTTTTAAAGCAGCTTTATAACCTACTCCGTTGATTTCAAGAGTTTTTGAAAAACCTTGAGTTAAACCTACAACAATGTTATAAGCTAAAGCTCTATAAGTTCCCCAATAAGCTCTGCTTTGTCTGTCTTCACCTTTTGGAGAAAAAAGAATATTATTATCTTTAATCTCAACATTAACATGAGCTTTTGTATCAAGCTCTTTCGCCAAATTTCCTTTTTTAAATTTAAGCAAATTTCCTTCTAATTTAACCTCTACTCCACTAGGAATAGCAATTGGTTGTTTACCTATACGAGACATATTTTTCCTTTTTATTTGTCTAGGATATTTCTACTTTTTGTAAAGAATGGATACCCAATACCATAAAAAGCAGATTTTTTACCAAATGGTACATAAAATTTCGCCACCAACTCCTGCTTTATAAGCTTCATCGTTAGCCAAAACACCTTTACTTGTGCTTACTATAATCGTACCATAACCATTTTTAAAACGTTTAATTTCATCTTTTCCTTTATAAACACGACGACCTGGTTTTGAAACTCTTTTGAGTTCATTGATCACACTTTTTCCTTTTTCGTCGTATTTTAAGATCACATTGATAAATTTCTTTTTATCTTCTTCGATAACATTAAAACTTTCAATATAGCCTTTAGCTTGAAAAATCCCAACCAAAGCTTCAACAACTTTAGAGTGTAAAAGTTTAGTTGTTTCAAGTTTTCTCATTCCCGCATTACGAATTCTTGTTAATGAGTCTGAAATTATATCATTTATCATTTTATTTCCTTACCAACTTGCTTTTTTAAGACCTGGAATTAAGCCTTCATTGCCCATTTTTCTTAAACAAACTCTACAAATTCCAAAATCTCTATAAACTGAATGCGGACGTCCACAAATTTGGCATCTAGTATAGCCTCTTACTTTAAATTTAGGCTTACGTGCCGCTTTTGCAATCATTGATTTTTTAGCCATCTTTTCTTCCTTTTGCAAATGGTACACCGATAAGTTCTAATAGTTTTTGTGCTTGCTTATCGTTTTGTGCTGTTGTAACTATAGAAATATTCATACCATGAGTTCTTAAAATTTTATCATACTCAACTTCTGGAAACATAAGTTGTTCATCAAGACCAAAGTTATAATTTCCACGTCCATCAAAACCATCTCTACTTAAACCTCTGAAGTCTTTTACTCTTGGAAGAGCAATAGAAATTAGTTTGTCAAGAAAAGCATACATGTTGTCTTTTCTTAAAGTAACCATAACCCCAACTGGAAATCCTTCACGGACTTTAAAACCAGCTACAGATTTTTTTGCTTTAGTGATAACAGCTTTTTGCCCAGCAATTAGAGAAATTGTATCAGCAATATTTTGCAATACTTTTTGATCCTTAGCAAGTTCTCCAGCTCCCACACTGATAACTACTTTTTCGATTGCTGGAATAAGCATAGGATTTTTAATATCAAATTCTTTAACCAATGCAGGCTTAATGCTTTGATTATATTTTTCTTTCAATCTCATCATTGCTTACTCCTGAATTTTTGCCACATTAGAAATATCCATTGGCATTTCTTTATTAATAAAGCCACCATTTGGATTTTTATCACTAGGCTTGATCGCTTTTTTAGCAATTTTACATCCCTCAACTACTACTTTAAGAGTTTTTGGATATACAGCTAAAACTTTACCTGTTTTACCTTTATCATCTCCTGTGATAACTTTTACGTTATCACC
>JACHTQ010000022.1 GCA_020135845.1 Campylobacter sp. W0018 | reverse complement strand
TTTTATAGTTTAGTTAATCTTTGTTGTTAGTTTGGTTTAGTTGTTTTTCTATATAGGGTTTAGGGTTTTATATTTACTTATGTGGGGTTTTTAATTGGTTTTTTAGGTTGGTTGTTTGGTTAAGGGTTTAGATTATTTTTTTAGATTTATTGAAATTTATTTTTTATCTTTGATTTGGTTATTTAAAAGGATTTGGTTTAAGGTTTGGGTTTGTATTTGCTTGTGTAGCTTTATCTTGTTTAGTTGTATAGCTTTAACTGATGTTTGATTGGTTTTTGTTTTTTTGGTTGTTAGGGTTAAGTTAGTTTGGTTAGATTTGTCTTATATAGTTAAGTTTTTGGGATTAGTTTGGTTAGTCTTATTAAAATGAGTTTTATGGATCTTGCTAAATTAATCTTTTAATTTTTCTTTGGATGCTTTGTATGTTTTAACTTTGTTGTTTTAGCTTGTGAATAAATTAGAGAAGTTTATTAGGGTTTGGGTTTTAATAAATGATTTATGAGAAATGTTTTAGGGTTAGCATTTATCAAGGTTTATTTTATAGTTTGATTAGGTAGGATTTAAAAGTTTAGTTGGTTGTACTTTAGCCCTATTTTAGTTTGTGATTAAACAATAAAAGTTTTTATTCAATATATTTTTTATATAATAAATGATAATTTAAAAAATGGTTTGTTTGATAGATGAGCATGAGAAGTTGTAACATAGAAGGAAAGATATGGAATATTTTATCAAAGGGTTATCTAAAGCAGATCATAAATTTGAAAAAGATGCTAATGATGGTTTTAGCGATATAAATATATTTGAAGCTTTAAATGTTGAAGAAAAAGAAAATTATCATTCTAAATTTATAGCTTATTTGGTTGATATAGAAAAAGGACATTATCAAAAAAATTTTGCAAAAATATTTTTAGAAAAACTTGGTAAAAGTTTAAAAAATACTAAGTTTGAAAATTTAAACGTAGAAGATATAAAAAGTATAGAAACAGAAGCCTGTGTCAAAGATAATAGAAGAATAGATATTTTGATAACATTCAAAGATAAAAGATATATTATAATAGAAAATAAAATTTACGCAAAAGATCAAAAAAATCAATTAAAAGATTACATTAGCTTTATAAGAAAAAATATCAAAGATGTAAATGATTGCTATAAAAATATATTAACTATATATTTGCATCAAGATGCGGATATTAATCCCAGTTATTACAGCTTAGGCGGTTTTACTATAAAAGAAAATTTGATCAAAGATAAAAATGAAAATATCATGAGTTACTATTTGAAAATGGATTATATGTGGATTAAAGAATGGATTTGTCAATGTATAAAAATATATGAAAAAAAATCAATTAAAAATCAAAAATTCTCATCTGATATACAAAATATTATTTTTTCTCTCAAACAATATAAAGATATTTTACAATGGTATATAACAAATGAGTATATTCAAAGAGATGATGTGTTGGAATTTATTTTTTCAAAAGATATAAAAACAAAAATGAAAAATTTAAACAATGCTATGATTTTATATAGATATAGCAAAAACAAATCAGAACTTAAAAATTTAAAAGAAGAAGATTATAAAAAAGCTAAAAATATCATTCAGTATAAATGGAATAGTATTTGCAAAACCATCTTGGAAGAATTTTTTGACAATTTTGAGCAAATGGAAATTAAAATAAGCGATATTATTTTTCTTGCTAATAAAATAGAAGAAAATCGCGTCAATCAAGGCGTGTTAGTTTTTTATCCTAAAGATTATAAAAATGAGAGTTTATATCCTTGTATTTATCTTTATTTTCAAAAAAGTCGTTACGATACTTTTGGTTTAACATTTGAAATATCAAACGATGATGAAGATGTTGAAGATGAAAAATATAAGCAATGTTTAAAATTGTTTAAAGATATAAAAAAAGAAAATGTTAAAAAATACAAAGATCATTATTATTGCGATAAATTAATAAACAATCAAAAACTAGAAGGAGAATACGCTTTTATTTATTGGTTGATCGAAAATGAAAATCATGTAAAAGATTTTATTCAAATTTTAAATGATTTTTTTGAGAAAGAATTGGTAAAGGAGACATATAAAGACATTGTTAATGTATTAAATTCTTAAAAAATTAAAAAACTTGTAGGGATTTTTTCTTTATCAAAAGTAAATTTTAGTAAAATAATAAATTATTTTTTTATTAAAGGTTGATGATGCTTTTTACTTTGCTTAATGAAAAAGAATTTTTAAATCCTTATTATCGCAAAAAGCCTATTTTAGAGACAGAATTAAACGATTTTGTTAAGATTTTAAAGGACTATAAAACCAACCTCGAAAACAATCTCAAAAACAACGAAGATTCCCTCGTAGCAAATGCATTAAGCAAATTTTTTGAAAGTTTAAATTTTGAATGCGAAGTCAAAAGCATACACAAAGGCAATAGCGGCATAGATTTAGCCTTAAAAAAAGATGGATTTACTCAAGTCATCATCGAAGCAAAAACGCCTCATTCTAAAGAATTTTTCACTCAAAACAAGCTAAATTGCAAAGCCTTGCAAGAGTGCATTTTGTATTATCTTCGCGAAAGAAAAGCCCTAAATTCATCGCTTAAGCATATCATCATCACGGATTTTTATAGTTTTTTCATTTTCAAGGCAGATTTGTTTGAAGAGCTTTTTAACAAAAACAAGCATTGTAAAGAAGCTTTTGAAAATTTTGAAAACAAAGCCTCTCTTTTTAAAGGCAATACCGATGAAATTTACAAGGAATTTGAAAAGCTTTTAAATTCAGATCTTTATCTTAAAAGCAGTTTGAAAGGAATTTTTATCGACTTAAAGCCGATTTTAGAGCAAGAAAAACCAAGCTTTAGCGAGTTAAAACTCTTGTTTAAAATTTTTAATAAAGCTTGTTTATTGGCCGAATTCAATCCAAACGACGCAAATTCCCTAAACAACGCGTTTTATAAAGAGCTTTTGTATATCCTAGGGCTTTGTGAAAACAAACAAAACTCAAAACTCATCATCGCCAAAAGCGAGGAAAGCAAGGAAGAGCAGGGTACTTTTTATACGGCTATTAATTCCAAGCTTAAAGAAGAAAATTTTGAAGTCATTTTAAAGCTTTTGATTTTATGGTTAAATCGTATTTTATTTTTAAAGCTTATCGAGTCAAATTTGGTGCGTTTTAATGATGATAAAAATTTGAAATTTTTAAATGTCAAAAAAATTCCAGATTTTAGTAAATTGAGCGAACTTTTCTTTGAAATTTTAGCTAAGGCAAAAGATGCAAGAAAGAAAAGCGAATTTGCTTATTTGCCTTACTTGAATTCATCTTTATTTGAAAAACAAAGCATAGAAAATACCCTTGAAATCGCAAATTTAAGCAACAATCTAAAGCTTGATTACTATAAACACACGGTGTTAAAGGATGATAAATGCAAGGCTAAAAAAGGACAAGTTGGGCTTTTAGAGTATTTGTTTGAATTTTTAGATAGTTTTGATTTTGGTAGCGATGATGAGCAAAGCGAAATTTTAAGCCAAAAAGAACTCATAAGCTCTAGCGTTTTAGGAAATGTTTTTGAAAAACTCAACGGCTACAAAGAAGGAAGTTTTTATACACCAAGCTTTATCACTTCTTATATGTGTAAAGAAAGTATCACAAAAGTAGTTCTTGATAAATTCAACGCCAAATTTGATCTTGAGGCTAAAGACATAAGCGAGTTAAGAAAATCTTTGAGAAAAGAAGACAAAAACGCACAAAAAGAGCTTTTAAATTCCATCAAAATTTGCGATCCGGCCGTGGGAAGTGGGCATTTTCTGGTTTCTGCTTTAAATGTGATGCTTAGCATTTATGATGAATTAAATCTTTTCGAAGAAGAATTTTACCTAGAGGTGCAAAACGATGAAATTCTCATCACCGATCGCAAAGGTGAATTTATAGAATACAAACGCCCAAGCACGCACAAAGACAAAGCGCATTTGATCCAACAAGAACTTTTTCACACAAAAAAAGACATCATAGAAAACAATCTTTTTGGCGTCGATATCAACCCAAATTCTTGCGAGATCACCAAACTAAGACTTTGGATAGAGCTTTTAAAGCATAGTTTTTATCAAAGTTTTGATGATGAGAATTATCACGATCTTAAAACCCTACCCAACATCGACATAAACATAAAATGCGGAAATTCTTTGATCGCGTATTTTGACACTCAAAAGTCTTTATCGCATTACCCTAACATCAAAGAGCGTATGAAAAAGTATCAACACATAGTTAAAGACTATAAGGAAGGATTTTACACCGATAAAAATCTCATCGCTAAAGAAATCAAAAACCTCAAAGAATCTTTTAAAAATTTTTGCCTTAAAGACAAATTTGCCAAAGAAATCAAACAACTAACCAACAACGCAAACGAGTATTCTAAAAAATACGGCGATTTTTTAGCCGATGAACATCACGATGAAAAATTTAAAAGCTTTTTTTCTAAAAATATGTTTGAATTCAGTTTTGATGAAAAAGCTGCAAGAAAAGAATTTAAAAAACTTTTAGATCTTTATGAGCGTATTTTTGAGCTAGAAAAATCACATCCTTTTGAGTGGCGTTTTGAATTCCCTGAAGTGCTTGATAGTAATGGAAATTTTCAAGGCTTTGATCTCATCATCGGCAATCCGCCTTATATCAGACAAGAAGAGATAAAAGAACTTAAGCCAAATTTGGCGAAAAATTATAAGGTTTATAAAGGCACGAGCGATATTTATACGTATTTTTACGAGCTAGGTTTTAACGTGCTTAAAGAAAATGGCGTCCTATCTTTCATCACATCTAACAAATACACTCGTGCAGGATACGGCGAGGCTTTGCGTGAATTTTTACTCAAAAATACTCAAATTTGCGAATACATCGATCTAAACGGCGTCAAAGTTTTTGGTAACGCCACAGTGGATACAAGCATACTGAGTTTTAAAAAACTAAAGCTTAAAGATTCTTATTTCAAATACCTTGCCTTAGATAATGAAAATTTAAAAACTTTTAATATCGCTTTAAATACAAATTTCAAAGAACTTCCGCAAAAATCCTTAAGTAAAGAAAGCTTTACTTTTAGCGATGAAAACATCAGTGCCCTAAAGGCTAAGATAGAGCGTATAGGCACTCCACTTAAGGATTGGTATGGGCTTAATATAAATTATGGTATCAAAACTGGCTACAATGAAGCTTTTATCATCACCACTGAAAAAAAAGATGAGATTTTAGCAAATTGCAAAGACGAAGAAGAAAAAGAACGCACCGCCAAACTCATACGCAAAATGCTACGCGGACGCGATATAAAAAGATATGCTTATGAATGGGCGGGACTTTGGATAATAGCTTTTGAATTTGGAAGTTATAAAATTTTAGAAAAAGATTATCCAGCTATATATAATCATTTGAAAAAATATAAAGAAAAATTACAAGCTAGAGGACAATGTACCAATAAACCTAAAACACAGCAAAAACCATATTTAGGGCAGCATCATTGGCTTGAATTGGATAATAATCCAACAAAAGAATATTTATTGCAATTTGAAAAAGAAAAGATTGTTTATAGCGAAATAGTAAGGGAGCCTCAATTTTATTTAGATACAAAATTAAATTTTTATGCAGAAGCTACAAGTTTTGTTTTAACAGGGGAAAACCTAAAATATTTAATTGCTTTTTTAAATAATGAATTTGTAGCTTATATTTTCAAGGAGTTTTATGCGGGTGGAAATTTGGGAGAAAATGGCTTTAGATACAAGAAAGCATTTTTAGAAAAACTTCCTATACCAAAGATAAATTCCAAAAATCAAAAAACAGCTGACGAGTTAGTAACTCTAGTCGATAAGATTTTAAAAGCCAAAGAACAAGACAAAAACGCAGATACCAAAATTCAAGAAGACAAAATAAACACTTTAGTTTATAAACTCTACAATCTCACTGAAGATGAGATAAAAATCATAGAAGGAAAATAATATGCATAAAGGAAGAGATGATTTAATTTCACCAGAGGAAGCAAAAGAAGGCATTGAAATAGTTTCTAGAATATGTGGAGTTGATAAAGAAAAAATAAATCATCCGACTGTAGAATGCAATGGTGTAAGTATAAGTGAATATAAATTTGATTATTTTCCTAGAGAGTTGCTAGATACAGATTTTAAATATGAAATTAAATTTACCAACTGCAAATTTGGTTGTCTTGAATATTTTTGTTTATATAAAACAAACAATAGCTTTTTAATTTTCGAAAATTGTGAATTTGACTATATATGTTTAAATAATGATTTGGTTACTGATAATACATTTGAATTAAATAATAAATTGTATTTTTTTGGTTGTAAATTTAATGGAGATATTGATATTGGAAAAGCTAATATAAATGGTGACATAAAATTTAATGGTTGTATCTTTAAAGATGTTTTTTATTTTGGCGTTAAAGAATATTTGGCAAATATTAAAATAAAAAATTGTATTTTTTATAAATCGTTTTTTATGTCAGGTTCTTTTAAAAATGAAGCTCGTTTTGATAATTCTATATTTAAAGATCATGTTTATTTTCACGTGTGTGAATTTGAAAAAACTGCTTGTTTTTATGGGGTAAAATTTGAAAAGGTTCCGAATTTTAGTGCTTGTTATTTTAAAGATCAAAAAGCTGTAAATTTAATTAATGTTGATATAGACAGATTAAATTTTAAATCAGTAGAAAATTATATAAAAGATAATTATAAAGATAAAAATTATAAAGGTGAGATTAAAACACAAGATGAAAAAAATATTTTTAAAATTGAAAATAAGTATAAATTAAAATGTGCTAAAGATTGTAAAGATTCTTTTAGAGTTATTAAAGATGTTTTAACAAATCAAAACAATACCTTAGAAGCTCAAGAATGGCATAAATTAGAACTTTATGCCAAAGAAAAAGAGCTAGAAATTCTATTAGGAGAAGATGAAAAAGGTAATGCAAAACAAAGTCAAATTTACAATCCTAGAGATTATGAGAAAATAGATTTTTCAAAAATAATAACTTTTATAAAAAAAATTAAATATCTACCTGTGAATATTTTGCTATTTATTGAGTGTATATCGATTGTCCCATTTTTTATATTAATATTTTGCTGTGTTTATGTTATATTATTGACATATGAATATTTGGCATCATTTTCAAAATCTTTATTTCCTTTGAGTATGGATAAATTTATAATTTTTTGGAAAGTAAAATTTAATTGTACCGCAAGAAAATTAGTAGTTCTTGGAAAGAGAATGACCGATTTTACTTTATGGTTTGATTGCGTCTTGTTGCATATATATAGAAATACAAGCGATCATCATACAAATTTTTTAAAAATTTTAAATTTTACAATTTTAATGATTTCTCTATATGCTATTGTAAATTATTTTTCTGTTAAAACTGTAAGTTGCTTTTCGTCTCCCGAAAGTCGGATAATAATTTTCATAAGCTATGCCATTTTTATAATATTGACTATGCCTTTAATGAATCTTAAAAAACAATTTATTTTATCCTCCTTTGTTTTAGTGTTTATAACTTGCGGTATTTATATAATTACATTTTGGACTTTTTTAGCGTCGGCATATGCTTCATCTTTTTATTTTATAATTTATTTTTTAAGTATAATTATTTTTTATATTTTCTTTACTTGTAAAATTAAGCTTTTTGTTTTTATTTTAAGGCTTTTTGCTTATGTAGTTTTAGTTATAGTTCTTTTTGAAAAACCGCAACTAATAAATCCTTTTATAGACGTATTTTCATCAGGTAAAATTTATGAAAGTAAATTAGAAAAAAAATTAAATGATTTTAATGCAAATGATATTTTAAATTTTGTAAAAATATCTCAAAAAGATTTTAATCTAAGCATAGATTATAAAGATATCTCCTTTACAGAGTTAAATTCTGCTAAAAAAATAATTATAGACAATAAAGAAAATTTAAAAGAAATTTTATCTAGTATATATAACAAAGATTACAAAGAGGATTATAAAAGAGTTTTGCAAGCATTAGAAAATAATGCATCAAATCTAAAAAATATAATACAACAAATAGATGAAGATGAAAAAAATAATTTTATATCCGCTAGACTTTACGAATTTTTGAAATCAAATTTTGGTAAATTTAACGATCTTTTATATCTGATTAAAAGCGATTTTTCCTTTATAGCTGAAAAATTAACATCTCAAGAATTGGCTACTTTTGATAAAAAAGATAATCAAGAAAAATTAAAAAATATTTTATCTCTTTTAAAATTTGAGCAAAAATTTGAAGAAGTTGCGCAAACCATAAATCAAGATGAGATTATGCAAAAAACGATAAAATCCACAAGTATTTTATATAGTATTATTCTTTTGCTTTGTATCTTTTCACTCCAAAAAACCGCACGTAAAAATTCCATAGTGCCTAGCTAAATTTTAGGTTTAGCTAGGAAATACACTCCATTAGCAATCAAAACACAAATAAACATTACCAAAGCAAGGATTATCGGTGTATTTGCATTTATGGCACCGACGATGTAAGAAATCGTCCCAGCAAAGCCAAATTGCATAGCCCCAAGTATAGCTGAAGCTGTTCCGCTATTTTCTTTAAATCTTGCCATAGCCAAAGTCACAGTATTTGGCGCGATAAAGCCAAGCATAGCTATACTTGTAAAAAGACTAAATTCAAAAAGAAATAAATTTGGGAAAAAACAAGCATTTACAAGCAAAACAATCGTCGATAAAAGCATAACCACCAAAGCTTTAGAGAGAATTTTTTTGCTTTCAAATTTTAAAACCAATCTTGCATTGATATTAGCACAGATGACAAATCCAAAGGCATTGGCTCCAAAAATCAGTGCAAATTTTTGCTCACTGATGCCAAAAAATTGCGTAAAAACAAAACTCGATCCAGCGATATAAGCAAACATTGCAGCCAGTGCAAAAGATACACAAATAACGCAGATGAAAAAAGCTTTATCGCTAAGAACGATTTTGTATTTTTTAAAAGCCTCATAAGGGCATAATTGTTTTTTATCAGCAACTTTGGGTGCGGATTCTTTAAGCCCAAAAAGTATCATTAAAAAAAGCGTGATCCCAAGGGCAAATAGCGTAGCAAAAATACTATGCCAAGAAAAATACTCGAGCAAAAATCCACCAAAAGTAGGTGAAAGCATAGGTGCAAGAGAGCTAAAAACCATCATCAAAGCAAAAATTCCCGTCGCTTCTTTGATCTCAAATAAGTCATTGATGATCGCTCTTGCGATCACAACTCCAGCACATCCTCCAAGAGCTTCGAAAAATCTTAAAGCGATAAAAGCATAAATATTGTCAATGATCACGCAAAAAAAGCTAGAGAGTATGAAAAACAAAATTCCAATTAAAGCAGGAATTTTTCGCCCAAAAACATCGCTTAAAGGCCCATATATAAGCTGCCCTAAGGCAAAAGCGATGAAAAAACTCGCAAGGCTTAATTGGGTTAAAAAAGAACTCGTTTGAAAGCTTTGTTGCACGTGAGAAAGCGCAGGCAAGTACATATCCGTAGAAAGTGGCGCTATGCTTGACATCAAAGCAAGGATAACAATAAGTTTTAATTTTTTAAAGCCGTGAATTTGTGTTTGTTTTTGCATAAATTCCCTTTTTAAAAAGTAAAAAGCTATAATTTAATATAATTTTTATAAAAAATCCATTTAACAAAAGGAAAGAATTTGCAAAATTTTCAAAATGAAAAAATAAAATGTCCAAATTGCGGAAATTTTATCGATATTAGCTTGGCTTTATACACTCAAATTTTAGACAAAGCTAAACTAGATATGCAAAAACAAAAGCAAGAATTTGAAAAAGAAGTCAATGAAAAAAGGGCGGAGTATTCTAAAATTTTATCCGAGTTAAAAGCGCAAAAGGCCGAACAAGAAAAACTCATCAGCGAGCAAGTTAGCCAAAAGCTTGACATCGAAAAACAAAAAATCGAACAAGAAGCACTTTTGCAAAAGCAAATTTTTCAAAAAGATTTTATGGAGAAATTCGCTAAAGAACATGAAAATGAAAAGAAAATCATGCAAGAAGAGCTCGATAAAAAAAGCAAAGAACTAAGCGAACTTTTGACTTTAAAGGCTGAAAATGAAAGGCTAAAAAGAGAACAAAAAGAAAATGAAGAAAGATTAAAATTGCAAATCAAAGAAGAGGCTTTTAAAGAATTTAAAGAGCAAGAAAGAAAAAATTTAGAGCTAGAAAAGGAAAAAATTCGTCTTGAATTTCAAAGCATAAATGAAGAGCAAGACATAAAATTTAAAGAACTTGAGATCAAATTTAAAAGTGTCACTCAAGAACTTGATGCGGCAAAACGTAAAGTCGAGCAAGGCTCACAGCAACTCCAAGGCGAAGCGGCGGAACTGCTGATCGAAGAATATATCCAAAATGAATATTTTAGTGATGAGGTAAAAGAAGTGCCAAAGGGTGTTAATGGGGCGGATTGTTTGCACATCGTTAAGGATGCTTTTGGAAATACTTGCGGCAAGATTTTATACGAGAGCAAACGCACCAAAGAATTCAATAAAGAATGGCTAGATAAATTAAAACTAGATAGCATAGCTGCAAAAAGCGATATCGCGGTTTTGATCACAAAAACCATGCCTAAAGATAAAGAAAAAACGCATTTTAAAGAAGGAATTTTAATCTGCACTTTTGCTGAATTTAAAGGCGTCTTAGCTGTGCTTAGAGAAAGCATAATCAACGCTTATAAATTAAAAAATGCCTTGCAAAATAAAGATGAAAAAAATCATATTTTATATGAATATCTAAATTCTAAAGAATTTAACACTCAAATCACTTTTATACTTAAAACTTACCAAACCATGAGAGAAGAGCTTGAAGCTGAAAAAAGAGCCTTGCAAAATATATGGAAAAAAAGAGAAAGAGCTATAGAAAATCTAAGTTTTAATTCTACAGCTATTGTGAGTTCGTTAAATGCGATATTTAGTGATTTAAAAGGTGAAAATTTAATCGGCGAAGAGGGGATTAAAAGTCTTGAAAATTTAGCGAAAGAAGATTGATTTGGGAGAGTCCCAAATCAATTATTCTCCTGGAAAATAGTTTGGATTTTTCCAAGGTCCGTATTTGACTTTGATGTATTCTTTAGGATCTAAATTTTGTTGTGGTGAAGCAAAATATTCAGGTTTTAAGGACGGAGATTTGCTATAAGCGGTGTCAAGTCCTGCGCGGTTTTCTGTTGTAACGATCGGCATTCTTACAAAGCCTGTATTAACATAAGCTGCGATATCTAAAGCATCGCCATCACTTAAGATCGGATTGTCAGCACTTGCACCAAAAGGCATAGCAGATTTTAAAAATCTTGCTAAAAATGGGATCATAGCCATGTGTCCGCCATCAGGATAGATAAGCAATGATGGATATAAATGCCCAGTGCCTTTTTCATAGTTTGCATTTTTGACCCCTAGTCCTCTTTCTCCATGACAAGCGACGCAATTTTCTTCAAAAAGTTTTTTGCCACGAACTGGATCAGCTGGGCGATTTGGGAAATTCATTTTAGCAAAAAATTCACCTTGTAATTTCACTCCATCTTTGATACCATAGGCACTTTTTAGCCATTTAAAATACGCTAAAATCGCTTTCATTTCTTTAGAGTTATCAGGGAAGCGATGAGAATCAGTTCCGCCCATGCCACGAATTCTATCTTCTAAAGAAATGATTTTCATGGTTTCTATGTCTAATCTTGGATAATTGTTCATAACATTTAAAAATGGGATCACGTATTTTTTCGTGCCCGGTAAGCCATTGCCATCATTATCCATATGGCAAGAGATACAATTAACCTCATTGCTTGTTTTTTTGAGTTTGCTATAAGGCCCTAAGGTGCTTTCTGTCTTGCTTAAAAGTTTAATACCATAGCGGATTAAGTCTCCTTCTTTGCCTTTTGGTACGTCATTGATGCTTAAATTTTTATTTGGCCATTCTTGTTCAGGTCTGTTTGAAAGCTCTTTAAAATAAGCAACCCCTTCTTTGTCATTGAGTTCTTCGCCTACTTTATAATCGCTTACATTTTTTGCATTTAGGCTTAAACCTAAACAAAGGCTTAATAATAAAACATGTTTTTTCATGAGTTTTCTCCTTAGTTTTGGTTATTTTATTCCATTTTATCATATTAAAACTTAAATACTAAGTCTAAGTATTTAATATTACAAATTTTTAAGTACGGATTATATCGACTAAAGAAATTTATTTTTGATGGAATTTAAATTTTTTTCTAAAATTTCAAAATTATCTTTTAAATTTTGACTAAGATCGATAAAGAAAGGATTTTGCAAAGTTGCAATAAGAAAATAATTGTTTTTATTAAAGATATGATCTAGAGTGAAATTTTTGTTTTTAAGTTTAGTATAGATATTTTTTTCATCATTAAAATCATGTTTTTTGTTTGAATTTAAGCTCTGGAGTAAAATTCCACAAAAAAAATCTTTGTTTTCACTGATAAATTGCACATCATAGATTTTAAATTCCTTAAAATCAAAGCAATTTTGGCTTTTAAAATCTTTTAAATCTGAAACAAATTCCAATTTTAAAAAATCTTTTTGACTTAAGCCCTCTTTTTTAAATTTAGCTCCATAGCGTTTAAGAAAAAGATTAAGAGCGTTAATTTGTAATTCTTTTTTAGCAAGAATAAGTTTTTTAGAAGTGAAACGAAAGAAAAAAATACCTACAAATACGGCTAAAATAAGAGATATCACCGCATCTCTTATAAAAACAAAAGCTAAAAATAATACAATCAAAGACTCAAAAACGCTTAAAATTTTTAAAATTTTCAAGCGTTTAGATATGAGAATTCTTTGATTTTCTAAAGCATCCATTAAGATTTTGCTTTTTCCATTCTTTTTCTTTGGGTTGGATCAAGATAGCGTTTGCGTACGCGGATATTTTGTGGAGTTACTTCTACGAGTTCATCTTCTTCTATCCACTCTAAAGCCCTTTCAAGACTTAATTTTCTAGGCGGGACAAGTTTTATAGCGTCATCACTTCCGCTGGCTCTAACATTGGTTAGATTTTTACCTTTGATAGGATTTACATCCAAATCATTTGGGCGAGAGTGCTCTCCTATGATCATACCGGTATAAACTTTAGTTTGCGGATCGATAAAAAGCACACCGCGTTCTTGGAGATTAAATAAAGAATATCCCAAAGCCACTCCATTTTCCATAGAGATCAAGGCGCCGTTATTTCTTTTTTCAACAGCACCGCTAAAAGGACGGAATTCTAAAAAGCTATGATTCATCACGCCTTCACCTTTGGTATCGGTTAAAAATTGAGATCTAAAGCCTATAAGCCCACGAGCTGGAATTTCAAATTCAAGTCTTGTTTGTCCATCTCCTGTTGGCGCCATTGTTTTCATTTCAGCTTTTCTTTTGCCTAGTTTTTCTATCACAGCACCGCTAAATTCTTCCGGTACATCAATCACTAAATGTTCAAAAGGTTCGGTTTTTACACCATCTTCTACTTTTACAATAACTTCTGGTCTTCCCATGCAAAATTCAAAGCCTTCTCTACGCATATTTTCAGCTAAGATGGTGATTTGAAGTTCGCCCCTACCGCTGACTTTAAATTTACCTTCACCTGTGCTTTCATACTTCATCGCGATATTTGTTTTCATTTCTGCTTCTAGGCGTTCTGCGATTTTATTTGAAGTAACGTGCTTGCCTTCTGTTCCTGCTAATGGGCCATCATTGACTGAAAAAACGATACTTAGTGTCGGTTCTTCTATGTGGAGTGGATCAAGTGGCATAGGATTGTTAGGATCTACAACGCTATCGCCAACATCTAAAGCTTCAAAACCAGCTATTGCCACTATATCACCACTTTGTGCCTCATCAATATCCATTTTTTCTAAGCCCATAAAACCTATAAGTTTAGAAATTCTACCATTGATTTTTGTTCCATCAGCTTTTGCAAGCATTACATTTTGATTTTTTTTCACTACACCATTAAAAATTCTTACAATTCCTATTTTACCTACGAAATTATCATAGCCAAGGGTGAAAACTTGAAGTTGTAAAGGATTATCATTTGTACCACTTGGCGCAGGAACTTTTTCAAGAATAGTTTGGAAAAGTGGCTCCATATTGTCACTTTCATCATTAAGATCTAATTTGGCATAACCATTTTTTGCAGCTGCATAAACGATAGGAAAATCAAGTTGTTCATCATTTGCATCAAGTGCCACAAAAAGATCAAAAATTTCATTGATCACTCTTTCAGGATCGGCTGCTGGTTTGTCGATTTTATTGACCACGACTATAGGTTTAAGTCCTAAAGATAAAGCTTTTTTAACTACAAATTTAGTTTGTGGCATAACGCCTTCTTGAGCATCAACTAAAAGTAAAACCCCATCAATCATTTTCAAAACACGTTCTACCTCTCCCCCAAAATCGGCGTGGCCTGGGGTGTCTATGATGTTTATTTTTGTTCCTTTATAATTAATGGCAGTATTTTTTGAAAGTATGGTTATACCTCTTTCTTTTTCTATATCGTTACTGTCCATTACGCGTTCTGAAATTTGTTCTCTTTCGCTAAAAGTCCCTGATTGCTTAAGCAATTCATCTACCATTGTTGTTTTGCCATGATCAACGTGTGCAATAACAGCTATATTTCTGATATTTTCCAAAAGATTCTCCATTATTAAATTCAAAAGTTAAGATTATATAAAAATTTTGCTTAATTTTAGAAAAATAAAAAGTTGGAACGCTTCTTGCTTTTATCTTGTACAGAATATTATTTTTTTAAAGGAAATTAAAATGTCAAAACCATTAAATGAAGATTTTTTTGTATCATTAAATTTAGATTTGATTGATAGAAAAAATGAAGCTTTGCTTCAAATTTTAGATCTTTTAGAGGTTTTAAAGTCAAACAAAGATGAAAAAATGGCAAGAATTTCAAGCGAACTTTCAGAAATTTTAGAAAATGAAGAAAATTTTGAAAAAATCACACAAGCAAAAAATTTAGATGAACTTTTAGAAATTCTTATTCTTTTAAATGACAATAAAATGATTAAAATTTACGAAAATTCATATTTAGAAGAAAGATTTCCTAATTTGGCGGCAGATAAATTTTTAAAATAAACTAAGGAAAAATCATGTCAAATGTAGCCCCGCAAAACGATGTTTTAAGTCTTGTACCTAGTAAAACTTCATCGAGTGATTCTTTTAGTAAAACAACAAAAACAAGTCAAAAATCTAATACAAATAAAGAAGAAAATGTCACTCAAAACGCAGAGAATGATAGGGAGAATTTTTTAAATTCTTTGCTTAATTCCATTGATGAAACCAATGAATTTTTGCCCGATCATATGAAGATCAGCGAAAAAGAAGTAGTAAATGAAGCGATCAATAAGCTTCAAAAGGGTTCATTTGATGATAGTGATAAAATCAGTATTTTTGAATCAGCATCTTTTATGCAAATTCTTTCCTTGCTTGATAAATTAAAAACAGATACCGCAGATATTAAATTTGCAAATCTTTCAAGCCAATTAAGCCAGCTTGTAAAAACTGAAGCTAATTTTAATGCTTTAAAAGGCGCAAACAATCTCAATGAGCTTTTAGACATTGCTAAGGATTTGGGTTTAAATGTGAAAAATATTAAAGTAGATCGTTTGCTTGATTTAAAAGCTACTTTTCCAAATCTTGATAAAGCGGATTTTTTTAAAGGTGCTGTGGATAATGTTTTTAAAGAAATCATTAACAATAAAATTGCTCATGTAAGTAAAAATTTAAATCAAAATTTACAAAAAAATAATACCCATAAAAAAGATGATAGTTCTTTGCTTTCTCAGACTTTAAAGAATTTAGATTCAATTATCAAAGGTCAAGAAAATGAGAAAACAAAAATCAAAAGTGATAAACTTGAAACTTTAAACACCAAAAAAGAACCAATTCAGCTGGATGATCTTTTAAAAGATATTAAAAATAATAAAAACAATGAACTTGGCACAGATCAAGAAAACATGAAAGATATTTTAAAAAATTTAAACAATCAAGAAGACAAAAAGCAAAATATTTCAAAAGATCAAATGCAAAATTTAGAAGAAGTAGATCTTTCAAAGAATTTAAAAGAACAGAGCAAAAAAAGCGAAATTCAAAACATAAATTCAGATAAAAATTCCAATAAAGAAATACTCAAAGATTCTCAAAATCTAAGTTCTAATCTAACCCCTAAAGATCTGACTTTAAAAGACAATAAAACTAACAATCAAGATTTAAAATTGAATTTAAATGATCAAAAAGTTAATTTTGAAAATTTAAATAAAACTCAAGTGGTGCAAAATAAGGATAATACACATCTTAATACCAACAAAGAAGAAACAAAAAATAATTTCAATCTTGATCAAAATAAAAATCATCATGATGAAACGGCTAATAAAGTTGGTTTAGAGGATTTAAATTCTTTAGTAAAAGATTTAAGCAAAGTCAATCAAAATAATGCTAGAAATATCACGCCAAAAGAGACTTTACAGTATTTCTCTAATGATCTTAAAGAGGCTATGGAGCATTATAAAGCACCAATTACAAAATTAAGCATCACGCTTAATCCAAATAATTTGGGTGAAGTTGAGGTTACTTTGGTGCAAAGAGGAAGCAATCTTCATATTAATTTTAACTCTAATACTAATGCTATGAATTTATTTATGCAACATCAATCCGAGTTTAAAAATTCCCTTGTTAATATGGGATTTACTGGACTTGAAATGAATTTTAGCGATCAAGGAAAAAAAGAACAAAATCAAAACAAAGGTAAAAATCGTAGTGGATATGGCTTTAAAGATGCCATAGAAAACAATAATGAAAAATCAAATATTAATTTGGAACTCGTTTTAGCAAAATATTTCTAAAGTTGGAATACTTTTTGCTTTTAATTAAAAAAGACTTAAATATAAAAAGGATTTTATGATGGCAACAACAAATTGGAATAGCAATCTTAACTGGACACCAGTCGGCAATAGTTCAAGCTCCACAAGCAGTTCAACAAAGACTGATAGTTCAAGCTCTACAAGTAGTAGCAGTAGTTCTGGTATAGTCAGTAATCCAAATGCAACCTTAGATAAAGATGCGTTCTTAAAACTTCTTTTGATTGAGTTGCAGCATCAAGATCCGACAGATCCTATGGATAGTGATAAAATGCTTACTCAAACTTCACAACTTAGTGCTCTTGAAATGCAGCAAAATACAAATACGACTATGCAAAAGATGGTTGAAACGATGCAAAAACTTTCAGATTCTTTTTCAACTAGTATGAGTACTTCGGCTATAGGAGCTATTGGTAAAATGGCAACTGTTAATGAAAATACCATCAAACTTACGGGTTCGGATGAGGTAATCGCTTTAAAGATGTATTTGCCTGAAGATTCTGACAATAAAGGTTTAACGCTTGAAATTTATGATAAAAACAATAAATTAGTTTATTCTGAAAAGAGTAGTGAAGGTCAAGAGGTTTCAAAGGGACTCTTTACTCTAGAATGGCCAGGTAGAAATAATGATGGTGTTTATGCTGGAGATGGTGAATATACCGTTAAAGTGGTTTATAATAATAAAAATGGAGAGAAAATCACTGCAAATTATGGATCATATCCTATAGAGTCGATTAAATTTGTTGATGGGGTTGCTTATGCTAAAATGGGAGGTCAGTATGTAAGCTTTGATGATATTGCTGAAATTTCAGATTATAAAACTTCAAGCAATTCTACCGTGCAAACTCCTGAAGAAAAACCAGAAGAAAAGCCTTCAGAAACACCTTCTGAAGAAGAAAAACCTTCGGATAGCACAGATTCAGATGATTCGTCTAATACTGAAAAATATTTTAGCTAAGGTTTTTAGCCATGATGAATGCGTTTTATAACGGAATTTCCGGAGTTAAGAATAATAGTTTTGGTATCGATGTTACCGCTAATAATATAGCCAATGTTAATACAACCGGTTTTAAGCATTCTGACGCACAATTTAAAGATATATTTTATAGCACTATTACTAGTCAATCAACCAATCCAGCTCAAGGTGGTTATGGTGGCGGTGCAGCGTCTTCTCAAGTAAGATTTGATCAGGGTTCTATTGTAGCTACAAGCGGTGAATTTGATGTTGCTTTACAAGGAAAAGGTTTCTTTGGTGTTTTAGGAGCTGATGGAAACGCTTATTATACGAGAAATGGATCTTTTAGAAGAGATGCAAATGGATATTTAGTGGATTCTTATGGAAACTTTGTTTTAGGCACAATGAATCCTGCTTTTGGTGGAATCACTTATAGCGATAGGGTTGCGGGATTGATGGGAGATTATCTAAATACTGGAGTTCCAGTTAATAGTGGTTTTACAGTCAATTCAAATAATGCTTTTGATATAGGCATGGCTACAACGCAAAGACCTATACAAGTTCCAACTAATATGTATTTAAATCCAGAGCCAACTAAAAACGTAAAATGGAGTGGTAATTTAAGCACAAATACAAGCAAAGAAGTTGTAAAAGTTGATGTTGATCCTAAAAAATTTACTCTTGCTAAAACAGAAGATGGTAAATATGTAGTCAGTGGCAGTATAAGCAAAGAAGATGTTTTTAGCGCTAAAGCGGGAGATAGAGTCCTTTTAAATTTCGTTGATGATCAAGGGGTTAAAACGAGCTTTGAGGCGACTTTAGATGAGAATTTAAGCTTTAAAAGCAATGAATTAGATTTAAAGGGTTTAGATCCTAATAGTGTAAAATTAAGTTCTGTTCAAGTTTCAACCGAACAAGAAAAAGCAAATAAAGATATCTTAGAAGCACCAATTTATAATGCTGATGGAAGCAAAAGTGTTCTTAGGGTGACCTTAGAAAGAATTTTGCCTCAAGAAGGTGACAATATTACTTACAAAGCAACCGCGCAAATTTATGATTCTAATGGTAAAGCTGTTGGCAATCCAACTGAAGGAAATATGGTATTTGATAAAAACGGAGCTTTATTGCAAAATAATATCACTAGCATTGCAAATCCTAATGGCGGAAATATTAATATAGACTTAGGTTCGCCTTATGATCCAAATAAGCCAGGATCAGGATATAGTGGAATTTATGTGCAAGCAGGCAAAGAAAAAAATATCATTACTCAGCAAGATGGCTTAGCAGAAGGCTTTTTTCAGCAATATCAAGTCACAGATGATGGTAGCGTAGTCGCGCAATTTAGCAATGGAAAAAATGCTGTTGTGGGAAAACTTGCACTTTATAATTTCATCAATGAACAAGGTTTAGCAGCTATGGGAGATAATATCTTCGCAGCAACTGCTAATAGTGGAGATCCAAGTTTTATCTTGAAAAATGGACAAGTGGTAAATACAGCTAAATTTAAAGGAGGATATTTAGAGCAATCCAATGTTGATTTAAGCGTTGAACTATCTAATCTTATCGTAACTCAAAAAGCTTTTGATGCAAGTTCTAAAAGCATTACAACTAGCGATCAAATGATACAAAAAGCTATCAGTATGAAAAGGTAAATTAAAAAGAATTTACCTTTTTTAATTCTTCATAATTGGATTTTAAATCTTCTATTTCAATTTCATTATAATGGCTTGATCGCAGTTCTTGTTTATCTTCTATTTTCCCTATATATAAATTTTTTTGAAAATCGTTTGAAGATAAAGTGTATCTAATCTCTTCTTTTTTTGTTTCAGTTTCAAATAACAATAAATTATCATTGCCGATTTCTTGTGTATTGATATAGATATTAGTCGTTTGTTGCATTTGCTCTAAAGAATTTATTTTTGTATCAATTTGAAATTTCAGTTTAATAAATTTAGCATACAAACTCGTTAGATAATTATAATCATTAATTTTTGAGTCATACGCCCTTATAAACTCAGCTTGGACAGGTAAAGGATCTTGTTCTTTTTTTGCTTGTATAGCTCTTGCTTGATTATTGATTAAATGATTATAAAGATTTTTTGTTCTTGCCGTGATTGTAGCAAGGATATTTTGTACTTTTATGCTTAAATTTTTTAAATTTTCACATTCTAAATCATTGTTTTTAAGATTGCAAATAATCGTATTTTTAGTTTTTATACAGTCTGATATCACTAATTTTTTATCAGGATATAAAGTGTTATCAGTGAGAAGATTGCAAATATAGATATTTTCAGCTTTAATTGTGCCTCCTATACAATTTTCTATATAAACATTTTTAGCTTCTACTGTGCCATTTTCTAAATTTTTGACATACACATTTTCTGCTTTTATATAGCCTTTATGGATAAAAATAGAAGAATTTTGTGCATAGATCAAGCTTTTTTTATGTGTAAGTCCTTTGACAGTTAGATTTTTTGTGTGAATTTCAGTTGCTCCAACGTTTCCATTGACTTTGATATTAGAAGCTTTAACATTAACAATACCTGATTTAATTGCATCATCATTTAAGTCATGGTTGCAAATTTCTAGTTTTATATCTTCTTGAGTATCTGTTTTAATAGATCCTGTAGTTTTTAGCCCCACTTGTCTTGTTTTAATGTCATTTGTGATGCTGTAACCTATGCGATCTTTATTTAAAAAGCCATAATAATTGCTAAAATATCTTATTCTATCTTCTAATTCTTGTATATAAATGCTTTCATCTTTAATATTAAAAGGATTGCCATGAAATTTAACAGGATTTAAATTAATGATAGCTCCTCTTAAATTTCTACCTTCTTTGCCATTAATTCTAAAGATATATTCAAATAATAATTCATCTTTTTTGATAGGTTTGCAAAATTTTCCATCATCATAATTTTGCAACGAAGAATCATCATTGATTTCTTGGTGATAAACAATTTTATCGCTTTGATTGTCTATTTTATCAACTCCTTTTGCAAGAAAACATTCTAATTCTTCGACACCATTTCCATTTTCATGATTTTTTATAAAATCATCGAGCATTTTAAAGAATTTTTTTTCAAATCTGATGATTAAAATTTTTTGTTTCGCCATTGTTTTATAAATAGTTTGTAAAATATCTTTTTTAAGATCAGCATAGTAAGAAAAATTTTCTCTACATTTAACATGTACTTTAAGATGTGTTAAAGCTGCATCGCTTTTTAGGAGCACTGCGAAATTATTTTGAGGTTTTTTAGGATGAATTTCTATTATGAATTGTTGTATCATAGTATCATAGTTTTTTACAAAAAATTCATCAGAATAAAATAAATCAAAATCTTTTTTTTCATAAATTTTACGCTTCGCTGGTTTTTTATTAGAGCATATAAGTTTAAAATCAATTATGGAAAAATCCAACGCTTCTTGGGAATTTTCTTGTTCAAATTTGAGGCTTTCAAAAGGATCTAAAGTTTCTAAAATTTTATTCATAGTTTTACTCGCTCCTTAATGCTTTCAAATTTTTGATTTAAAATTCCAAAATTTTCCTTAGGATCAAATTCGTCCAAATGGATTAAGATTTGTTCACAAGTTTCACATCGTAATATACTTTCTTTGCTTACAAGTTCTTGATGGATTGTTTCTGGAACTTTATGGATGCGCAAAGAGCAATTGCAAATATAATCATGATTTTTTTCTTTACTTAGATCCAATTTAATCGATTTTAATTTAATATAATGTTCCAAAGTGTAATTGATCTCTTTTAAATGTATAGCTTTGCTTGTAAAATTAGATAGCCATAAATCTTCATTGGCAAAGTGATCAAAAACCCAATCTTTTGTTAATATTGAAAGTTCTTCAGATAGTTTAAAAATATCATTAGAATATTTCAAAAGATCTTTAGCTCGTTCTAATAATACCTGATGAGAGTATTTATGTTCCTCTATTAAAGGAAAATCTATGCTTTCCATAAATTTTTCTTCTTCTCTGAAATGAACTTTAGCGTATTGAAACAATCTAAGCAAAACTTTTTTTAGTTCTTCTTTAAGTTCTTCAGACTTATCTATATGATTATCTTTTATTTTTTTTGCCAAGTGATGTGCGATATCGGCAATATTAAAAATAAGTTCATGTTGTTTATCTAATTGTAGATTTTTAATACTGAAATTGTTATCCCATTTTACCATTGTATTTACTCCAAAACTAAGTAAATGCTTAATTTTTTAAGCAATTTATAGGGTTTAAAAATAGAAAAATAATTTTTATATTTTTTGACCACCTTTAATAAACGGATTGCTTTTACAATCCGTTTAT
>JACHTQ010000021.1 GCA_020135845.1 Campylobacter sp. W0018 | reverse complement strand
AAAAAGAAAGCTTTTAGAAAAGCAAAAAGAGGGCAAAAAAAGAATGAAGGCTATTGGTAAAGTTCATTTACCTCAAGAAGCCTTTTTAAGTGTTTTAAAAATTGATTAAGTTTTATTTTGAATTTATAATCTCTTCCATTTCTTCATCAATAACTTCAGTAATTATTTGATCGTTGAAAACATAAGAAGGGATTTTTGGTCTATTGGATACAATAGCTATGACAATAGGTTTTAAAATTTTATTTGAAGAGGCTAGTATCATAGAAATTTTAATATTTTCATCAAAAAATTTCTTTTCATTTCTTACCATTTCTTCTATAATAGATT
Source organism: Campylobacter sp. W0018 (assembly GCA_020135845.1). Classification (GTDB taxonomy): domain Bacteria; phylum Campylobacterota; class Campylobacteria; order Campylobacterales; family Campylobacteraceae; genus Campylobacter_D. The sequence goes on along the minus strand of JACHTQ010000021.1, from coordinate 23,297 downwards.
TAAATAAAGAAGATTCTGTATCAGATAGCTTAAATAGTTTTGCTAATGTTATTACATGATCGCAAAATATCCTTTTCTTTTTGATTAAGTCATCTTCTACATCTTCTAAGAATTTTTTTGCAATTTTGCCAGTTATAGCTGAGCCAATCATACCGCCTACTAATCCCCCAACCATTGTTCCAGCAACTGGAACTACAGAACCTAAAGCAGCTCCGGCTATAGCTCCAGCTGTTCCACCAGCAATTGAAGAAGAATTAATAGCAATATTTTTGAAACATTGTGTTGAAGAAATTTTACCTCTCATCATTTGTGTTACTTCAATACTAGAAGTAACAGCCATCATAGAGGCTGCAGCTATAAATTGACCTCTCAAGGCACTATTAGCAGCGTTTTGCATAGCAGCTTGCCCTGCTTTTTTACCTGAGGTTTCAACTAAGGCTTGTCCGATTTTTTTTCCTATCACTCCTTTAAATTCAAAATCAATCATTTGTTGTAAAAAATTATTTACAGCTCCTATTCTTTGCACCTGAGCTCCAATCATATAAACCGCAAAAGCTTGCCCACCCGCTTTAAATGCAATGATAGAAGATTGTTTTAGAGCATCTTTTAAATTTTTATTATTGTGATATAAAATTGCTGAGTTAATAATAAAGCTTATTCCAAATACAGTAGAAGCTGTTACAGCACCATTCTTAGCATCAAATTTTAAGCTTTCTTTGGAACAAAATTTAGAGTAATTAACAGCTTCTTGATAAGTAACACTCCCTTTTTTAATGATATTTTTTGCCTCATTTGGATCGCTAATTCCTAGAACTTTTCCTTCTTGTATCTTCTTTTGCATTCCTTTAACAGCAGCTTCGTATTGATCTTTTGGAACTTCTAAAGTCATAGGTTTATTATTATCATAATAGCGATAATTTCCATTTTTATCAAAAGCCGAGTTTATAGTTTTTTGTGCTGTTTTATAATATTTGGTTTGTATTGAAACCCTATCTACTAATCTGTCTGGACCATTTTTAGCATTATTTCCTCCAACAAGTTGGGCTTTTTTAAAAAAAGATTCGTTTTCATGATTCATAATTTCAGCTGCCAAACCGTGTCCTGCCTGCTTATTTTGAAAAACCGCAAAGTTTTTAGTCCAGCTTTTTGACACGCCAATTTCTGCAAGTAGTGTGGTGATAGTAATATTAGCATTTAAAAGAGTGGAATTTTTTCTTTTTTCGTATTCTTCTAATCTTTCACCATCTTTCATAATAGGATTGATTTCTTCGCTAAGTTTTTCACATAGTTTTTCCGTTTCTTTACATAACGAAGAACAAAAGTATTCTTCATCGTTATTATCATTGTACTTAGCTGATCCACAAGATATACAAAATTTAAATTTATCTTTGTTGATATTGTGAATAAAATACTCATCAGTCCCAAAAAGATATTTTTCTATTTTGCCTTGATGTAAAATCAAATCTTCAATTTCATTTTTTTCTAGTATAATAATTTCACTAAGTTTTTTAAATATTTCTTTTTTAGAAATTCTTTCATCGGATTTGATGATTTCGTCTATAACTTGCAATAAATCTTGCAAATATTCTGCTTTAAAAATAAATTCATTTTCTCCTAGTTTGATTTTTTCGAGTTTTAATCCATCTTTTAAAGATTTAAATACGTCATTGATTATTAGCGATATTATATCTTGATCTTCTTCTTTGGTTTTTGGCAAAATATCTTTTAAAATATCATTTATGTTTTTAAAAGCTAGAGTGTCATTACCAATGCTTATTAATTCATTTTTAGTCAGTAAAATTAAATCTGATATCGTTTTTAAGCTTTTAAGTGCATATAGAAATAATATGGAAAATGCAAAGCTTATAAAATATTCATAGTCTTTTATTTTTATCATGCTTGAATATACAAATGGGGATAAGCTTACAATGGAATTGAAAATTTTATATCTTTTTAAAAGTAGTTTTTTTATTTCAGTTTGTTCTTTCCAATTTCTTTTTATGTCTTTGACTAAATTATCGATTGAAAAATTCCAAATTGTTAATATAATGATTAAAATAAACAATCCATTGATAATATAGCCGAAATTCATAGGATTGATTACTATCAAAAAACCTAAAAATGAAAGTAAAAATAATTTTATAAATTTCATACGCCTACCTTAAAATTATGATATAAAAATTAGATTATATCCCCCCCCCCAATTAAGATAAGCTTAAAATTATAGTTTTGTTTTTAATACAAGAATGCAATTTTTAAAATTTTTGGTTAATTTTTCAATAAAAATTAGAATTTTATTTTCAAATTAAACTTGAATTTTATTGATAATTTTAATACAATGCTTGAAAAATAATTTTTTATAATAAATTTAAGGAGAAAAAATGATTAAAAAGTGTTTGATTTTTGTACTTGCTGCTTTGTTTTTGAATTCTTGTGCTAGCAAGAATACTTTTGATCAAGTTAATCAAATTTCTAAAAATTCGGCGTGTAGTCCTTGTGAAAGCCCGAGTGGTTATGAGGCTAAAATAAAAGGTCTTTTATATATCAGCGATGTTGGAATTCAATGTTGTGCTAATAAACGCACCCTAGATACTGCGGTAGCTTTGAAAAAAGTATATTTACATCGTTTTTATGATTTAAAAGAGGAGCAAAAGGTATTTTTTGCAAAAAATCAAAAATTGTACGTAGATTTAGATTTTAATGCTATTTTTTATGTTTATTTAAAACAAGAACTTCAAGCTAGAGGCATTGTGGTACTTGATGATAATAGTGCGGATTCTCCTTATGTGACTAAAATTGATCTTGCTTTTTCAAAATACAGTGCAAGACAAGATGGAGCAGGGTTACATTCAAAACTTGTTGGAGTTTTAAATTTAAGCGACGTTAATAAAAATAGAAAATTCACCTTACGCACAAAACAAGATGTGCAAGGTTTTGAAAATTTAAAAGATGTTCCATTTTATACACATTTACTTATAAAACAAATGGCTAATAAAGCAGCGAGTATTATTTCAGAGCTTTGAAATGTTTAAATTGCGGAGGTTTTACTCTGCTTTGTTTTTGCAATGATTGTTCTCAAGAATTATCCGATTTTTCTTTAGGGGTAAGAATTCTTGAGGATAATTTTAAAGTGTATTCTTTTTATAAATATCACGAGATAAAACATTTATTACATTCCAAACATCATTTTTATGGTTATTTTGTTTTTCATTTTTTAGCAAGACTTAGTTTTGCTAAATTTAAAAATTTCTTTTCTCCTGATCAAAAAATCAATGTTATAGCTTTAGATGATAGGGTGGAAAATTTACTCTATTCTCATTCAGCCATTTTAGCTAAATACTTAAAAACACAGTTTATTAAGCCTGTGTTCGGAGCTTTGCATTCTCAAAATTCTTTAAAATATTCTGGAAAAAGTTTGGCATATAGGCAAAAAAATAAAAGAAATTTTAAACTTTTAAAAAGAATTTCTTATCCTGTGATTTTAGTTGATGATATTGTAACTTCGGGTTCTAGTTTATTAGAGGCTAAAAAATTTTTAGAAAAAAACAAAATTTCTGTTCTTTTTGCCCTTGTTTTAGCTGATGCAAAAGTTTAATATGGTAAAATAAAAATTTCAATATTGTGGAAGGATTTTTATGGAAAATATTTTTAACAAAGATTCTGATATTGAGATTATCGATATAGAAAATTCCATTAAAAGTAGTTATTTAGATTATTCTATGAGTGTTATTATCGGGCGTGCTCTTCCAGATGCAAGGGATGGCTTAAAGCCTGTGCATAGAAGAATTCTTTATGCTATGAATGATCTTGGTGTTGGAAGTCGTAGTGCTTACAAGAAATCCGCACGTATTGTCGGGGATGTGATCGGTAAATACCATCCACATGGCGATACCGCTGTTTATGATGCTTTGGTAAGAATGGCTCAAGATTTTTCTATGCGTTATCCAACTATAGATGGACAGGGAAACTTTGGTTCCATAGATGGAGATGGCGCTGCTGCAATGCGTTATACTGAAGCTAGAATGACCATTTTAGCTGAAGAGCTTTTACGTGATATTGACAAAGATACAGTGGATTTTATTCCAAATTATGATGATTCTATGAATGAACCTGATGTTTTGCCTGCTAGGGTGCCAAATTTATTACTCAATGGATCTAGTGGTATTGCGGTGGGTATGGCAACCAATATTCCTCCACATAGTTTAAATGAATTAGTTGATGGTCTTTTGTATTTGCTTGATAATAAAAATGCCACTTTAGAAGAATTGATGCAGTTTATCAAAGGTCCTGATTTTCCAACCGGTGGTATTATATATGGTAAAAAAGGCATTATTGAAGCTTATCGTACTGGACGCGGTCGCGTAAAAATTAGGGCAAAAACTCATATAGAGAAAAAGTCAAATAAAGATATTATTGTTATAGATGAACTTCCTTATCAAACCAATAAAGCAAGACTTATAGAGCAAATTGCTGATCTTGTAAAAGAAAAACAGATTGAAGGAATTTCTGAAGTCAGAGATGAGAGCGATAGAGAAGGAATTCGTGTTGTTATAGAGCTTAAGCGTGAAGCAATGAGCGAAATTGTTTTAAATAATCTTTTCAAATCTACAACAATGGAAAGCACTTTTGGTGTGATTATGCTTGCAATTCACAATAAAGAACCAAAGATTTTTTCTTTAAGCGAACTTTTAAATCTCTTTTTAACTCATAGAAAAACAGTCATTATTAGAAGAACTATTTTTGAACTTCAAAAAGCAAGAGCAAGAGCACATATTTTAGAAGGTCTTACTGTCGCACTTGATAATATTGATGATGTAATAGCTTTGATTAAAAATAGTCCTGATAATGCTAGCGCAAGAGATTCTTTAATGACAAAATTTGGCTTGAGTGAAATTCAAGCTAATGCTATTTTAGATATGAAATTAGGTCGTTTAACAGGACTCGAAAGAGAAAAAATTGAAAATGAACTTGCAGAACTTATGAAAGAAATCGCAAGATTGGATGAAATTTTAAAAAGCGAAAAATTACTTGAAGACTTAATCCGCGATGAATTAAAAGAAATTAAAGCTAAATTTAATGTACCGCGTATGACTCAAATAGAAGATGATTATGATGATATAGACATGGAAGATTTAATTCCAAATGAAAATATGGTGGTAACTATCACACATCGTGGTTATATCAAGCGTGTTCCAAGCAAACAGTATGAAAAACAAAAACGTGGTGGTAAGGGCAAGCTCGCTGTTACAACCTATGATGATGATTTTATAGAAAACTTCTTTACCGCAAATACTCATGATACTTTGATGTTTGTAACTGACCGTGGTCAGCTTTATTGGTTGAAAGTTTATAAAATTCCAGAAGGATCAAGAACTGCTAAAGGAAAAGCTGTTGTTAATTTGATCAATTTGCAAGCTGAAGAAAAAATTATGGCAATTATTCCAACAACTGATTTTGATCAAAGTAAATCTTTATGCTTCTTTACAAAAAATGGTATAGTTAAGCGTACTAATTTAAGTGAATATCAAAATATACGTAGTGTTGGTGTAAAAGCGATTAATTTAGATGAAAATGATGAATTAGTTACTGCAATCATTGTTCAAAGGGATGAAGAAGAAATTTCTTTAGCTTCAGTTGCAGATAATATTGATACAGAAAATGAAGTGGAAAATGAAGAATTATTAGAGGAAACAAAAGGAAAAATGCTTTTTGCGGTTACAAAAAAAGGTATGTGTATCAAATTTCCTCTTGCAAAAGTGCGTGAAATTGGTCGCGTAAGTCGTGGTGTAACGGCTATTAAATTTAAGGAAAAAAATGATGAATTAGTGGGTGCTGTTGTCATAGAAAATGATGAGCAAGAAATTCTAAGTGTTAGTGCTAAAGGTATAGGGAAACGCACAAATGCTGGAGAATATAGACTTCAAAGTAGAGGAGGTAAGGGTGTTATTTGTATGAAACTCACCGATAAGACTAAAGAACTTATTAGTGTGGTGATTGTAGATGAAGATATGGATTTGATGGCTCTTACAAGTAGCGGAAAGATGATCCGAGTTGATATGCACAGTATTCGTAAAGCCGGACGTAATACTAGTGGAGTTATTGTTGTAAATGTAGAAAATGATGAAGTTGTTAGCATTGCTAAATGTCCTAAAGAAGAGGTTGATGAGGAAATTAGTGATGAAAATCCAGATTTAAATTTAGAATAGTTTTGTAAAAAGTTGGAACGCTTTTTGCTTAATAGATATTAATGACAAAAAATTTTGAAGGTGTAAATATGAAAAAAATTTTTATGATGCTAGTTGTAGCAGGAATTTTTGTTGGCTGTGTGCCAAGTACTAATAGGGTAGCGGGTAAGAATGCAAGTAGTGCTTCTGCAAATTCTCAAGCTCCAGAAATTATTGTGCAAAAAGTTGATAAAGATGATGTGCGCGATATCATCAAGCAAGAAAAAATGTTAGCTCCTGATACAACAGATAGCGAACTTAGTTTTACTGCTGTTGGAGAAGGTATTGCTCCAATGAATACTGTTTCTACTGCCCAAGCACTTGCATTAGCAAAAAGAGCAGCTATTACAGATGCTTACAGACAACTTGCAAGTAAACTTTATGGCGTGAAAGTAAATGGTAAAGATACTGTGAAAGATGCTATGCTTAGAAGTTCAACTATTACTGCTCAAGTAAATGGATTGATTAAGAATGCAAGTATTATTGATGAAAATTTCAATCAAGGTCTTTATAGGGTAAATGTAGAACTTAAGATTGATGCGGACAAGTGGAAAGAATTGTTTGCTTATTGATTTTTTTAAGCTTGAAGGTTTTTGCTCAAGATGAATTTATATTTTGGGCAGAGCTTTCAAGTAAAAATTTAATTCTTTTTCATCAAAGTCAAAATATCTCTTTGGCTATGACTCAAAGTGAAAATACTATCAGTGAATTTGCTTGCGAAATACCTTACAATGATAATGATTTGAAAAAAATTCCTAAAACTGAGTTAGGCATGATCGATGATTATATGACAAAAAATATCAAGCTTAATTTTTTAAATTCTCACAAAGAAGAATTAATCGATTGTTTTACTAGCGCAAGTGTTTCTATAAAAGATATCACAAAAACAGATCTTATGAAAGCTCAAAATGAAATTTATATTAGAATTTTACCTTTACGTTTTAGCGTGGATTTTGGTTTAAAAAGTGCTATGATATATTATCTTAAAAAAAAGTGACTTTAAGCCTTATTTTGTTATTATTGTAAAAATTCTAAAGGTTGGTAATGAATTTAGTGATCGTAGAAGATGATATCAATATGAGAAAATCTCTTGAAATAGCTTTGGGTGAATACGAGGAATTTAAAATAAAATCCTATAAATCAGCCACAGAAGCACTTAAAAAGATTGATTCCAATACAGATTTAATTATTACAGATATAAATATGCCAGGAATGGATGGTCTTGAGTTTGTTAAAGCTTGTGAAAACAAATATGACTTTATTATTATGACAGGAAATGCAACCTTAAATCGTGCTATTGAGGCTATGCGACTTGGAGTTAAAGATTTTTTAACCAAACCTTTTGATATAGAAACTTTAGTTGAAGCGATTAAACGTGCAAAGATTATACGTCAAAAAACTTCTGATAAAAAACCTAAAGGGCAAAATACCTATAAAAACACAGGTTTTTTCTCTACATCTGAAAAATTAGAACAAACTTTAAATTTAAGCAAAAAGGCAGCAAAAACAGATGCTTCAGTTATGTTTTTTGGCGAAAGTGGAGTAGGTAAAGAGGTTTTTTCTCGTTTTATCCATGAAAATTCACAACGTTTTGATAAGCCTTTTGTAGCTATTAATATGGCTGCAATTCCTGCAAATTTAATAGAAAGCGAATTGTTTGGATTTGAAAAAGGAGCCTTTACAGACGCTAATGCTACCAAAATAGGTCTTTTTGAAATGGCTAATGGAGGAACTTTATTTTTAGATGAAATTGGCGAAATGCCTTATGAGATACAGGCAAAACTTTTAAGGGCTTTACAAGAAAAAGAGATTGTGAGACTTGGAAGTACTAAAAATATTAAAATCGATGTAAGAATTATAAGTGCAACTAACGCTAATTTAGATGAAAAAATAAAAAATGGAGATTTTAGATCAGATCTTTATTATCGTTTGAATACTATTCCTATAAATATTCCACCTTTAAGAGAGCGCAAGGAGGAAATTTTAGAAATTGCTAATAAAGTTCTTGAGCAAACTTGTCAAGAGTATAATTTTGAAAACAAATGTCTAAGTAAGGAAGCTGAAAAAACCTTATTGGAATACAATTATCCAGGTAATATCAGAGAACTTATTTCTATAGTACAACGTGCTTGTATTTTAAGCGAAGGAGATGAAATTTTATCTCAAGATTTATTTTTGGAAGCTAGAACTTTTAAAAAAGATGTGAAAAATTTAGAAAAAGAATTGTTAGAGCAAATTTTAAAAGAACTTGGTTTTGATAAACAAAAAGCAGCAAATGAACTTGGAATGAGCCTTGAAATTTTAGAGAAAAAAATCAAGCAATATCAAATAAAGGAATAAAATGGCAAAAAAGCAAAAAATAGCCATAGTTGGCGTAACTGGTGCTGTCGGAGAGGAAATTTTAAACGTTTTAAAAGAGCTTGAATTTCCAGTTGAAAATATCTTGCCTTTAGCAAGTGCTAAAAGTGCAGGAGATGAGATAGAATTTAAAGGAAAAGTTTATAAAGTAAAAGAATTAAAAGAAGATACTTTTAAGGAAAATCCAGTCGATATCGCTTTTTTTAGCGCAGGTGGAAATATAAGCAAACAATACGCTAAATTTGCAGTTGAGTGTGGTGCTGTAGTTATTGATAATACTAGTTATTTTAGAATGGACAAAGATATTCCTTTAGTTGTTCCAGAATGTAATTTTGAAGATATTAAGGATTGGAAAAAAACAGGAATTATTGCAAATCCAAATTGTTCAACGATACAAATGGTACATATTTTAAAACCACTTGACGATGCTTTTGATCTTAAGCGAGTAGATGTAAGTACTTATCAAGCTTCTAGTGGTGCAGGTAAAGAAGGTATGCAAGAATTAGTTGAAGGAATGCAAAGCTTTTTTGCTTTTAAATTAGATGAATTTAAAGCCCAAACTTTTCCGCATACTTTAGCCTTAAATTTAATTCCACACATTGATGAATTTACAGATGGTGGATACACTAAAGAAGAGTTAAAGATGATCAATGAAACTCAAAAGATTTTACATAAAAAGCTTCAAATTTCAGCAACCTGTGTTAGGGTTCCGGTTTTAAGAAGTCATAGCGAGTCTATTACTATGCATTTTAATCAAGAAGTTGACGCTGCTAAAGCGCGTCAAATTTTGAAAAAAGCTCCAAATGTTGTTGTTTTAGATGATCCAAAAAATAAAAAATATCCTATGCCTTTAACTACAAGTGATACTAATGAAACTTATGTTGGAAGAATTCGTTCAGATCAATACAATAAAAAAATACTTCATTTGTGGTGTGTTGCAGATCAAATTCGTGTAGGAGCAGCGACTAATGCTGTTAGAATTGCTCAAAAATGGTTAGAGTTGAAAAATAATCAGGAAAAATAATGTTAGAAAGAATTTTTGAATCTTTATTGATTAAAAGTCGTATAGTTACCATTTTACCTGTTATATTTGGACTTATAGGTGCTTTTGTACTTTTTGTGATTGCAAGTTATGATGTTTTTAAAGTGATTTTTTACACTTATAATTATTTTTTTGGTTTAAATGCAAATATCGATTTACATGAAGATGTTGTTGCTTTGATTATAGGAGCTGTAGATCTTTATTTAATGGCTTTGGTTTTATTTATTTTTTCTTTTGGAGTTTATGAGCTTTTTATTAGCGAAATTGAAGAATTTAAGCAAATGAAACAAAGTAAAGTTTTGGAAGTGCATAGTTTAGATCAACTTAAAGATAAACTAGCAAAAGTCATTATTATGGTTTTGATTGTAAATTTTTTTCAACGAGTTTTGCAAATGAAATTTTCAACACCTGTAGATATGGCTTTTTTAGCAGGTTCTATCTTAGCACTTTGCTTAGGTCTTTATTTTTTACATAAAGGAAATCATTAAGATTGATTATCTTTTTTTGATATAATCAACTCTTTGATTTTTATGGAAAGCGTGTATGAAAATAATATTATTTTTTATTTCGATGATATTTTGTTTAAGTGTTTGCGATGCGACACCTTTGGATGAAATTTTTAAAGATATTGAAGTATCTGGAACCATACGTTATACATATGGAAATTCAAAGAGTAAAAATATCCATAGCTATAATTTTAACAAGCATGATATCAATATAAGTAAAATAAATTAAGGAAATATGATGATTTTTCGTTTGTTTTTTATGAGTTCTATCTTTATCGTGGCTCTTTTTGGCATTAACTTAAAATCTATTTTTGGTTATACTTTTGATGCTAATAAACAATATAATTTAGCTGAAGCTAAAAAGATTTATTTTAAAAATAAATGCAATGTTTGTCATGGGGATAATGGTGAAAAAAGCACTTCTCGCTATAGAGCGCTAAAGGATATGTCCGCAGAAGATATTAAAACAGTTTTAATGGGCTATACTTTGGATAATGCTTCCACGATGACTTCTCAAATGGCCTTATACGCTAAAAATTTAAGCCATGATGATATGGATAATATTATTGCTTATATCAAAGGAGATAACTTTGCTCTTGATTTGCAAGTTAAAGATTTGATAGAAAAAGAACCTTCGCAAAAAACAAAACATAATATTTTTTTAAAATAATTTAAAAAGGATTGGCAATGAAAAAAATAGTTTTTTTGTTAAATATTTTTATTTTTATAAATTGCAGTTTATATGCAAAAACAATTAATATAGGTGTTGTTTTGCCATTAACAGGATCAGTAGCTGCTTATGGGCAAGATGTTTTTAGCGGAGTTGAGTTTGCTAATAAATTAAATCCGAAGCTTGATAATGGCGATATAGTTAAATTAATTACAATCGATACTAAGGGTGATAAACTCGAAACAGCAAGTGGTATTAATCGTTTAATTACACAAGATAAAGTTTTAGGTATCATTGGAGAAACCACTACGCCAAATACAATTCAAGCAATTTCTATTATCGAAGATAAAAAAATTCCTCTTATAGCTCCAGTAGCTTCAGGGGATAAGCTTTTAGATGGTAAAAAATATGCCTCTCGTGTTTGTTTTAGTGATGGTTTTCAAGGAGATAAATTTGCTACTTATATTACTAAAGATTTGAATTTAAAAAATGCTGTTATTATCATTGATCAAAGTAATGTTTATTCTTTAGGTTTGGCAAAAGCTTTTGAAAAATCTTTAAAGGCTAATGGCGGAAAAGTTTTAAAAAAATTAATCATCAGCTCTGGAGATAAAGATTTTAGAGCGATAGTATCACAACTAAAGAGTTTAAATCCTGATTTTGTTTATATGCCAATTTATCATCCTGAGGCAGCTTTAATAGCTAGGCAAGCTAAGCAACTAGGATTTAATAAATTATTAACTGCAGGAGATGGAGTGAATAATAAAACCTTTATAGAATTAGGTTCAAGTGCTGTTAATGGTGTGATTTTTACTGATAGTTTTGATTCTAACAATCCTCTAACAAATCGCGGTAAAAAATTTATTGCCGAGTATGAAAAAGAAAAAGGAGATAAGAATCTTCCTGCTTTTTCAGCAATGGGTGCTGATGCTTATTATGTTATGCTTAATGCCATGAATGCTTGTAAAGATAATCTAACAAGTGAGTGCATCAATGATAAAATTCATCAAACTAAAAATTATGAAGGCGTTGGAGGTTTTATAAGTATTGATGCTAATGGAAATGTTGTTCGTCCTGTTGTTATAAAAGAAATTCAAAATGGTAAGCAGGTTTATAAAACTTTGATAAAACCTTAGGAGCACTCATGAATAAAAAAATAATTTTAATTGCATTCTTAATTTTAAATTTAGAAGCTAAGGATATTAATTTAGGAGTCGTTTTGCCTTTAAGTGGAGCTACAGCAGCTTATGGACAAAGTGCCCTAGATGGTATTGAGATTGCAAATAAAATGCAAGGAACTTTGAAAAATGGTGATAAGATCAATTTAATAGTCTTAGACACCAAAGGTGATAAAATAGAATCTTCAAGTGCGGCGACTCGTCTAGTTACTCAAGATAAAGTGTTGGGCATTATTGGTGAGATGATTACTGCTAACACCTTGCAAGTTATGAGAGTGGCTGAAGATAATAAAATTCCACTGATTGCACCCGCAGCAACTGGAGATAAACTTTTGGAAAATAAAAAATATTCTAGCAGGGTATGTTTTATGGATAGTTTTCAAGGATCTTCTTTGGCAAAATATGTTAATGAAAAATTTGGCTTTAAAAAAGCAGTTGTAGTAGTAGATCAAAGTACGGATTATTCTTTGGGTTTAGCAAAAGCTTTTGAAAAGGAATTTAAAGCAAGAGGTGGAAAAATCTTAAAGGTATTAAGGGTAAATTCAGGAGATAAAGATTTTAGAGCTATAATTACTCAAATTAAAATTTTAAATCCAGATTTTATTTATTTACCACTTTATTATAGCGAGGCGGCTTTATTTGCAAGACAATCAAAAATCATAGGCTTAAATGCTCCTATGGGCTCTGCTGATGGTGTTGCTGATGCAACTTTTATAAAATTAGCTAAAGAAGCGTCTGATAATTATATTTTCACCGATAGTTTTGATTCTTACAATCCTGTGACAAAATTGGGTAAGGAATTTATCTTAGCTTATGAAAAAGAGAAAAAAGATAAAGATGTTCCTGCTTTTTCAGCAATGGGTGCTGATGCTTATTATGTTATGCTTAATGCCATGAATGCTTGTAAAGATAATCTAACAAGTGAATGCATCAATGATAAAATTCATCAAACTAAAAATTATGAAGGCGTTTCTGGAATTATCAGTATAGATAAAAATGGCAATGCTATTCGTTCTATTATTGTAAAAGAAATTAAAAATCAAAAACCAATATATAAAGATATAATAAATCCTTAGGACTAAAATGGACTCGATTTTATTTTTTCAACAAATTGTTAATGGTTTGAGTTTGGGGAGTATGTATGCTCTTATTGCTGTAGGCTATACTATGGTTTATGGTGTTTTAAGACTTATTAATTTTGCCCATGGTGACATAATGATGGTTGGAGCTTACATAGCTCTTTTGCTTATCAATTGTCTTTCCCCGTTTATCAATACTACTTTATTAGATAATCAATACATTTTAGCAATTTTTATAGTTGCCTTAATAGCTTCTATGATGTTTTCTTCTCTTGTTGGGGTAATTATTGATAAAATTGCCTATAAGCCTTTAAGAAAAGCTCCTAGAATTTCATTATTAATTACAGCTATTGGTATTAGTTTCTTTTTGCAAAATTTATTTAATATGATTTTTACTTCAACGGAGCAGCAATTTCCAGTTCCTCCAATTTTTGAAAAAATGATTACCTTAGGCAAAGTCAGCATGACTTTAGGTTCTTTATTGGTTCCTTTGGTGACTTTGCTTGTGATGTTTATCGTTCTTATCTTGCTATATAAAAGCAAATACGGTATTGCTATTCGTGCTTTAGCTTTTGATATACAAACGGTAAATTTAATGGGAATTAATGCAAATCGTATTATAGCTATTGTTTTTGCTTTAGGTTCTGCTTTAGCGGCTTTAGCTGGAATTTTTTGGTCGAGTAATTATTATTCAGTTTATCCTACCATGGGAACTTTAGTAGGGCTGAAAGCTTTCGCGGCAGCTGTTTTAGGTGGGATTGGTTCTGTGGTTGGTGCTGTTTTAGGTGGATTGATTATAGGGCTTACTGAAGTGATGGTTGTTGCTTTTTTTCCAGATCTTTCAGGCTTTAAAGATGCTTTTGCTTTTATCTTTTTGGTATTTATTTTACTTTTTAGACCAACGGGAATCTTAGGTATTAATTTTGAAAAAAGTAGGTTTTAGATGATAAAGATGAAATTTTCTGCTTTAATTTATATTATTTTAGCTATTGCTTTTATTGTGATAGCGCCGCATTATTTTGATAGCTATGGAATGGGGATTTTAAATCAAATTGCTATTTATATCACTTTAGCCGTGAGTTATAATCTTATCAATGGCGTGACTGGGCAATTTTCATTAGAGCCTAATGGTTTTATTGCTATTGGTGCTTATGCGGCTGCTCTGGTGCTTTTAAGTGTTGATCAAAAAAATGATTTATTTAGCCTAGAAGATCCTAGTCCTATTATTTTAGCTTTACATACAAATTCATTTATTTTAGCTCTTATCATTGCCGGATTTAGTGCTTGCGTTTTATCTTTAATCCTTTCTTTTGCGGTTTTTCGAGTCAGAGGTGATTATTTAGCAATTGTGACTTTAGGTTTTGGTATTATCATACAAAAATTAGCTATTAATTTTCCAAGTTTGACAAATGGTTCTATGGGATTAAATGGTGTTCCTTTGTTTTCTAATTTATATTGGACAGGTAGTATTGCAATTATTGCGGTTATTTTAATTTTGAATTTAGTGTATTCTAAATTTGGTAGAGCTATGAAAGCCATACGTGATGATGAAGATGCTGCGAGTGCTATGGGTATTAATACTTTTTGGATTAAAACTCTTGCTTTTTCAACTTCTGCTTTTTTGGAAGGGGTAGGTGGAGGACTTTTAGTATGTCTTCTTGGATCAGTTTCTCCTGAACAATTTGGTTTTGAATTCACCTTTGTACTTTTAATTATCATTGTTTTAGGTGGACTTGGTTCAACAACTGGAGCTGTAATTGGATCTATATTGGTTATAGGTGGTATGGAATGGTTAAGATTTTTAGATGAATTACAAATTAAAATTGATATTTTAAATATTAATATCGAGTCTATGCCAGGTCTTCGCATGGTTGCTTTCTCTTTAGTGTTAATCTTAGTTATGCTTTTTGCAAGAAGAGGAATTTTTGGAGATAGGGAACTGAATTTCTTTTTAAGCAAAAACTCTAGAAAGAAAGGATTTAAATGATACTAGAATTAAAAAATATCACTAAATCTTTTGGAGAAGTGCAAGCGATCAACGAGACTTCTTTTTGCATCCAAAAAGGAGAAATTTTTGGTTTAATCGGTCCTAATGGAGCTGGAAAGACGACTTTATTTAATATTATCACAGGAAATTATAAACCAACTAGCGGAGAAGTATTTTTTCAAGATCAAAAAATAAGCCATCTTAAACCTTATGAAATTGTACATTTAGGTATAGCAAGAACCTTTCAAAATATAAGACTTTTTTCAAGTATGAATGTTCTTGAAAATGTAATAATAGGTTTTAATAAACAAATGAAATATAGTATTTTAGAGGCATTTCTTCATTTGGGGCGTTTTAGTAAAGTTGAGAAAGAATTTAACCTTAAGGCTTATAGCATTTTAGAGGAATTAGGAATAGCTGATTTGTCAAATGAGAAAGCTACAAGTTTAAGTTATGGGCAACAAAGAAAGGTTGAAATTGCTCGCGCAATGGCGACAAATCCAAAACTTTTGCTGTTAGATGAACCTGCTGCTGGTATGAATTCAAGTGAAAGTGATGAATTGGCTGAACTCATTTTAAAATTAAGAGAAAAATATAAAATCAGCATTTTATTAATAGAACATGATATGAAATTTGTGAATCAGCTTTGCGATAAGGTTTTAGTGCTTGATTATGGTAGGACTATCTTTGAGGGAAAATTAAGCGATGCGGTTGAGCATAAAGAAGTAATCGCTGCTTATCTAGGGGATTTTGATGCTAGTAGTTAAAGATTTACATGTATATTATGGCTTGATTGAAGCTGTTAAGGGTATAGATTTTAAGGTTGATACAGGCAATATAGTTTCGCTTATAGGTTCTAATGGAGCGGGTAAGACCTCCACTTTAAATGCTCTTTTAAATTCAGTTAAACGCACTGGAGAGGTTAATTTTTTAGGCTATGATACTAAAAGACATTTAACTCATACTTTAGTGCAAAAAGGCATAGCTTTGGTTCCAGAAGGAAGACGTGTTTTTATTAATCTTAGCGTGGAAGAAAATTTAAAAATTGGAGCTTATAATAATAGTGAAAATTATGAACATTTAAGAGAGCAAATGTATAAATTATTTCCACGACTTGCAAGTAAGAAAAATTGTATGGCAGGAAGCTTAAGTGGTGGCGAAGCTCAAATGTTGGCTATTTCAAGGGCCTTAATGAGCGAGCCAAAACTTTTGATGCTTGATGAACCTTCTTTGGGTTTGGCACCTAAAATTGTTGGTGAAGTTTTTGATATTATAGTTCGTTTAAAAAATGAAGGTATAACTATACTTTTAGTTGAACAAAATGCTTACTCTGCTTTAAAAATAAGCGATTACGCATATGTTTTAGAAAATGGCAAAATTGCAATGCAAGATAAAGCCAAAAAATTAATTGGAAATGATGATATTAGAAAAAAATATCTAGGATTGTAAAAAAGGACATTAAAAAAATGAAAAGAATAATTAAAAGTGTAGGGGATTTAAGAATTTCTATAATTTTATTTTTAATTTTTGCGTTATTTTGCGCTTTGGCGACTTTTATAGAAAGTTCTTATGGAACTCCTACGGCTTGGGCTATGATTTATGATGCTTTTTGGTTTGAATATATTCAATTGTTGCTAGGTGTAAATTTGCTATGCGGTATGTTTCGTTATAAAATGTTTAATTTTAAAAAACTACCCTTAATGATTTTTCACCTATCTTTTCTTTTTATTCTTGTAGGGGCTGGAATTACGAGATATTATGGATTTGAAGGAACTTTATCTATCAGAGAACATACACAAAATTCATTAATACAAAGTTCAAAAACTTCGGTTCGTCTTTCTGCTATCAAAGACGGGGAACAATATAGCATTATAAATGATCGTTATATTGGAAATTTACCTTTTGCCAATAATTTTAAACTTACTTTAAATATGGGCAATGACAAGGCGGTTTTAAAATATAAAGATTTGATTTTAGATGCTGATTATGTTTATAAAGAAAATAATACTTCAGATCCTTTACTTGCTATAACATTTTCTCAAAAAAATATGCAAGGAATAACAATGGAATTTAAAAAAGGAGAAATTAAAAATATTGATGGAATTAATTTTTCCTTTATGAATGATAATGTTGCAAAACCCTATGTTAAAATTGATCAAAATTTAAATTTAAGTTCAAGTGAAGATTTAAATGCATTTGACATGAAAGAGGGTAAAAATTTTGTTTTAAAAACTACAAAGAATCAAAATGCCAAGGATTTAAGACTTTATAACATTAAAGATCTAAATTTTGTTATAAAATTTGCTTCTTTGCATGGAGATCGCGAAATTCAAGGTGTCAATAGACCACAAGATGAAAGTTTTTGGTTGTGGTTTAAATCTTCTTGGATGGAATTAGCTAGAACAATGTTAGTTTCAAGTTTTGGAGAGCCTCAAAATTGGAAAACTTCATGGCTTTTGAAATTTAAAGATTTTGCAATGAGTAAAGAATATCAAGCCTTAAATTTAAAAGGCGTCAATGCTTTAAAACTTGAATTAACTTATAAAAATAAAAGTAAAGATTTCTATATTTTTGAGTATGATAAGCCTGTAATGATCGACCTAGAAGGACAGAAATTTTTTATTTCTTGGGGGCTTTCTTACAATAAATTACCTTTTGAAATTTATTTAAATAAATTCATTTTAGATCGCTATCCAGGCTCTATGTCTGCGGCTTCTTATGCAAGCGAGATTACAGTTAAAGATGGAAGTAAAAATTTTGATTATAGGATATTTATGAATAATGTTTTAGATTATAATGGTTATAGATTTTATCAAAATTCTTACGATCAAGATGAAAAAGGGACAGTTCTTTCAGTCAATAAAGATCCAGGAAAAACTCCAACTTATATAGGTTATTTTTTATTAATCTTAGGAATGTTTTTAAATTTCTTTAATCCAAATTCAAGATTTAGAACTTTAGTAAGACTAATCAATCAAGATTCTTTAAAGAATATCGGAGCTTTTTTATTGGTATTTTTTATTTTTTGCGGAGCAAATAAAGCTTTTGCTAAGGATAATGATTTGCCTATAGTAAATCCAGAGCACGCTAAAGCTCTTGCTTCTTTGGTTTTGCAAAAATCTTTAGACGGTAGAATGATGCCTTTTGATACTCTATCAAGAGAAATTTTGGAAAAAATTCATCACAGTGATACTTATAAAGGGCAAGATGCTAATGCAGTGATGCTTTCCATGCTTATAGCTGTGGATAAATGGCAAAACGAACCTTTTATTTTAATGCCTGATGATAGCGCTATCCGTAAAGATATTGCTAAAATTTTAAAAGTTTCTGATAAAAAATATATTTCTTATAGAGATTTTTTTGATGAAAATAATCATTATAAACTTCAAAAATACGTTGAAAATGCAAATAGAAAAAATCCAAATACAAGAAACACTTTTGATAAAGAAATTGTAAAGCTAGATGAAAGAGCTAATATTGTTAATTTGGTTTTTAGTGGAGAGCTTTTTAAATTTATCCCTGTGCAAAATGATCAAAATAATCTTTGGTTGGCACCTTATTCTGCTATTACAACTCTAAAGGGGGAAGAAGGAGAGATTGTTTTAGCTTTGGTGCGAAATTATTTTGGAGCAGTTGATCAAGCTTTTAGTGATAATAATTGGACCAAAGCGGATAAAGCTTTAAAACTAATCAAAGAGTACCAAAGCAAAGTTGGATATAGGGTTATGCCAAGCGAAAACAAAATCAAAACAGAAATTTTCTCAAATCAAATTAAAATTTTTTCAAAATTAATCCCTGTTTATTTGATCGCAGGAATTTTGCTCTTGGTGCTTGTTTTTGCTAAAATGATTGCTCCAAATTTAAAAATAACAAAGATATTTAAAATTGTATATACTTTAAATATCTTAGCTTTTATTGTCCATACTATGGGATTAATTCTTCGTGCGTATTTATCCGAGCATGCACCTTGGAGTAATGCTTATGAAAGTATGATTTATATTGCATGGGCCTTATCATTATCTGGGATATTTTTCTCTAAAAAAAGCCCTATAGCTTTATCTCTTACTTCCATTTTATCGGGTATAGTTTTAATGGTAGCGTATTTAAATGAAATAAATCCTCAAATTACAAATCTTATGCCTGTTCTTAATTCTTATTGGTTAAGTATACATGTATCTGTTATAACTGCTAGTTATGGATTTTTAGGTTTGTGTGCTTTATTGGGTATTTTTGTTTTATTGTTAATGTGTTTCCTTAAAAAAGATGGAAAATATAATTCTAATATCTTAAGAAACATCACAGAAGCTACTAGAATCAATGAAATGGCTATGATTTTAGGACTTTGCTTGCTTACAGTTGGAAATTTCTTAGGGGCAATTTGGGCAAATGAAAGCTGGGGGAGATATTGGAGCTGGGATTCTAAAGAAACTTGGGCTTTGGTTACTATTTTAGTTTATGCTGCAATTTTACATCTTAGAATGATTCCTAAATATTGTAACCAATTTGTATTTGCTTTATGGAGCATGTTTGCTTATTGGGTAGTTGTGATGACTTATTTTGGCGTGAATTATTTCTTAACCGGTATGCATTCTTATGCAGCTGGAGAAGCGGTTCAAATTCCTGATTATGTTTATTGGATTTTTATTGCAATGCTTGTTTTAACATATTTTTCAAGAAGAAAACGTCATTTTATAGGCAGACTTTAATGAATTATATTTTTATGGTAATTTTTTGCGTTGCTTTAGCACTCTTTTTATTTTTAAGTTTAATTGCTTATCTAATTACAAGTAGTGGTAAAAAAATACCTAAAAAAGACAAAGATGTAGCCGCTGTTAAACAAAAAAAAGCTAAAAGAGTATTTGATACTAATTTAGATAATATGATTGCAGCTGCTGCTGATCCAAATTTAAGCGATTCTGATTTACAAGAGTTAGTTAAATTATATGTCGCTACACATAAATTAGGATCTAAAACTTCCAAGGAATTAGATGATTCTGCGAAGAAAAAATTAGAATTTGTCGCATCTTTAGCTTCAAATATGAATGCAAGCCCTCAAACTGTAAGTTTATTAAACAAAGAACTTAAGAAAATTTCTGCCTCATATAAAAAAGAGATCGATGCTTATGAGCAAATGGGACTAGCAAAGAGAAAGATTAAAGAAGAGCAATAATCAATTGTCGGCGGAAAAATAAAAATACACCACAGAAAAATAAAAATACACTTTTTGGTGTAATTTTATTTTTCTACAAACCATAAACTTAAAATGTAATTATAATATTTCTTTGACTTTATTTTTCCAAAAATTAACAAATTTCTCATTGATTTTAGGATTTATTTCAGCTTCTTTTATTAAGTCATTTATATAATCAATTCTTTTTTGCTTGGATTTAATGGTTTTTAATTTCCTAGCTTCTTCGTAATACTTAATACATTGATTTTCAAAAAGATTTGCATCATAATTATCTTCCAAAAGCTGAATTGTATCTACAATTAAACTATAAACCTTAGGATGTTTTTGTTGTATTTTTTGCCCTAATTCTAATACAATTTGTTTGTTATTTTCAGCTATATCTTTATTTTTTGATTTTAAAGCTATATCAACACTTTCTTCAATAATTTGTATGATTCTTATCGCATCTGCATATTCATCTTGATTATTTAAAAGCAAATTGTGCAAAAATTTTCCTTGCTCATTTATAGAAAGTTTTTTATATTGTTCATATAATTCTCGATAGGGTCTTTCCAATCTTTCGATCATTTCTTCTGTAATAATAGCTTTGCCATAATGAATTTTTGCTGCTTCTATTAAAGAAATTTCATAATATTTAGATATTGCTTCTATCTCTTTTAAATCTTGTTTAGTAAGAACACCATCTGCTATTTTTTTAATTTCGATTCCGTTTTAAAACCAGAATAAATAAATAAAGCAATTATTATAATTAATATTGCAATAATAAAATATAGCATCATTCATATTTTATAATAGCATTTTCAAAAGTTTTAATTGAAATTGCTTTACAAACAACGCCTATAATTTCAGCACAGCTAATTTGATCTATATTAACAACAATGTCCTTATAAAAAGAATTCATAGAGCTTAATACAATTTCATTTACAAAAGGTTGCTTGAGGAGCTTTTTGCAGTAAATTTCACCATCAAGATTAATAACCACGATATCTCCATTTTTTACAAGCTCGAGTTTATTTTTACTAACATCGACAGCTATAACATCTCCATTATGAATAAAAGGCTCCATACTATCCCCTATAACTTTAATAATATCAAGCCTTGTTAAAGGCGGCAATCCCAATGCCTCGCAAGCAAATTTTTTGCTTATTACTATTTCCGTATATTCCAATTTGCTATTTATTGCACCATATCCAGCAGCGGCAGCAACATCCGTATAGTATCTTAATTGCAAATTATCATCATTAATTCGCATTTTGCCAAAAAAGATGCTGTCAAGCGATATATTTTGTTCTTTTGATATTTTCAACAATAACTCATAAGGGATGGTATTTCTAGTTCTCCAAGTACTTAATGTATTGGGTTTTATCTCATAAATTCCACAAAATTCCTTGTCGTCGGTAATATTTAAAATAGCATAAACTCTATTCAAAATGTCTGTTGTTTTATACATTATGAACCTTTTTTATTAAAAAATTCACAAAACGCGATAAAATAACTTGACTTAATTCGCATTTTGTCTTATAATTTGAAAAATTATTTACAAATTGTATCTTAAAAAATATCAATTTGAAATAAAAATTACAAATTGAAGGAGATATTTTGTTAAAACAATACTTTGAAGATAATGGTATTAATCTTAAAAAATTTGCCCAAAAACATAATCTTTATTATATGAGCTTATTTCGCGTAGTGAATGGACTTTATTCTGAAAAATATAAAGCGAAAGCTAATACAAAAGCAGTTTATAAAAAACTTTTAGAACTTAAAATCATTGATGAACTACCTAGGGCTTGTGCATGAATTATTTTTTAGAAACTAAAGAAGCTGCACAGGTTTATAATGTAAGTGAGGGAGCTTTAAGACTTGCGGTAACTAGAAAATCAAATAAATATGAGTGGTTAAAAGTAGATAATGCCAATGGTGGTAGAGGTGGTAAAAAACTACTATTTAAAATAAGTAAAGAACAGATTTTAACTGCAATTAATCAAGAATTAATCAGTAAAAATACTTTAATTTTTAATGAAAAAATGCAAAAAGTAGATTTAAATGACATTAGCAATAGTAATACAATTTGCATTATAAAAGAGAAAGATTTAGATTTAACAGAGTCAAAAATAAACAATGATTTGGCTGTTTTAAATTTAAAATTCGAAAATTTAAATGATGAGATTAAACAAGAAGCTAGAAATAAAGTAAAAATACTTAAACAAGTAGAAAAATACATTGAAGGTGGCATTAAGCTTAAACGCGCTCTTGATTTATGTGGACTTAAATGGTGTAATTTTCAAAAATGGCGTTCAGATTATAAAACACATGGCATTCTAGGTTTAGTTGACACAAGAGGTCTTCATCGCAAAGATAAAACCAAGCTTAGCACTTGGATGCAAGAATATGCCTTAAGAGAGTATCGCACCTTTGCATCAGGTGGATTTAACTTTACTGAACTTTGGTGGCAAATTCACAAAGAGGCAGCACAAAAGGAAAGCTATGATTTCATAGGTTTTGATTTGGGAAAGGTAAAGCCACTTTTTAGCGTAAAAACCTTACAAAACTTTATTAAAAACTACTACAAAGATAAACCATTAGAACATTGCATTATTACTCAAGGTTTAGATAAAGCAAAAAGTAAGTTTCTACCTGCACAAGGCAATCAAAGAGAGCTTTATGACATGAAAAACATGTGTTGGCAAATCGATAGCTCTCCAGCTGATATTATAGTAAGAGATGATGAAACCTTAGAACCTTTTCACCCTCACATCTTAAGTGTTGTTGATGTTTTTAGCGGTATGGGTGTGGCTACTTTAGTAAGTAAATCAAATTCTTTAAGCTTAACGCGTCTTTTATGGAAAGCAATTGATAAATTTGGTAAGCCTGATATGATAAAAGGAGATAATGGAAAAGATTATCTTTCTAAAGATTTTCAAAGCCTACTTGATGGGCTTAATATTACCTATGATGCAGCTATTGCTTATGCAGGAGAGCAAAAAGCTTTAGTTGAAAGACGCTTTGGAACACTTCAACATGCAGGAATTTCTAAAATGCATGGATATATTGGCAGCAAT
>JACHTQ010000020.1 GCA_020135845.1 Campylobacter sp. W0018 | reverse complement strand
ATTGCAACAAATTATGGTTTATTTGGAGATGAAGCAAGAGGATTTAGATTTACCAATTCATATTATACAGGAACAGGAGTTGGATATTCTTTGTATTATTTTATAAATGGTAAATTTATAAGAAGCGATGAGAAATATGAAGGAGAAAAGTATCAATGAAGAATAAATCAAAGGTAGGTAAATCATTTAAGCATAAGATTTATTCTCAAATAGAAGGTGTAAAATTTGATTAAAATTTTTTACTTTTTATCTTTCTTGGTAAAATAAAAACTTAGATATAAAAAAAGGATTAGAATGAAAATAAGAGTTTATTATGAAGATACAGATGCCGGTGGAGTGGTCTATCATAGTAATTATTTAAAATTTTGTGAAAGAGCTAGAAGTGAAGTTTTATTTTCTAAAAAAGCTTTGATATTTGATGCTATTAATGGGCACTTTTTACTTACAAAAGCAAATTGTAATTTTATAAAACCCGCTAAGCTTGGAGATATGATCGAAGTTGAAACAAAAATTTTAGAAATTAAAAACGCTTCTGTGGAAATTTTGCAAGAAATTTATAAGGATCAAGACAAGATTTTTAAACTTATTGGGACTCTTGCTTATATTAAAAAAGAAAAACCTGCCAGAATGGAGCCAGAAATCAAAAAGCTTTTTGAAGAATTATTTTAATTCTTCAAAATTTGATTTAACACTTTGCATCAGATGGACTTTATATAAAACCTGTGAGTCTTCAATTTTTTCATCAAAAATACTTTTACTTTCTTGATTTAAAAAATTGGTATAAAAATAATCAACTCCTATGCCTGTTGCGTAAGCTACCCAATTATAATCTATATTTTGGTTGAAAATTTCATTTAAATAAGATAAATTATCGTCATGATTGTTAATGGAATTTGCAATAATAAAATTTTTTCTATCAGCTTCTTGAGTAAGATTCAAAAATGCAGGATTGTAATTAATCTGGGTAGATAATAATACATAAGGATATATATTATAAACGCGTAATTGAGAACTTGTAAGCGCTGTTTTTACTAAAGGTGTATTGAAAAAAATAGAAGCTTGATTGAGACTTCCTTGAGATCTTAGTAATTTATAAAAATCAAGCTTTTCTCCATCAACTTTATAAATTCTTGCGTTTTGATTTTTACTATCGAGTAATATACGCGTATTTAAGTTATCTGATAATATGGAATTATCTCCAAAAATTGCTATATCTGAGTTAGCTTTTTGCAAAAGAGCCATAATTTGAGCATCATAATCTATACTACCAAAAATTATATTTTGATTTAAATTTGGGGCAAAATTTTTATGAAGAGTTGGGATAAATATTTTCATATTTTTAGAATAGTCTTTAAGGGCAGAAGCGCCCTTTAAAGTAAAAGCTGCAATAATATATTGATAGCCTTGGGTTTCTATTTGGTCAAAGGTTTGGCGTATTTTGTTTTCATCTTCTGTGCCTATTAAAAATACTTTAACTTTAATATCTGCTCTTTGTCTTAAAAGATAAGCAATGCTAGAATTTACAATGGTGCTAGAATAGCTTTTAATCGTTTTTTCTGGAATAATAATAGCTAGTTTTACTGCTGTAATTTTTTGCACAGCCTGATCAAAATCTGTAATAGAATTTAAAAGTTTTGCATAAACGTTGGATAAAAATTGATCTTTTTGATCGCTAAATTCGCTTAAAAAACTAAGATAAAGTCTGGATTCTAAAAGATCAAAAAGGCAATTTATCCCGCATTCTTGAGTGCTTAGATTGGGATAAAAATTTTCAGAAGGTGGTATATCTACTAATCGTTGCTCTCTAGCTGCAAGAAAGCAAAAACATAATCCCAAGATCAATAATATTTTTTTCATAAAAATCCTTTAATTTTTTTTAGATCTTCCATAAAGTCTTTTTTATAACTTGGATTTTTTTCTATAAATTCAAGATTAAAACTTGCCATAAAAAAGAAATTTTTATGGGTGAAAATTTCTCCTCTTAGGGCGTTAAAATCAGAAAATCCTAAGCTATTGAAAGCATATTCTCCTAAACAAAGAACGAATTTGGGTTGAAGCAGTTCTACCTCATTCCAAAAAAATGGTAAGCAAGATTGTAGCGAAAAATCATCAAATTTTCCATTAGAAAAACATTTCAAAAGATATGAAAAATAAAATTGCTCTTTTTTAAGCCCTAAGATATTATAAATGTAACTTTGTAATGTTTTACCTTTTTTTGATTCTAAGATGTAACCATTTTCATTTTCAATCTTTTGTCCAAAGGTATCTAAGATCATTAAATTAACCGGTTTTAATTGATTTTCCATTAAAGTAAAACGACGGAATTTTGAAAAATGACATAGATTGCATTTTTGTATATTTGATCTTAAATTTTCAAAATTTTTTATTTTTGGTTGAATATGACTAGGTTTATCTGTAAAATTATATCCCATAGCTTTTAAATAGTATAAACTTCTTATCATTGAATGCAAACTTAAACATTAATTTTTAATCATAAATTTAAAAATATTGAATTATTTTTAAAAATTTAGCAAAAAAAAATTAATCTTAATTTATAAAAGCAATTTATAAGTAAGATTGAGGTACAATTTACTTTTATTCTTTATTTTCAAAAATAAAATTAAGGAAATTTTAACAATGAAAAGAACTTATCAACCACATGGTACTCCAAGAAAACGCACTCATGGTTTTCGCGTAAGAATGAAAAGCAAGAATGGTCGCAAGGTAATCAATGCAAGACGTGCTAAAGGTAGAAAAAGACTCGCTGTGTGAAATTTTTTGAAAAAATCAGCAAAAATGAAGAATTTTCAGCTGTATATAAATTGGGAAAAAAATGGTATTGCGATGGTATTATTATTTTTTATCTCAAATGCAATGAGCAAAAAGTGGCAGTTGTTGCAAGTAAAAAAGTTGGAAAAGCAGTGATTAGAAATCGTTCCAAGCGTATTTTAAGAGCTTTATTTTCTCAAATCGAAACAGAAATTTATAATGGAAAGTATATTTTTGTCGCAAAAAGTGAAATCACTCAATTTTCTTTTTCTAAATTAGAGAGAAGCTTAAAATGGGGTTTGAAAAAGCTACAATGTTTAAAATAGCATGTTTAAAATTGTTGTTATTTTATCAAAAATTTTTAAGCCCACTTAAGCCTTCTGTATGTAGATTTCATCCTTCTTGTTCAGAATACGCCTATTGGCAGTTTCAAAAAAAAGATTTTTTTTCAGCTTTTTATCTCACCTTTGTGAGAATTTTAAAATGTAATCCTTTTTTTAAAGGTGGATTTGATTATCCAAAAATCACAAAAAAAATAACTTCTTACAATTTTTGCTTTAAGCCGATTTTTTTATCGCAAAAAAAACTTTGCTATTTTTACATACCCTATAATGATAAAACTTTTTATTTTGTCAAAATTATATTTAAAAGGATAAGCTAGTGAATAATACAAATAATTTTTTTCAGCAAAAACGTGTGCTTTTAGCTGTAGTACTTTCTTTTTTATTTTTTATTGTGTATGATTATTTTTTTATACCAAAAAATCCTCCTAAATTAAATCAAAATATCACAAAAGTTGAAACCAATTCACAATTTAATGCACCAAAGCATAACGCTCAACCTGTAGAAATTCAAGAGAATGCTTTACAAAATCAGATTATAGCTGATGTTAAAAGCGATCATTTTGAGGCTAAAATTGATGCTTTGGGTAGAATTTCAAGTTTTTATCTTAAAGATAAAAAATATCAAAATGAAAATGGTGAATTTATTAATTTAGTTCCTAAAAATAGCTTTCCTTATCCTTTAGAGATGCGTTTTGGTGATGAAGCTATTAATGCTGAGGCTTTTAAAACGCCTTATAGTTCAGATCTTAAAGAGCTTTTTGTAGATGAAAATGGTAGCAAAGCTATAAAACTTACTCAGAAACTTTCCTCTGGTTTGATTGTTGAAAAAAATATCACTTTTTATCCTTTAGGAAATTATAAAATCGAAGTTAGTCTTAATAAAAACAGTCATTATTTTATAAGCCCAGGTTCTCGCCCTGATGTAGCGGTTGATACTTATACAGTGCATGGGGCATTGGCTATGAATGATAAAGAAACTATCCATACTTTTGAAGATGGAAAAGTGGATAAAGAAGAGAATATGCAAAATATTTGGATGATATCAGCGTTTGATAGGTATTATGCTACATTTTTTTATAATTTTGAAAAACCTTTAAGCGTGACCATAGGAAAAGATACTCATGAAAATCCTTTAGTTTTTGCTTCTAGTGATAATAAATTTGAAGCAGGCGGTTATATAGGTTCTAAAGAGCATGCTATATTAGAAAGTATAGATCCTCGTCTTGAGGCTGTGGTTGAATATGGTTGGTTTACCTTTATTGCAAAACCAATGTTTGTATTTTTAAATTTCTTGCATAACCACATAGGGAATTGGGGTTGGTCTATAGTTGTAATGGTATTAATTATCCGTCTTATTTTATTCCCTTTAACTTACAAATCTATGATTTCTATGAATAAATTAAAAGATTTGGCTCCAAAAATGAAAGAGCTAAGAGAACGCTATAAGGGCGATCCTCAAAAAATGAATATTCATATGATGGAACTTTATAAAAAACACGGCGCAAATCCTATGAGTGGATGTTTGCCTATCCTTTTACAAATTCCGATTTTCTTTGCAATTTATCGCGTATTATTAAATGCTATTGAATTAAAAGCTGCGCCTTGGATATTTTGGATACATGATTTATCAGTTATGGATCCTTATTTTGTTCTTCCGATTTTAATGGGAGCGACAATGTTTGTACAACAACTCGTTACGCCGATGACAATTCAAGATCCTATGCAGGCTAAGATTATGAAATTTTTACCTGTGATATTTACTTTCTTTTTTGTAACTTTCCCTGCAGGACTTACTCTTTATTGGTTTGTTAACAACCTTTGTTCTTTTATCCAGCAACTAATTATCAATAAAATTTTTGCTAAAGAGCATCATAAAAAGTAAAATGGAGTGCAAAAAATGAGAGTCGAAGCTAAAGATCTTGAAGAAGCATTGATTGAAGCTTCTAAAAGTCTAGATTGTTCAGTTGTTGATCTAGAATATACTATTGTGCAACTTCCTAAAAAAGGTTTTTTAGGCTTTGGTCGTAAAAATATTATTATTGAGGTTGAAAGTAAGAAAAAACAATTTAAAAAACATCCAAAAAATAATTCTCAAACGAATAAAATTCGAGAAAAAAAATTTTGTGAAAAAGCGGAAGAAAAAAAAGAGAATATCAAAAATGCTAAAATAGAAAATACAAAACCTAAAGAAAGTTATATTGTAAAAGAAGACAAGATTTTTGATAGTTTTCATCGTGAAAGCAAAGATACTAGAAATATACAAAATATTTTAGATGAAATTAAAATTCAACTTGAAAAATTACTTAATTCTACTTGTTTTAATATTTCTTTAAAAGAATTAAAAATGTATAATGAAGAAAGCATTTTTATCCATTTAGATGGTGAAGATGCAGCTTTGCTTATCGGAAAAGAAGCTCATCGTTATAAAGCTATTTCTTATCTTTTGCATAGCTGGATTAATTCAAGATATAATCTTTTAGTGCGTCTTGAAATATCTCATTTTTTAGAGGATCAAATTCAAGGTATGCAAGGTTATCTTCAAAGTGTTGTTGAAAAAATTAAAATTTATGGAAGCGGTCAAACAAAGCCATTGGATGGTGTTTTGATTAAAATTGCCCTAGAGAGACTAAGAAGTGAATTTCCGCATAAATATGTAGGTATTAAGCAAAATAATGATCAAAGATTTATAGTTATAAATGATTTTTTGAAAAAAGATGAATGATACTATAGTAGCAATTGCAACAGCACACGGAATAGGTTCGATTTCCATTATAAGATTGAGCGGAGAAAGGGCTTTAGAAATTGCATTAAAAATAAGCAAAAGAAAAGAATTAATTCCGCGTTATGCTACTTTTACTAAGCTTTATAATCACAAAGATGAATTTTTAGATGAGGCTATACTTATATATTTTAAAGCCCCTTTTAGCTTTACAGGTGAAGATATAGTAGAATTTCAAACTCACGGTGGTTTTAGCGTGAGTGAAATTTTGCTTGATGAGCTTGTAAATTTAGGAGCTAGATTAGCCCAAGCTGGAGAATTTAGCAAAAGAGCATGTTTAAATGGAAAAATGACTCCTTTAAAGGCTTTAAATATACAAGATTTAATTGTTTCAAAATCTGCTCTTGCAGCTAAAGTTATCGCAAGAAATATGCGAGGTGATTTAGGAGAACTTTTAGAAAAAATTCGCACTGATTTGGTTAAAACTTTGGCTTTTGTGGAAACAAGTATTGACTATGCTGATGATGATTTGCCACCTAATTTGTTGGAGCAAATTAATCTTATGTGTCAAGATAATGCTAAAATTTTAAGAGAAATTTATACAATTTCTCAAAGTAAAAAAGGGCTTGTAGAAGGTTTTAAAATAGCTATAGTAGGTAAGCCAAATGTTGGAAAATCTTCTCTTTTAAATGCTTTACTTTCTTATAAAAGAGCCATAGTTTCAGATATAGCAGGAACAACTCGCGATACTATAGAAGAAAATTTTAAATTAGGTTCTTATTTGCTTCGCATTATCGATACAGCAGGTATTAGGGAAAGCAAAGATGAAATAGAACAAATAGGCGTGGAATTAAGCAAAAAAAGTTTAAAAGATGCGGATATTATTTTAGCTGTTTTTGATTCTTCTAGGAAAGAAGATAAAGAAGATTTAGAAATTTATAATTTATTGCAAGATAGTGATAAAAAAGTATTTTGGATTTTAAATAAAACTGATTTGTGTGAGGTTTTTGAAAATAGTCAAAATATAGATTTTATAAAACTTAGTGCCCAAAATGATATTAATTTGCTTAAAGAAGAATTGGAAAAATATCTCAATTCTTTTGATGCTGAAGATACCATGGTAAGTTCTTTAGAGTTAATTAATTCTTGTAAAATTGCAAGCGAGGCTATATCAAGAGCAAAAGATCTTTTACGAGAAAGTTCTTTAGAGCTTTTTGCATTTGAATTAAATTTGGCAATAGGTGAACTTTCTAAATTTACTAAAGATTTTGAAAGAGATGAGATTTTAGATGAAATGTTTAGTAATTTTTGTTTAGGAAAATGAAAGGTAATAAAATGGATAAAGAAATTATAAAAGCACATAAAATCAGTGATGAAGAATATGATCAAATTTTAGAAATTCTTGGACGAGAACCTAATTTACTTGAATTAGGTGTTATTTCTGCTATGTGGAGTGAGCATTGCTCTTATAAATCAAGTAAAAAATACCTTAATGGTTTTCCAACCAAAGCGCCTTGGGTAATCCAAGGTCCTGGTGAAAATGCAGGGGTAATTGATATTGGTCAAGATATGGCAGCGGTTTTTAAGGTTGAAAGTCATAATCATCCTAGCTTTATTGAACCTTTTGCGGGGGCAGCAACTGGAGTAGGTGGAATTTTACGCGATGTTTTTACTATGGGTGCAAGAGTTGTTGCTGGACTTAATTCTTTAAAATTTGGAAATATTTATGATGAAAAATATGGAAATCATCAAAAATATCTTGTAAAAGGTGTTGTAAGCGGGATTTCTCATTATGGAAATTGTATGGGTGTTCCAACTATAGGTGGAGAGTGCTCTTTTGATGAATGTTTTAATGGAAATATTTTAGTCAATGCATTTGCATTAGGGATTTGTAAACAAGAAGATATTTTTTATGCTAAAGCTGAAGGGGTAGGAAATCCTGTAATTTATGTGGGATCAAAAACGGGTAGAGATGGGCTTGGTGGTGCTGTTATGGCTAGTGATAGCTTTAATGAGCAAAATAAAAGCTTAAGACCAACAGTACAAATAGGAGATCCTTTCAGTGAAAAACTTTTAATGGAAGCGTGTTTAGAGCTTTTTAAAAGTGATTTGATTGTAGGAATTCAAGATATGGGAGCCGCTGGACTTACTTCAAGTTCTTTTGAAATGGCAGGACGAAGCGGAAGTGGAATGAAGCTTTATCTTGAAAAAACTCCTATGCGTGAAAGTGGTATGACGCCTTATGAATTGATGCTTAGTGAATCTCAAGAAAGAATGCTTATTTGTGCAAAAAAAGGTTGCGAAAATCAAGTTATAGAAATTTTTAAAAAATGGGATTTAGATGCTGTCGTGATTGGTGAAGTAACAGATACGGGAAATATGGAGCTTTTTTGGAATAATGAGCTTGTGGGAATGATACCTATTGAGCCTTTAAGTGAAAAAGCACCTATTTTAGATCGTCTAATAAGTAAGCCAAAATATCTAGATAGTATTAAAGATTATCAATTTGAATTAAAAAATGATATACAAGATTTATTTATTCAGATGATAAAAAATGAAAATGTTAATGATAAGGCTTTTATTTATGATCAATTTGATTCAAGTGTGCAAACGAATACAATTAAAGCCGATGGAAAATTAGGCGCGAGTGTTATACGCGTGAAAGAAAACAATGCAGCTATAGCAATGGCTATAGAATGCAATTCTCGTTTAAATTATATCGATCCAAAAGTGGGTGCAAGTGCTGCTGTAGCAAGCGCTGGAAGAAAAGTAGCTTGTACAGGAGCTAAGCCTTTAGCGATTAGTGATTGTTTAAATTATGGAAATCCACAAAATCCTGAAGTGATGTGGCAATTTGCACAAGGATGTGAAGGCATTAAGGAAGCTTGCAAAGAATTAAATACTCCAGTCGTTAGCGGTAATGTCTCTTTATATAATGAAACAGAAGGGGTGAGTATTTATCCAAGTCCTACGATTGTAAATGTTGGCGTTTTAGAAAATTCTAATCGCGTTTTAAAAGCAAATTTTGATAAGGCTGGAATTAGAATCTATCTTCTAGGAGAAACTTTAGGTCATTTTGCCGGTTCTTTAGTGATGAAAATTCAAGATAAAAAAGTAGCAGGAAATCTTAAAAATATAGATTATAAAGCAGAATTAATGCTTTGGGATTTTCTTTATAAAGCAAATCAAGAATCCTTGCTTGAATGTGCAAATAGTGTAGGAGTGGGTGGTATTGCTATAACTTTGGCAAAAATGTGTGCTATATCTAAAAAAGGTGCGATTTTAGAGAGTGGCTTTAGTGATAAAAAAATGATTTTTGATGAAAGCTTTAGTCGTGTTATAGTAGGCGTTGATGAAGTATGTGAAGAACAATTTTTGCAATTAATTCAAGAATTTAAGATAAAAGCTCACAAATTAGGCGTAAGTACTGATAAGGATTGTTTTAGACTCGATGAGATTAACTTAAGTAAAAAAGAGCTTGAAAATCTTTATTTTGAAAGTTTTAAAGAGCAAATTCAATGAGTTTAATTTTAATTATTTTAGTTATCTTGGTTTTTTATTGGTATTATAAAATTTGGGAAAAACAGGATTTTTTTAATTCTACCGCACGCGGTGTTAAAGGTTTTGCAAAAGGCTTTATGCGTGGAGTGGTTGAAGAAAGAATGGATGAAATTAAAAGAAGGATGAATTATTATGTGATTGCACTTTTGGCAAAAATTGCAAAAAGTGATGGTAGAATCAGTCAAGATGAAGCCGATATGATCACTCAAATTTTAGATGCAAATACAAAAGATAGGCGAGAAAGAGAATTTTTAAAAGCAAGTTTTAATGAGCATAAAGAAAATTTAAACGATGCTTTTGAGGTTGCAAAAGACTTTTTAAGAGAAGTTCCTTTGCCAAAAAGTGAGCGTTTTAACGTACTTAGAGTGCTTGTTTTTATGGCTTTTGTTGATGCAGAATTTAGCCCTAAAAAGAAAGAAATTTTAGGACAAATTGCAAGAGCTTTTGATATAAGTCAGAATGAGTTAGAGAATTTTATCAATAATTTTTCAAATTTAAACACTTCTAAACAACAAATAAGTCTAGATGAGGCTTTTGAAATTTTAGAATTACCAAAAAATGCTGATATCAATGCTGTAAAAAAACAATACCGAAATTTAGCGAAAAAATATCATCCTGATATTTTAAATGCAAATAATGTTAGCGAAGAAGAAATCAAAAAAGGAGTAGAAAAATTCCAAAAAATAAACGAAGCTTATGAAAAAATCAAAAAGCATTTGGAAAATTAGTTTTTATTCTTTAAATATTAAAATAAATTAATTAAATTATGAGCAATTTAAGGAGAAAAAATGAGAGCATTGCTTAGCGTTAGTGATAAAGAAGGTATAGTAGAATTTGCTAAAGAGCTTGAAAATTTAGGTTTTGAGCTTCTTTCAACGGGCGGAACTTTTAAAATTTTAAAAGAAAATGGGATAAAAGTTGTAGAAGTGAGTGATTTTACAAAAAGTCCTGAGCTTTTTGAAGGGCGAGTAAAAACCTTGCATCCTAAAATTCATGGGGGAATTTTACATAAAAGAAATGATGAAAATCATGTTAAACAAGCTAAAGAAAATGAAATTTTAGGTATTGATTTGGTGTGTGTGAATTTATATCCTTTTAAAAAGACTACTATTATGAGTGATGATTTTGATGAAATCATAGAAAATATCGATATAGGTGGACCTGCGATGATTAGATCTGCAGCAAAAAATTATAAAGATGTGATGGTGATTTGTGATCCGCTTGATTATAAAGAGGCGATTGAGGCTTTAAAAAGTGGAAAAAATGATGAAAAATTCCGTTTAAATTTAATGATAAAAGCTTATGAACATACGGCAAATTATGATTCTTATATAGCAAATTATATGAATGAACGTTTTAATGGGGGTTTTGGAGCAAGTAAGTTTATAGTAGGACAAAAAGTTTTTGATACCAAATATGGAGAAAATCCTCATCAAAAAGGCGCTTTATATGAGTTTGACTCCTTTTTTAGCACCAATTTTAAAGCCCTTAAAGGCGAAGCTAGTTTTAACAATCTTACTGATATTAATGCGGCTTTAAATTTAGCCAGTAGTTTTGGCGATTCTCCAGCAGTTACAATAGTAAAACATGGAAATCCTTGCGGTTTTGCAATCAAAGAAAATCTTTTGCAAAGCTATATTAGCGCATTAAAATGTGATAATGTAAGTGCTTATGGTGGAGTGGTTGCGATCAATGGAACACTTGATAAAACTTTGGCTGAAAAAATAAATGAAATTTATGTTGAAGTGATAATCGCTGCAAATGTAAGCAAAGAGGCTTTGGGGGTATTTGAGGGTAAGAAACGTATTAAAATTTTCACTCAAGAAAATCCTTATTTAGTGCGTAGTTTTGATGCGTATGATTTTAAACATATAGATGGTGGATTTGTGTATCAAAATAGCGATGAAGTGGGCAATGATGAATTTAAAAATGCCAAACTTGTTTCAAAAAGAGAAGCGAGTAAGGAAGAACTTCAAGATTTAGAAATTGCCATGAAAATTGCTGCATTTACAAAATCAAATAATGTCGTTTATGTTAAAAATGGAGCTATGGTGGCCATAGGTATGGGAATGACGAGCAGAATTGATGCAGCAAAAGCTGCTATTGCTAAGGCTAATGAAATGGGGCTTGATTTGCAAGGTTGTGTTTTAGCAAGTGAAGCTTTCTTTCCATTTAGAGATAGTATAGATGAAGCAAGTAAAGTTGGAGTTAAAGCTATAATTGAACCTGGCGGAAGTATAAGGGATGATGAAGTGATAAAAGCTGCAGATGAATATGCTATGGCTCTTTATTTTACTGGAGTGAGACATTTCTTGCATTAAAATTTATTGACAATTAAAATATTATTTAATTTAATTTAATTTAAATAATTTTAAGTACAATGGTTTATAATATTTTACTTATGAAAGCAGTTTAAAATGTTTAAAACCATTGGATTTAAAGTCTCTTCAGCAATTTTTGCTGTTTTGTTGTTCAGTTTTGTGATAATGCAAATTATCGTTAGTTTTGATTTTAGAAAGACAGCTAATCAAATCAGCAAAGAAAATCTTAATACAGTTAGCAATTTAGTTTTTCAAACGATGAGAATGGCTATGAATTTGGGTGATCCAGAAAAAATTCAAGAGGCAATCGAACATGCTAAAAGAATTGAAGGGATTAGTGATATAAAAATTTATCCATCAAAAGACACAATAGAACTTTTTGATATCAAAAATCCTTTGATTTCTAATGAAAATGTTATTTTAGATGAATTTTCTAATCCTAGTTTGATTTCCTTAAAGCAAAATATTAAAGGGATAGATCATTTAAGGCTTGTTCGCCCCTTGATTGCAAATAAAACATGCATAACTTGTCATGTAAATGTAAAAGAAGGTAGCGTAATAGGAGTTATGGATGTATACCATTCTTTAGAAAATGTAGAAAAAGATATCTCAAAAACAAGTCAAGCTTATATTGTAATTTTTACTATTGCTCTAATACTCACTTTAGCTTTTGTGCTTTTTATACTAAAAATCGTTGTGGGACGTCCTATATTAGAGCTTTTAAATCATGCTAAGGAGTTGGCTCAAGGCAGTGGAAATTTAAAAGCACGAATTCGTATTAAAGGGCATGATGAAATCGCAACCGCTTGTGGATACATCAATCAATTTATTGAAAAAACTCATAAAGCTGTAAGTGAAGCGAGTTTGAGTTCTAAAAATATAGAACACCAAAGCACTCTTTTAAATTCAAATGCAACTTCTTTAAATGAAATTACAGAATTAAATCACAAAAAAATTGATTCAAGCTTTCATCTTGGTAATAATATAGGTTCTGATTTAAGAGAATTAGCTAATTTATCAAGCGATGCAAACACTGCAAATGATAAATCTTATGAGTTATTAGAGCAAATGCTTAAGTCATTATTTTCAGTGGCGCAAAAAGTGACGGATCTTGCTGAAAGTGAAAATAGCTTGGCTAAGAAAATTTCGGATATGGTTGAACAGGCAAAAAATATACAAAAAGCTACTCAAATGATGAATGAAATCGCTGATAAAACAAATCTTTTATCTTTAAATGCGAGCATAGAATCTGCAAGAGCTGGAGCTTATGGCAAAGGATTTTCTGTTATTGCTGAAGATATAAGATTGCTTGCAAATAACAGTGAAGAATTTTTAAATAGTGTTGCAACTATCACAAAAGAATTATTAATTAGCATAGAAAAAGTGGCTAATGAGCTTAAGGATAATTCTAAAAAAATTTATTCTTTAAACGAAGATACTAATTTATTAGCCAATAGTGCAAATGAGGTTAAATTTTGCAATCAAGATGCAAAGAATCTTGTGCATCAATGCAGCCAAAAAATAAAAGCAAGTCAAGAAAATATACAAGATTTATTAATGAGAATGGAAGAAAATGTTGAAGCGAGTGAAAAAAATGAAGAAATTTCAAAAATTTTACTTCAAGTTGCTGATGAGTTAAAAATAGTATGTCATAATCTTGATAATGAATTAAAGCAATTTCAAATTTAAAGGATAAAAGATGAAAAAAACTTTACAAATGACTTTAGCAGCTGCTTGTTTTGCTGGTTGTGCAAGCACTTCAGTGTCTTCTGATGCAAACACTCAAAATAAATTAGTACAAAATCAGCAATTAAAAATAGAAAAAATAGTTGTTGATGGAAAAACATTTGATCCTAAGAATGCTGAAGAAACTCCAAATATTAGCTTTGATAAAGATAAATTTTACGGTTATGCGGGTTGTAATCGCTTTTTTGGATCATACACTAATAATGGCGATGCTATAAAAATCAACGGAGATCGTGCTGCATCAACTCAAATGCTTTGCCATCCTATGGATGTTATGAATTTTGAAAATTCTTTTCTTTCTAATTTCAATGGAACTTTTAAAATTTCAAATGAAAATGGCAAACTCGTTTTAAATAACGGCAAAATGAAAATCTTTTTTAAATAATTTTTAGCCCTTTTTTGGGCTACTTTCTTAAATTTATTTCAAAAACACAATTAAATTTTTTAATCAATAAGGGTATGTAATGATAAAATCAATTCCAGAATGGAGTGAGCAAGAATATTTAATCCTTTCTTTGCCACATGAAAAAACAGATTGGAAGCCTTATTTAGATGAAATTTTAAAAAGTTATCATGAATTTGTAAGGGTTGTGAGTCAATTTCAAAAAGTTTTATTGATTGCTCCACAAGATCAAGATTTTATCCCTTTT
Organism: Campylobacter sp. W0018; assembly: GCA_020135845.1. Taxonomy (GTDB): domain Bacteria; phylum Campylobacterota; class Campylobacteria; order Campylobacterales; family Campylobacteraceae; genus Campylobacter_D. The sequence continues at coordinate 11,022 of JACHTQ010000020.1, read as the reverse complement.
AAGGATATAAAAAACGTTGAATTTTTTAAATGTGATACAAATGATACATGGATAAGGGATTTTGGTCCTATAGATATTTTAAAGGATGATCGTTTACAAGCTCTTGATTTTACTTTTAATGCTTGGGGAAATAAATTTCAAAGTGAATTAGATAATGCTGTAAATTCTAAACTTTTTGATATAAAATTTAAAGAAAAACTTGAAAAAATCGATATGATCTTAGAGGGTGGAAGTATTGATTTTAATGGCGATGGCGCTATGCTTACGACGACAAATTGTCTTTTAAATACAAATAGAAACTCCCATCTTGATAAAACCCAAATCGATCAAAAATTAAAAGAAATTTTTGGATTAAAATATATTATTTGGTTAGAAAATGGTTTTATCAAAGGAGATGATACAGATTCTCATGTAGATATTTTGGCTCGATTTATCGATAAAAATACGATAGCACATTGCGTTTGTGAAGATGAAAAAGATGAACATTTTTTACCTTTAAAGAAAATGCAAGAAGAGCTTGAAAAAACAGGATTTAATTTATTGCCATTACCATTGCCTAAGCCTTTTTTTTATGATAATCGTAGAATGGGTGCTACTTATGCAAACTTTGTTTTTGTCAACAATGCTTTAATTGTTCCATTATATAAAGATGATAACGATAATATCGTAATTGAAAGGCTTTCTAAGGCTTTGCCTGATCGAAAGATTGTGGGTGTAGATGCGAGAGTATTTGTCCGTCAAAATGGCTCTTTGCATTGTTCTTGTCAAAATCGTTTCAAGGGTTTAAGATGAGTTTGCAAAAAAAAGCCACTATTATTGCAAGTGTTTGTGCCCTTGGTTTAGCTTGTGTTAAATTTGTAGTTGGTTTAATGAGTGGATCGGTTGCAGTGCTTTCAAGTGCGATTGATTCTTTAATGGATTTTGCAATTTCTGCGTTTAATTTTTTGGCTTTAAAAAAGAGTGCGCAAAGAGCAAATGAAAATTATAATTTTGGCTTTTCCAAAATCGAAGCTTTAATGGGACTTCTTGAGGGTGGTTTTATCGTAGGTGTGGGTATTTTTATCTTTTATGAAAGTATTTTAAAAATTTATTACAAAAAAGAAATCATTGATTTAAATTCAAGTATCTTTGTAATGATTTTTGCCATTATTGTAACCTTTTTTCTTATTCTTTTTTTAAATTATGTGGCAAAAAAAACAAAAAGTTTAATCATTGAAAGTGATGCTCTGCATTATAGGAGTGATTTTTTAACCAATATTTGCACCTTGCTTGCTTTAGTGCTGATTTATTTTACAAATTTATATATTATCGATGCTATTTTTGGGATAGTAATCAGCCTTTATACGGCTTTTTCTGCTTTTAAAATTATCAAAAAAGCTTTATCATTTTTAATGGATCAAGCCTTGCCAAAAGAACAAGTTGATCAAATTTGTACTTTAATTTCTAGGCATCCAGAGATTATTTCTTATCATGAGTTAAAAACAAGAAGGACGCCAAATTGTAATTATTTAAGTGTGCATTTGGTTTTTTGTCCTATAATTTCGCTTTTAAATGCGCACAAAATTTCAGACGAGATTGAAAATAATGTGCGTTTGATGTTTGAAGATGAAAAATGGGATATACAAATTCATTTAGATCCTTATGATGATCAAGAACAAGAAAGGCAAAGACAATGAAAATAGCTCTTGTGCAACAAAAATTTCATTCCAATAAAGAACAAACAATACAAAAAACTTGCGAATTTATAGAAGAGGCAGTAAAAAAGGGAGCTGAGCTTATATGCTTAGGAGAACTTCATCAAAGTGAATATTTTTGCCAAAGTGAAAATGTTGCTTATTTTGATTACGCCAATGATTATGAAAAAGATATTGAGTTTTGGTCAAGTGTAGCCAAAAAGCACAATATAGTTTTATTAACCTCATTGTTTGAAAAACGTAGCGCAGGACTTTATCATAATACAGCTGTTGTTTTTGAAAAAGATGGCAGTATAGCTGGAAAATACCGAAAAATGCATATACCTGATGATCCTTGCTTTTATGAAAAATTTTATTTTACGCCAGGTGATTTAGGTTTTAAACCAATTCAAACGAGCGTGGGTAAGCTTGGAGTATTGATTTGCTGGGATCAATGGTATCCTGAAGCCGCAAGATTGATGGCTTTGCAAGGGGCCGAAATTCTTATTTATCCTACAGCTATTGGATGGTTTGATAAGGATGAGGAAGAAGAAAAGCAAAAGCAACTTGGCGCTTGGCTAGGGGTTCAAAAAGGACATGCTATTGCTAATGGTTTATTTGTGGCTGCGATTAATCGTGTTGGATTTGAAAAAGACGCAAGCGGGGTAGAGGATGGAATAAGATTTTGGGGAAATTCTTTTATTTTTGGGCCTCAAGGAGAAGAGCTTTGCTTGTTGGACAATGAAAACGAATGCGTTAAGGTTATAGAGATTGATAAAACAAGAAGTGAAAATGTAAGGCGTTGGTGGCCATTTTTAAGGGATAGGCGTATAGAATATTTTCATGATTTAAATAAAAGATTTATCGATTAGATAAATCTTTGGCTAAATACTTATTTATCTCATCGATTTCTTTTTGACTTAAACTGATAAAGCTTACCTCTTTAAGCCTTGAAAGTAATAAATTTTTTTCAAGAATTTCTTTTTTTCCTATCTCTAAAGAAGTGATTGCACTTTCTCCTATGATAAGTCTTTGAGTTTTTCCTTTTCTAAGCCCCCATATATTATGTATTACTATGTTATTATCCGTAATTTTTCCAGCATAAAGCATAATGTGTCCTGGGATGTAGAGCAAGGTTGTATAAGCTTTTCCAAATCGATTTAAAAAATCCTTTTTTTGATTATTGTTTAACATGCTGATATCAAAATGATAAAAAGCATTTTTTTGCGCACCTGAATTTCTTGGCAAATAAAGCCCAAAAGCTGAAAATACATCACGAGTAAATAAAGAACAATCTCTTTCTAGATTATACCCACCCCAACCATAAGGCAAACCAAGCATTTGATTTAATTGATTTTTTAAATTAGCATCGTTTAATTTTAAAGGAAATTTAGCAACATCCTTTTTTAAAATTTTATATTTTTTAGAGCCAATCTTTCCATAAAAATATTTTTTATCTTGTTTATAATACGGATAAAGAGCACCGATTCTAGTTTCAAAGAAAAAACGATGATCTTTGCTAAAAACCGCTTCTTTTTCTTTGAGTGGTGTTATAAAGTGGAGTTTTTCATAAATTTTTGCTCTAGAGTTGGAAAATGTCTCTAAATTTTGACTTTCTACAAAACCAATTCCGGCTTCACTCAATACAAAAGCGTATCGTTTATCTTTTGTATAATGAGAGATTAAAACAGGCGTAGCGATATTTAAAATCGCATCATTTGCGTAATCAAATGGAAAGCCTTCATTTTCTAAAAAAGAATTTTTAAGTATTGCTTTTTGGGTAGGGATATTTTTAAGTAGGGTATTTTGTATAATTAAAGCCTTTTGATTTAACTTGCCTATATTTTTTATATTCGCATTATCGATTTGTTTTTCAAACCAAGAGATAGGAATTTCTTGTTTATTAAAAAAATAATATTTATTTTTTGGGTTAAGATAAATAGGAAAAGCCCAAAATAAATTTTGATTTTTATAGTTTTTAAAAGAAGAATGCCAAGGTTTAAAAAATATTTTTTTATAATCTTTGGCGTTAAAATTGATGTTTTGATTAAATTTTGGCAATATATCAACACTTTGTTCAAATTCCAATTTAGCATAATGTGAATTTGTTCTATTTTCTTTAAAATGATTTGTAGGGTTTTTAAAGGAGCAAGCTGTAAAAAACAATAGGGAAAAAACTAAAATATATCGCATAATCAACCTTTTACAAAAAATCGTTATAATTAAAGCTAAGGAAATATAATGCTTGATAAACTAGAAAAAATTTTAGCTAATGACAATGTTTTTCTAAGCGGTGGCGCTGGGGTTGGAAAGAGCTTTTTAACCAATAATCTAATGAGATCTTACAGAAAGCAAGGTAAATTTGTAGTTGCTTTAGGTTCTAGTGCGCTTTCTGCCTTTAATATAGGTGGCGTTACTCTGCATAGTTTTTTTTGTTTGGGTTATTGTGAAGATATGATGGCGCTTAGTGTTTTTGATCGCAAACAAAAAGAAAAAATCGCTAAATTAAATGAGAATTTAAAAAAAATTGATCTTATTATTATCGATGAAATTTCTATGGTGAGTGCTAATATTTTTGAAATGATAGGTTTTAGAATTAAAAATTCAAGATTCGATGGAAAAATTTTAGTCGTAGGGGATTTTTTTCAATTACCCCCTGTGATTAAAGAAAAAAAAGAGACTCTTTTTTTAAATTCTTGCTATGCTTTTTCTTCTTTTTTTTGGAAAGACTTAAATTTTAAAAATGTTAAACTCTCGCAGCCTAAAAGAACTCAAAATTTAGAATTTTATAAAAATTTATCCTTAATAAGACAAGGTTTTTTAAATGAGAATATCATCGAGCAATTTAAGCAAATGTGCATTGATACAAAGGAACTAGAAAAATTAGAAGATGATTATACTTTGCTTTGTGGGATTAATAAAAAAGCTAATGAAATCAATGAAAATAAACTCGATCGTTTAACAACTCCTTTGGTAAGTTTTAAGGCTAAAATTCAAAAAGAAAATAAAGAACTAGAAGATGATAAATTGCAAAATTGGATTAAGAGTTTAAATATCTTAGAGGAGCTTAAGATTAAAATCGGGGCTCGCGTTATTTTTTGTATCAATAATTGGGATAAAAATTATTATAATGGAGAGCAAGGAGTGATCGAAGATATTATTTATGATGAGGATAAAATTTATATCAGTATCGTAAAAAATAATGGGATTAATATCATGCTTGAACCTTACGTTTTTTTTATGGAGGAAATCGAGCAAAATAATGGGGAGCTAATTATCAATACTCTAGCAAGTGTGAGTCAATTCCCTATAAAATTAGCCTATGCTATTACCATACATAAATCTCAAGGCATGAGTATTGAAAAATTAGTTTGTGATATAGATCATATTTTTGAAAATGGACAACTTTATGTGGCATTATCAAGAGCGATCAATCCTGATACTTTAAAAATTTATTACACTAAGGGTGTAAAATTTGAAAATTATTTTGAAAATATTTTAAAATTTGATGTTAATGTGATTGATTTTTACAAAAATCATTTGTTTTTTGATCTAGAATTAGAAAATATAAGCCATTAAGGAAAAATAATGAAAAAGGTATTTTTTTGTATTTTTTTATGTTTAAATTTAAATGCACAAAGTCTTGAAATATCTAAGTTAAGAACAGATTTATATTCTAAAAGCGGCGCTAATGTTTTAAAAAAGATTGAAATTTCTTTGGATTTTGAAGGAGAAAATTTAAAAGAAAATGAACTTAAGCTTATTGATTCTATCAATACTGTTATTTCTGGCTTTTTTTATGAGGATATCTTTACTGAAATTGGCAAGGATAATTTTAAAAAAGTTTTGAAAAAATTTATAGAGAAAAAATATAAAATGAATATTGATGATATTTATATTTTATCTTTAAGCGGGGTTGAAAAATTTGATTTAGAAGAATTTAAAAGATTTTTAGAGAGCATAGAAGCTAAAAAAAATAATACAAGCGATGAAGTGAAAAAAGTTTTGGAAAATTTAAGCATCCCTGAAGTTCCACAGGTTAAAACTCCAAATAATATCAGCGTTCCTAATATACCTGAAGCAAAGCAAATAGGGCAACTTTTTGGCGATGATAATGAAGATAAAAAAGACGATGGTGGGATCAGTCCTGATTCTCTTAATATCCCTAAGATCAATCCTTCAGAACTTGAGGAAAAAATCAAACAAGACTTGATCAAAAATCCACCACAAATTTTTAAAGAAAAAAATACAAGCAATAATATTTCTAAAGAAAATTCAGATATGGGTTTTGATTTGAAATTAGATAATAATCTAAGCCACGTTCAATAATTTCTTATTGAACGATGTCGTAATTTTTTGGAATTTTAAATTCAAAAATTTTAGGATCAATTTTAGGATTTTTGATTTGATTGCTTAAGGTTATTGTTACATCATTTTCAAATTCATCTTTATAAGAAATAGACTGAATTTTATCTTGATCTAAAATAAGAGTGTAATTAATCTTTTCATATTTTGTTAAAAGTTTATTTTTTGAAATTTGTTTAGCATTTTTAAAAATTTGATTAAGATTAGGTATGTTATCGAGTTTTGAAAAGATCACTTGTTCTAAATCATGTTCTATGATCGCAACTCGATTTTTGTTGATATAAATTTCTTTTTTATTGGGTGTGGTATATTCCCAAAATGCTTTATCTTTGCTTATGATAAAATGTCCGCTATAACGAAGTGTTGAATTTTTGGATTTAACTAGCTGAGTAAAATCGCTTGAATAGGTGTTAAAATCGAGATCAATAGCCCAAATTTTAACTACAGAAATTAAAAAAAATATAAAAATTTTTTTCATTATTTTCCTTAAAATTTTTTATTAATTCTAGCTAACTTTAATTAAACAATAGCTATAATGTAGCTTGAAATTTTAGCAAAAGGTTTTAAAAATGTTTTTAAATGCTTTAAGAGCCATATTTGGAACAAAAAATGATCGCGAAATAAAAAAATATTTTAAACGAGTGGCACAGATTAATATGCTTGAGCCTAAATATCAAAATTTAAGCGATGAAGAGCTTAAAGCTGAATTTTTAAAATTTAAAGAGCAAATTATTAAGGGCGAAAAAGAAGAAAATGAAATCTTAAATGATGTTTTTGCCATAGTAAGAGAAGTAGGTAAAAGAACTTTAAATATGCGTCATTTTGATGTGCAATTAATCGGCGGTATGGTTTTGCACGAAGGTAAGATTGCAGAAATGAAAACAGGGGAGGGAAAAACCCTTGTGGCGACTTTGCCTGTTGTTTTAAATGCTATGAGTGGAAAAGGCGTTCATGTTGTAACTGTGAATGATTATTTAGCTAAAAGAGATGCAGAGCAAATGAGTGCGATTTATAACTTCTTAGGTTTTAGTGTCGGGGTTGTGCTTTCATCTGAAAATAATGACTTAGAGCATAAAAAAGCTTATGATTGCGATATTACTTATGGGACAAATAATGAATTTGGCTTTGATTATTTGCGTGATAATATGAAATTTTCAAAGGCTGAAAAGGTTCAAAGAGGGCATAATTTTGTAATTGTAGATGAAGTAGATAGTATTTTAATCGATGAAGCAAGAACTCCTTTGATTATTAGTGGGCCTACTAATAGAACTTTAGATGGTTATATAAAAGCCAATGAAGTGGCAAAAAAAATGAAAAGAGGTGAAGCGGTATTGCCTCCTGCTAAGCCTGAAGGTGATTTTGTAGTGGATGAAAAAAATAGAAATATCTTGATCACAGAAGCAGGAATTGCTAAGGCTGAAAAGCTTTTTGGAGTGGAGAATTTATATAGTCTTGACAATGCTATTTTGGCACATCAACTTGATCAAGCTTTAAAGGCACACAATCTTTTTGAAAAAGATATACACTATGTTGTTAGAAATAAAGAAGTTATTATCGTTGATGAATTTACAGGGCGTCTAAGCGAAGGACGTCGTTTTAGCGAAGGACTTCATCAAGCTTTAGAGGCTAAAGAAAATGTAAAAATTCAAGAAGAAAGCCAAACTTTAGCTGATATTACTTTCCAAAATTATTTTAGAATGTATAATAAGCTTGCAGGTATGACGGGAACGGCACAAACTGAGGCGACAGAATTTTCACAAATTTACAATTTGGATGTTATTTCAATTCCAACAAATATCCCTATCAAAAGACAAGACAAAGATGATTTAATTTATAAAACTCAAAATGAAAAATTTAAAGCTGTTATTGAAGAGATCAAACAAGCTAACAAAAAAGGACAACCTGTTCTTATAGGAACAGCAAGCATAGAAAGAAGTGAAGTTTTTCATGAAATGCTTGTAAAAGAAAGAATTCCACACCATGTTTTAAATGCTAAAAATCATGAGCAAGAGGCTTTGATTATCCAAGATGCTGGAAAAAAAGGTGCTGTTACCATAGCGACAAATATGGCAGGACGTGGGGTTGATATCAAAATAGATGATGAAGTTAGAGCTTTAGGAGGGCTTTATATCATAGGAACTGAAAGGCATGAAAGTCGTCGCATAGATAACCAACTTCGTGGCCGTGCGGGGCGTCAAGGTGATCCTGGAATCAGCCGTTTTTATCTTAGTGTAGAGGATAATTTATTAAGAATTTTTGGTGGCGACAGAATGAAAGGGATCATGGATCGCTTGGGTATAAAAGAGGGTGAGCATATAGAATCTCCTTTTGTAACAAGAGCGGTTGAAAATGCACAAAAAAAAGTGGAGAGTTTGCATTTTGAAAGCAGAAAGCATTTGTTAGAATATGACGATGTGGCTAATGAGCAAAGAAAAACTATTTATCGTTATCGCAATGAATTGTTAGATGAAGAGTATGATATAAAAGCTAAGATTTCTCAAAATATTGCCGAGTATAGTGCTAGTGTGATGAGTGAGCTTATGATCGATGAAAATAATACTGAGTTTAATTTTGAAACTTTGAAAAGTAAAATTTTTGATGAATGTTCTACTGAAATCAAAGAAAGCGATTTTGAAAATCTCAATGCCATTGAAATGCAAGATAAATTAAGTGAAATTTTAGAAAAATCTTATCATCAAAAAATGGAAAAATTAGATGAAAAAGAATTACACAATATCGAGCGTATTTTGTATTTGCAAGTTTTAGACAATGCTTGGAGAGAGCATTTATATCAAATGGATATTTTAAAAACAGGTATAGGTCTTCGTGGATACAATCAAAAAGATCCTTTGGTGGAATATAAAAAAGAGAGCTACAATCTCTTTTTAGAGCTTGTGAATCGTATCAAATTTGATAGTATAAAACTTCTTTTTAGTGTTAAATTTACTCAAGAAGAAGCTAAAGATCTAGAAAATACAGCGAGTAAAGAAAATGAAAAAATTCTTGAAAATTCTGTAGAGATTGGGGTAAGTGAAGATGGGCTTGATGAGCCTGAATTTAAAAAAGTTCCTAGAAATTCACCTTGTCCTTGTGGAAGTGGCAAAAAATTTAAAGAATGCCATGGAAAAAGTGGTCCAAAACAAGGAATTTTAGCTTGAATAAAAGCGTTTTAAAATATTTACTTTTTAAATATTTAAGATTTGATAAAGAGCAACCTTTTATCAATCTATCTATGCTTTTAGCATTTTTAGGAGTGTGCGTAGGACTTTGTGTTTTGCTTGTGGCAATGGCCATCATGAATGGTTTTGATAAGGAATTTGAAAAACGTTTTTTTGTGATGAATTATCCTATTACCATTGTGTCAAAATTTTATGCTCCTGTTGATGATGAGTTGGTTAATGAACTTAAAAAGCAATTTCCAAAATTGCTTTTTAGTCCTTATATCAGCACTCAAGTTGTTGCCAAAGGGGACAATCGCTTTGAAGGCGGGGTGCTTTTTGGTGTTAATTTTAAAGATGAAATTAAGATCAATGAAATCGTTGCTAAGGCTATTAAAGATCAAAATTTAAGCGGTTTTGATATCCTTTTAGGATCGGCTTTGGTGGATGAGTATGGCTTACGTAAAAACGATATGATTTCACTTATTTTTTCAAATTTTAATCCTAGTGGATTTTCTTTGATCCCGCAAACTAAACGTTTTAAAGTAAAAGCTCGTTTTACTTCTGGACTTGCTTTTTATGATAAAGCTTATATGTATACTGATGTTAAAGCCTTAAGAAAAGTTCTTGGAATGAATGAAAATCAAGGTTATGATGGAATACATGTTTATAGTGATGATGCTTTTAAAGATGTGGAAAAAATAAAAAATTATTTAAAAGATGATTATATCGTTATAGGATGGTGGGAGCAAAATAAAAATTTCTTTTCAGCTTTAAAGCTTGAAAAAAGAGCACTTTTTATAGTTTTGATGCTGATTATCTTGGTTGCAAGTTTAAATATAGTCAGTTCTCTTTTAATGATTGTTATGAATCGTCGTAGCGAAATCGCTCTTTTATTTGCTTTAGGCGCAAGCAAAGCAGAGGTTAAAAAAAGTTTTTTTGCCTTAGGGATGCTTATAGGCGGTAGTGGTATGATAGTGGGTATTTTACTTGCTTTTATCGCTTTGTGGCTTCTAGGAAATTTTGATATCGTTACCTTACCGGCTGATGTTTATGGGACGAGTAAATTACCGCTTGATTTGTCGGTTATGGATTTTACTTTGACGGTTATAGGGGCTTTACTTATCATCGCTTTATCATCTTTTTATCCGGCCAAAAAAGCAACTCAAATCAATGTTTTAGATACTTTAAGGAATGAATGATTTTTTAAGTTTTTAATTTATTACCGATTTACACAATTATCATTAAAACATATTAAAAAATAAAAAACTTTTAAAACGCTAAAAATTCATTATAAATATTATTCAAATCTCTACAAAATAGAACTTTTAAAAATTTGATTTAAACAATCAATCGTGACAAAATAAATACACTTTAACAAAAAGGAGAAGTCATGATTAAAAAATTATTTAGCGTTGCAGCTTTAGGTGCTTTATTGGCAAGTTCTGCCTTTGGGGATGATTTTTTAGCTAAAGTCAGTAATGGTGCACTTAGTGATAATAGTGCAGGTGTTAAAGTTCTTAGTCTGAATGAGATGAAAGATGTTAAGGGTGGGTATAGATTTATGAGAGATAGTACTTTTGATTATGATGCAGGTTCTTTAAGCTCTACTGCTTATGTTACTCTAAATGACAATGATTACAGTGGTTATAGCCACGGATCAGTAAGTGCACAACTTGGTTATTCAAGTGATGGCTATATCATAGCCAAATACCGCTATGTAAATAATCAAAAAGATTATTATTTACAATATTTCTCAAGTAAATATGGTTCGGGCACAAACATTTGGGCTTATGTAAATAGTCCTGCTTATGAAATTTTAAGAC
>JACHTQ010000019.1 GCA_020135845.1 Campylobacter sp. W0018 | reverse complement strand
ATGTGGGTTTTAATTGGTTTTTAGGTTATTTGTGGTAATCTGCATGCAGATGGAAAAATAAAAATTGGTATTTTAGATGACGTAACTTCTATTAGCATGAGTGATGCTGAACAATTTTTAGATCAAAAAAATGTATATTTTATAGAGAATATACAAAATTTACTTTTAAGGTATTTTTTTTGATTTTGATCAAGCTTTAATAAATAAGGACTTTTCAAAAGCCGATGAAGATATAAAGAAAATTAAGGATTTTCAAAAATATTATGCTCAAAATCTTATTCCATCAAAAACCAAAATTAATTTAGAGATATTTTTAAATCACTATAATATTTTTAACAATCTTGTTTTTGTTTATATTTTCTTGGGTGGTATGTTTTTTATTCTTCTTTTTTATGAAATTTTAAGTTTAAAAAAGACATCAAAATGGTTTAAAAGAGTGCTATTTTTGCTAATTTCATTTAGTGTAATTATTCACGCTCTTGCTTTGATTATTCGTTGGTACATTGGCGATCACGCACCTTGGAGTAATGCTTATGAAAGTATGGTTTATATCGCTTTTGCTTGTGCTTTTTCTGGTGTGATTTTCTATCAAAAATCTCCTTTGGCATTTTGTATAGCAAGTATTATGGCAGGAATTTCTTTATTTGTTGCTCATCTTGGTTTTATGGATCCTCAAATTACAAATTTGGTGCCTGTATTGAAAGTCTTATTGGTTAAATATCCATGTTTCTATTATCACTGCAAGTTATGGTTTTTTAGGTCTTTGTTTTTTGCTTGGAATTTTTACTCTGCTTTTATTTATGTTAAGAAATAAAAAAAGAAAACAAGTTGATCAAAGTATTTTAAATTTGCATTGCATTAATGAAATGGCAATGATATTAGGTCTTGCTTTATTGACTATTGGCAATTTTTTGGGTGGAGTTTGGGTCAATGAAAGCTGGGGAAGATATTGGGGCTGGGATTCTAAAGAAACGTGGGCTTTAATTTCTATTGTTGTTTATACTATCATTTTGCATCTTAGATTTATTTCTATATTTAATAATCCTTATGTTTTTGCAACAGCAAGCGTGTTAGGATTTTATTCTATATTAATGACTTATTTTGGAGTGAATTTTTATCTTTCTGGACTTCATTCTTATGCAGCTGGAGATCCTATGTCTATTCCAAAATTTTTATATTTCTTTGTAGTTTTTACTTTATTTTTTATAATAGGAGCTTTTTTCAAAAGTAAATTAAAAAGCCCTATTTAAGATGAAAAAAAGTGAAGTGTTTTAAAAATACTTCATTTTAGTAGTCTAAACTTTTGTGCAAAATTGCCCCATTAAAATCGATATAAATTTTTATTCCATTATTAAGTTTTATTTTATAATAATTAATTTTCCTTTCAATCTCCCTAGCTTTAACATTTGGAAATTTACTTTTTATAATATCAATGATATTAGCAGGGAGAAAATTAAACTCAAAAGGATCTAATTTGCTTTCTATTTCTTTCCAAGTTCCATCAGATTCAAATTCAAGTTCCAACCCATTACTAAGATAGACTTCATAAGAATTTGAATCTTTTTGAGCTATACCTATAGGGACATTGAAATTTTTTTTAAGAAAATTTTTGATATTATTGGGTAAGTTATCAGAAGATATGATAATGCCAGCATTTAAGTATGTAAAAAAAATACAAGTAAAGATTAGAAAAAATATTTTCAAGCTAGTTTCCTAAAATTATAATTTTTATTATTTTAATTAATTTTATGTGAATTTTATGTGAATTTAAAAAATATATTATATTTTTTCAATAAAGGTTTTAAATTTGATCACTTTATTATTAATTTTTTTAAATATCATAGTATATTTTATTGTGCCTTATGCCAATTATAGTTCATTTGGGTTAAATATTTCATTTTTTAAAGGTGATTATTGGCAAATTTTAAGTTCTATGTTTTTGCATAGCGGATTAACTCATCTTATACTTAATATGATAATGCTTTTTCAATTTGGTAGCATATTGGAAAGATATTTAGGAAAAATATATTTTTTGCTGGTTTATTTTATTGGCGGCATACTTTGTTCGCTTTTAAGTGTTGTATATATTTATTTTTTTGATTCCAATGTTAATCTTATAGGTGCTAGTGGGGCAATTTGTGTTTTAATGGGCTATTTTGCTTTTCTGGATAGAAAAAGTACTTTAGGGATTATTGTCGCAATTCTGCTCATGAGTTTTATTCCTTTGACTATAGGAGTTAATATAGCTTGGTATGAGCATATATTTGGTTTTATTTGCGGTTTTGTTTTGGCAAAAACAATAAGTATTAAAAAATGTTTTTAAATTGGAAGTAAAGTTTGAAAATATTACTTCCAACCTTCTATATAATTTTTTAATTTTCTACCTACCTTAGGATGTTTTAGTTTTTTTATAGCCGAGCTTTCTATTTGGCGTACTCTTTCTCGTGTAACATTAAGTTCTTTTCCTATTTCCTCTAGAGTTCTATCGCTTTCATCATCCATTAAGCCAAAACGCATTCTGATAACGGTTTTTTCTCTTTCGTTGAGTTGGTCTAAAACTTCATCTATTTGCTCTTTTAAATCATCTTTTAGTATGTGATCTATCGGAGAAAGAGAATTTCTATCTTCTACAAAGTCTCCAAATTTGCCATCATCATCACTACCAATCGGTGCTTCTAAGGAAATAGGTTCCTTAGTGATTTTTATAACCTGCTTGACTTTATCAACGCTTAAGCCAACTTCTTTAGCTATAACATGTACGTCAGGTTCTTTACCATCTTTTTGTAAGTGCTCTCGTATAATTTTATTGATTTGATTGATAGTTTCTATCATATGAATAGGAATTCTTATCGTTCTTGCTTGATCAGCAATTGCTCTTGAGATAGCTTGACGTATCCACCAGGTCGCATAGGTTGAAAATTTATATCCTCGTTTATATTCAAATTTATCAACAGCCTTCATAAGGCCTATATTACCTTCTTGGATAAGATCTAAAAACGGTAATCCGCGATTAGTATAGCGTTTTGCTATGCTTACAACTAAACGTAAATTTGACTTAGCCATTCTAGTTTTTGCTTCATCTGATATTTTTTTACCTCGTTTAATCTGCTCTAAAATTTCTTTTAGACGTTCTTTTTCTAAATCAAAGCTTTTTTCGCTCGCTTCTTTTGTTTGAAAAAGTTTTTTAATTTCCATATAAGTGCTTACCATGGTAGCTTCAAGTGCTCTTTCCGCAATCTCTTCTTTGCTAAGTTTTGTGATATCTTTAAGTATATCAGCATGACGATTTTTTAATTCTTCTGAAAACATAGGCAATCTATATTCAAGACGTTTAAGCTCTTTATCAAATTCTTCATCACTTTTAAGTGCCGTTTCTATTGATTTGACTATTTCGCTTATTAGCTTAGAGGTTGGTCCTAAATCCATTAATTTTTCTTTCAGGATATTTTTTTTAAAAGCAATGCCTAGTTTATCCAAAAGCTCATCTCCGCTTTCTTTATCTTTGGAAACTTTTAGCCAATCTTTTTTTGCTTTTTCTAAAGCTTTAAATTTTTCTATAACTTTTAAAGTCCTTTCATCTTCTTTTTTATTGGTTTTTTTAGGAGTATCTTCTTCGTTTTCCAATTCCTCCTCGTTTTCCAATTCCTCCTCGTCGATATCATCAAGTTTATCTCCATTTTTTTCTTCGTCATCAAAGCTTTTAAAGAGTTCTTTTACTCTTCTTTCTCTATTAATTAAAGGTTCTTGATAATCCAAAATGAAATCTATCAGATAAGGAACGGAGCAAAAAGCATCGATGATAATATCTTCCCCAAGTTCAATTTTTTTTGAAATTTCAATTTCTTCATCTTTGCTTAAAAGTGCAATTTGACCCATTTCTCTTAAATACATGCGCACAGGAGAATCAGATCTACTCCATTCAAGTAAATCATTTTCATTAGCTAGATCAAATTCGTTTTCAAGACTTATATCTTGAAGTTTTTGCTTTTCTTCTTGTAGTCTCTTAGCATCTTCAATATTTTTTATCTGTGCAATTTCTGCAGCTGAAAATAGTTGAACCTTATATTTTTTCATTAGGGCAGCTATTTTTTTAACAGTAGTATTATTAGGTTGTTTGTCTAAATATTTGACTAATTTTTCATGGGTGATATAGTCTTTCTCATTTTCTTTAAATAATTCTTCAAGTTCTAAATTTTGAGTTTTACTATTCATCTGAATTTTTCCTTAAAACTTTTAATTATAACCTTTCATTCTATCATAGGAATGCTTAACTTTTTTATAATCTTTTACTTGATTTTATAATTTTTAAGAAAAAACTCAAATTTTTCTAAAGCTCGATTAAAATTATAATTTTTTCTTTTTAAAGTGTAAAATTTACGCTCAAAATTAACATTCTTGATTTTTACCTCATATAAAATTTTATTTTCTAGTTCTCTCTCTATGCTTTTTTTGGAAAAAACAGAAATCGCTTTTTTTTGTAAAACGATTTCTTTAATAGCAGTCATTCTATCAATCTCTAAAAATATTTTTAATTTTTTAGCAACAGAT
Source organism: Campylobacter sp. W0018 (assembly GCA_020135845.1). Taxonomy (GTDB): domain Bacteria; phylum Campylobacterota; class Campylobacteria; order Campylobacterales; family Campylobacteraceae; genus Campylobacter_D. Next base: position 20,795 of record JACHTQ010000019.1, on the reverse strand, counting down.
TTAATTTCGTTTAAAAATTTATCCCTAAGTCCAGAACCCATTTCTCTTAAGATCCATTTTTCATCTAATAATTCATCAATAAAAAATTCTTTTTTACTTAATTTTTTATTACTACTTGCGACAATGAGTTCATCTTTTTTCCAAAGTTGCATATCTAAGTCTTCATACTCTAATAAAGTTGGATTTAATTCTGTTTCAATTAAAGCAAATTCTATCTGACCACTCTTTAATAAATTGAGACATTCTTTCGAATTTTCTGTTTGAAAATGAATTTTAATTTGCGGAAAGGTTGATTTAAAATCAAATAAAATTGGAGCAAGAAAATGTTCTACGATACTTTGCGTGGCTGCAATTTTTATATCTCCTAAAAGTATATTCTCATTATGCAAATCTTTCAAGCTTTTGCGATATTCTTGTACGAGTTTTATCCAAATTTTTCCTAAAAATAAAGCTTTAGGAGTAGGTAATAACTTTTTCCCCAATCTTTCAAATAAAACTCCTCCTAAACTATATTCAATATTTTTAATTATAATAGAAACACTAGATTGTGTTATGCCAAAATTATTGGCTGTATGGGTCGGACTTTTTGTATTTAAAAGATCTAAAAAAATTTCCATATCTTTAATTTTCATTGTCATTAATTTAAAGTACCTTGCTTATTTTTCATTAAAATATTTTATCATAAAAATTAAAATAATATATTTTTATTATATTACAAAAATAATTATAATTCCAAAATAAAAATATTAAACAAATAATATTTTATATTTTTAGAAAGGAAAAAACAATGAATATAAGACATATTAAAAATATGGTTAAATCTAACATTAAAGGATTGATTTTTACCGCATGTATCGTGATATGCTCTATGTATCTTTCAAATATTCAAAGCATTAAGGATGCTACACATCTTGCAGCTACAGCATTTGCTATAATTATTGGAGTTTTGCTTTCTCCATGGTTTTTTAAATACCAACATACTTTTCAAGCTGGAGTGCATTTTAGCGCCAAAAAACTTTTAAGATTGGGTATAGTTTTATACGGTTTTAATATCACTTTAACTGAGCTTTTAAGTGTAGGTTTTAATGGATTTATTCTTTCGGCCATTGTTGTATCTTCTATTTTCATTACTTCTGTAATTGTTGGAACACAAATATTTAGACTCGATAAAGAAACCTCTATGCTTGTGGGTGCTGGCAGTGCTATTTGTGGTGCAGCAGCTGTATTAGCCTTAGAATCAAGTTTAAAAAGTGATCCTTTTAAGGGTATTTTGGCTGTAGGAACAGTGGTTATTTTTGGACTTATTTTTATGTTTTTATGTCCATTTGGTTTTGCTTTTGATCTCATTCCTGGTTTTGATCAAAATGCTATGGGTGTTTATATGGGAGCAATTTTACATGAAGTGGCTAATGTTGCTGGAGCTGCAGATATGGCAAAGGATATGGCAAATTTCAATCAAAAAGCTGCAAATATTGCAATTATCATTAAAATGATGAGGGTTATTTTGCTTGTGCCATTTTTGCTTATAGTAACTTATTTTGTTGCTAAAAATCAGCATCTAACTCATGGAAAAACTGCTAAAACTCTTACCATACCTTATTTTGCTTTTGCTTTTTTAGGAATGATAGTCTTTAACACTTTTTTAGCAAGCAGAGAAACCTTTTTAGGTATTGATACTCATGCTATTGTAAGTATCGGGAAAAATCTTTGTACTATTTGTATTGTATTTGCTATGGCAGCTTTAGGCTTACAGATAGATTTTAAAAAGTTTTTAAAGAGCGGTGCGAGAGTTTTTGGTTTGGCTTTATTTTTGGGAATAGCCTTATTAATAGGAGGGTATTTTTTAACTTTATTGTTTAAAGGAATTCTTTGGTAGTAAAATATTTTTAAAGGAAAATATTTTTCATTTAAAAATATGTATTATAATTTAAAGTCATTTTAAAAATTCATAAAAAAGGAAATAGAATGAAAAAGATTTTGATCAGTGCAGCGGTTTCTTTATTGCTTGCTTCAAATTTGAGCGCATTCTCTTTTAAGCAAGATACTTTAAAAGTTGATTTTGAGGGTTATAAAACTAAAGATATGATCGGAGTGAGCGGAGAATTTAAAGATGTAAAGTATAAATTCTCCAAAAAAGCTAAAGATTTAATAGGCTACTTAAAAGGCGCAAAAGCTGTTATCAAACCAAGCAGTGCTTTTATGGGTGAAGGGAATGATGTCATCACTCACAATATTACCAAGGTATTTTTCCCAAAATTTTTAGATAAATCAGATATTAAAGTGATGTTTCAAGATGTGATCGCAGGAGATAACAAAGGTCTCATTTCTGCAAAAGTTACCATGAATAAAAAAAGTGTAATAGTGCCTTTAAGTTACACTATAGATAATGATAAATTTGTTGCTAAAGGACAACTTGATTTGCACGCATTTAAAAACAGCTCTGAAGCTTTAAAAGCTTTAAGTGATGCAGCTCCTGGACATGGGGGAATTTCTTGGCCTTTAGTTGACCTTACTTTTAGTGCAGATATAGTAAAATAATTTTTAAGTAGCTTTTTGGCTACTTAAAATGCAGTATTTTCTAAAACCATCTTCAAAAATTTGATAATTTTTATTTTCTAAACCCTCTAATTCCTTATAAATTTCACTGCCTTTCCATAAGATGAAAGTCGTTTTTTCAGAGCTTAAATTTTTACAAATTTGCATCAAAGGCTTTATGTCCATCAAGGCTCTAGAGGTGATAATATCAGCTTTAATATTATTTTTATTTTCCTGTGCTTTTTCTTTGCAAATATTTAGATTAGACAATTCACATTCTATTTTTATTGTTCTTAAAAAAGCAGCTTTTTTAGGATTTGGTTCAAAAAGATAGAAATTGCTTTTAAGTAAAAAAGCTAAAAAAATAGCAGGAAATCCAGCTCCACTGCCTATATCCACTATATTTTTTGCCTTTGTAAAATCAAAAAAACGAAGAATTCTTATGCTATCTATAATATTTTCTTCGATATTTTTAATTTGAGTGAGATTGTGAATTTTATTAAATTTCATCAAATTTTCTTGATAAATTTTTACCTTTTCTTCAAAATCTTTTTGATTGAAATTGTCTAAAATAGGGTATAAAAAATCCAAATTCAAAGCAAATGCCCCATTTGTGATTGCTTGATGTCTAAATAATTTTTATTAAAGCGGTTCGGATTTATAAGCACTGGGATTCGCACTAAAATTTTATCTTTTAAGCTTTCTAATTTTTCTGGATTATTTGTAAGTAAGTTTATCTTAGAAATTTTATAATGTTTGAGTATGAAATCTACTATTTCATAAGTTCTTTCATCGGCTTTAAAGCCAAGTTGATGATTAGCTTCTATAGTATTTAAGCCTTTATCTTGCAGAGCATAAGCATTGACTTTATTGAAAAGTCCTATACCTCTGCCTTCTTGTCTAAGATATATAATCATACCTCCATTTTGTTCAATATATTTTAAAGAAAATTCTAATTGTTCCCCGCAATCACATTTTAAACTTCCTAAGGCATCTCCCGTTAAACATTCTGAATGAATTCTAAGATTTAATATATCTTTTGGTTTGTCTTTAAAAATGCATAGATGTTCTTTATCGTTTTCTTTAAAACTTTGTATTTTAAAATTCCCCCATTTGCTAGGTAAATTTGCTATTTCTGAAATTTTTATAGTCATTGCTCGCTTTCATGAATAAATTTATGTTAAAATTTTATGACAATTCTAACATAAAAAGGACAAAAAATGTTTAAGCGCTTTAGAAGACTTAGAATGAATGAAAATTTAAGATCAATGGTAAGAGAAAATTTTTTAAATATTAATGATTTAATATATCCTCTTTTTGTTGTTAATGGCGAGGGTGTAAAAAAAGAAATTTCATCCATGCCAGATGTTTTTCAAATGAGTTTGGATGAAATTTTAAAAGAGTGCAAAGTTATTGTCGATCTTGGCATAAAAGCGATTATACTTTTTGGAGTTCTTGAAAATAATAAGAAAGATAGTTGTGGAAGTGACGCGCTTGATGATGAGGGACTTATTGCGCGAAGCATAAGGGAAATTAAAAAAGAATTCCCTAATCTTTTTGTTATCAGCGATCTTTGTTTTTGTGAATATACAGATCACGGACATTGTGGTATTGTTAGTGCAAAAACTAAAAGTGTAGACAATGACGCAACCTTAAAAATTTCAGCCAAACAAGCATTAGTTCATGCTAGAGCAGGGGTTGATATGATAGCGCCAAGTGGAATGATGGATGGTATTATCGAAACCTTGCGTCAAGCACTCGATCAGGAGGGTTTTGAAAATTTACCTATAATGGCGTATTCTACTAAATTTGCTTCAAGCTATTATGGACCATTTCGCGATGTAGCAGAATCAGCTCCTAGTTATGGTGATAGAAAAAGCTATCAAATGGATTTTGCTAATGCTAAAGAAGCTTTGGGGGAAAGTTTAGAAGATGAAAAACAAGGAGCTGATATTTTAATGGTTAAACCCGCTCTTGCTTATCTTGATGTGGTAAAAGAAATCTCACTTCATTCAAATTTGCCTTTATGTGTTTATAATGTTAGCGGCGAATATGCCATGTTAAAGGCTGCGGAAAAAGCAGGTGTGATTGATTATGAAAAACTATTGTATGAGACAATGATAGCGTTTAAAAGAGCGGGCGCAAAACTCATTATTACTTATCATGCTAAAGAATTGGCTATAATGTTAAAAAATAAGGTAAAATTATAATTAATATGATTTTTATAAAATTGAAAAATATAAAATTTTGAACTTTACAAGCTAAAATAAAAGGAGTTTTTTAATGAAAGAACTTGAAAAATACAGCACTTGCTTAAAACGTATTGATGAATTTAGTCAAAATTTGGGTATGAAAAAAGAAGATAGAGCTATTTTTGAAATGAGACAATCAAGTAAAGAAAATGAAGCTTGTTTGGTACTTAAAAATGGTAATTTTGATTCTCCTGAGCCTTGGTTTATAGTGGATGAAAATGATGAAATCCATACTATGATTTCTTTGAGTAGTTTGAAAAATATTTTAGAAAGCTTGAAACAAACTCAAAAGGAAAATTTTGAATTAAAATTAGAAAAGGCAATTTATCAGCAAATTCCTATAGATTTTAATGATGCGTGGGTGGTTGCTATGGATGAAATTAAAAAGCGTGTCAAAGAAGGCTTAATGGAATTTAACATAGATTTAGAAAAGCTTGTTGTGGATATAAAAAAAGAGCATCCTAATTTATTTATGGATATGGAAGCCATGGTTGAAAGGGTAAAAAACAATGAGAAATTATAAAGCTTTTGTAAAATATTCTAAAGCAGGGCCTCGTTACACATCTTATCCTACAGCTGTAGAATTTAATACTGATTTTAAATATGAAGAGTATTTAGAAATTTTAAAACAACAAAATAGATCTTTATCACTTTATTTTCATTTGCCCTTTTGCAGAAGTGCTTGTTATTTTTGCGGATGCAATGTGATTTATACCGCAAAAGAAGAAAGCAAGGAAAAATATTTAAATTATATCCTAAAAGAACTTGATATTTTAAGTTCTTTAATCAATACAAAAAAAGAAGTAGTACAAATGCATTTTGGTGGAGGGACTCCTACTTTTTTTAGTGCTCAACAACTTGAAAAACTTATTTTAAAAATTAAATCTGTATTTGAAAATTTTGCTTTAGATGCTGAAGTTAGTTGTGAGATTGATCCTCGTTTTTTAAATGAAGAACAAGCTGATATTTTAACTAAATATGGTTTTAACCGTATTAGTTTTGGAGTACAAGATTTTGATGAGAGGGTGCAAAAAGAAATTCATAGAATTCAACCCTTTGATTTGACTAAAAATGTTTTAAAATTAGTAAGAGATAGAGGTATAAAATCTGTTAATATGGATTTAATTTATGGTTTGCCTTATCAAACTTTAGAAAGTTTTACTCAAACTTTAGAAAAAATCTTGATTTTAAATCCAGATCGTTTGGCAATTTTTAATTATGCTCATGTGCCTTGGCTTAAGAAAAATATGAGAAAATTTGATGAAAACACTTTGCCAAGTCCAGATATAAAACTTCAAATTTTAGAATTTTGTGAAAAATTTTTAAGTCAAAATGGCTATAAAATGATAGGAATGGATCATTTTGCTAAAGAGAATGACGAGCTTTTTAAAGCTTTAGAAAATGGCACTTTGCATAGAAATTTTCAAGGCTATACTACCAAAGGTGGTGCGGATTTGATCGGTATAGGGCTTACAAGTATTGGTGAAGGAAAAAGTCATTATGCACAAAATTTTAAAGATATGTCAAGCTATGAAAGGGCTATTGATGAAGGAAGATTGCCTTTTGAAAGAGGTGTGAAATTGAATTTTGACGATGAGCTTAGAAAATATGTGATCATGAATTTAATGGCTAATTTTAAGCTTGATATTAAAAAAGTCGAAGAAGAATTTAAGATAAATTTTAAAGAGTATTTTAAAGAAGATTTGAAAGCTTTAAAAGAATATGAAGATTTTTTAAATATAAGCGAAAACGATATTAAAGTTAATGAAACAGGTGTTTTATTGATACGCAATATCGCTATGTGCTTTGATGCTTATATGAAAAATATCAGCGAAGAAAAGAAAGTTTTTTCTAAAACAGTATGAATTATGTTTCAGATCTTTGCGTAAAATGTGGTAAATGCATACCTAATTGTACTATTTATGATATCAATTATGATGAGGTTACAAGCCCTAGGGGTTTTTTGGATCTCATAGTATCATACAAGGAAGGAAAATTAGAATCTAGTAAAGAACTTGAAAGTGTTTTTGAGTCTTGTTTTTTATGTAATCATTGTGTGGAGATTTGTCCGAGTAAATTAAGCGTGGATAGTGTTATAGAAAAAATGCGTTCTGAACTAGTAAAAGAACTCGGTATGCCTTGGTATAAAAAAATTATACTTTCGTGCTTGAAAAATCGAAAATGGCTTGATATATTAGCAAAATTGGGCTATATATTTCAAAGCTGTGCCTTTCATATTCAAAATAAAGATTTTGAAAAAAATTTAGGCATGAGGGCTAAATTTTCAATGCCTTTTATAAAAAAAGGTCGATTTTTATCAAGTTTTAATAAAAAAAGTTTTTTAAATTTAAATCCTGATTTTATAGATAATGGTGGAAGTAAAACCATAGGTTTGTATGTGGGTTGTTTGACGAATTATTGCTATACAAAAACAGGTTTTTCTACATTAAAAATTTTAAAAGAATTAAAAATCAATGTTGATTTGATGAAAAAACAAGCTTGTTGCGGAGTAGCGCACTTTTTTTCTGGAGATTTTAAAAGTGTTGAAATTTTAGCTAAAAAAAATATAGAATATTTTGAAAAAAAATTGGAAAAACTTGATGCGATAATCATACCTGAAGCCACTTGTTCTGCTATGCTAAAAATCGATTACGAACGTTTTTTTATGATGCAAGATGAACAAGAATGGGCTAATCGTGCTAAAAAGATTTCTTCTAAAATTTATATAGCAAGTCAATATTTATATCAATTTACCTCTTTAAAAGAACTTTTGAAGAATAAAAAGCAAAAAAAATACAGCATTACCTATCACGATCCTTGTCATGCAAGAAGAATGCAAGGGGTTTTTAAAGAACCAAGAGAATTATTAAAAGCCAATTATGCCTATATAGAAATGCAAGATTCCGATACTTGTTGTGGCTTTGGTGGAATAAGTATGCAAACAAAGCATTATGATAAAACTTTAAGCGTGGGTAAAAAAAAGGTAGAAATGATCAATCAAACCATGGCTCATTTTGTTAGTGCTGAATGTTCAGCTTGTAGGATGCAAATTTCTAATAATTTAGAGCAAAAATCAAGTAAAGTGGTTTTTGCACATCCATTGGAGCTTATTGCTGAGGTTTTATAATGAAAATCGTTTTTATGGGAAAAAGTAGCGAATATGAGATTGAGAAATCTAGTTTTTGCAATGAAGCATTTGTGATTAAGGATAAAATTGCCAATAGAGATGGGGTGGATTTTATTACTAAAAATATTAGTGTTTTAGAATTTAGCGATGAAAGCTTTTCTTTTGATGAGATTATAAAGCATTTAGAAGTAAATATTAGCGAAGATGTTATTATAGTGGAAAATTTCTTTGTAAAAGAAGAAAACAAAGATGAGATCAAAAATGAGTCCAAAGAAAATGCAATTGAAAAATCAAGTCAAAAATTTAAAATTATAAAATCATTTTCTAGAATTTTTGAGAATGCCAATTTTATCATTAAAAGTGAAAATGACATTCAAAGCGATATTATAGAGATCTCAAAAGAAGATAAGCTTGAAATTTTTAAAAATATAGAATTTGAAGAAATGGAAGTTAGTTTTGTTAAGCTTGAGATTATGGATTATGATAGCTCTTATGATAGTTTAAATTTTGATCTTGAGGCTTTTCCAAGCGGAGCAAGCTATAAATATGGAATTTCTCAAAATACTATGTATGTTATTTTGCAAGGAAAAATGTCAAGCGTTTCTTTGTTTCGTTTTTTAAAGAGTTTTATTTATAAAAATAAAAACGAAAAAAGTAGCCATAAAACTTTTTCCCTGACTTTTAATCATAATATGATTTATAGATTAAGCGTTTCTTTTGTTTAATTATTAGCAATATTTTCTATATTTGAGCGGTTTTTTTCAATTAAAGTTCTATTTTTCTTTGTAATTTCTTTAAGTTCTGCAATGTCTTCTTTTACATTTTGAATATTTTGATTTAAGAGTTTGATTTTTCCTTCGTAACGCATAATAATAATAAAAATTGCAAATAAAAATACAATAATTAAAAATACAAATAATAAATGCTGCATCTTTACTCCTTTTTTTGTGTAATACTATAACATTTTTCTTAAAAAAAAATGATTTTTTATAAAAAATAAACAATTTTATTTAAAATTAAGAATCGGCTATTATATAATTATTTTAATCAAAGATTAAGGATTTTTGGTGAATTTACTTTTTGAAAATATTTTCTTACCTCTTTCTTCAACAAAAGATCTTATTAAAAGATTAAAATTTATTGTTTTTAACATTTCTACATAAGGATAAAACATGGATTATAGAAAACTTCAAATTGATAATTTTTTTAATTATCTTGCTATACCTTCTCAAAGCAATGCAAAGGTTCAAAATTCGCCTAGTTCTAAAGGACAATACGATTTAGCACTTTTATTAAAAAAAGAACTTGAAAATTTAGGGCTTAGTGATATTTTATTGCAAGATAATGCTATATTGACTGCAAAACTTAAAGGAAATTCAAATAAAAAAAGCGTGGGCTTTTGTGCTCATTTAGATACAGTAGATGTGGGTCTTAGCGATGTGATAAAGCCTCAAATTTTAAAATTTGAGGGTGAGGCTTTATGTTTAAATAAAGAAAAAAATATCATGTGTGATCCTAAAGACCATCCTGAACTTTTAAAATATATGAATGAAGAGATCATCTTTTCAGATGGAACAAGTGTTTTAGGGGCTGATAATAAAGCAGCTATTTCAACCATCATGACTTTGCTTCATTATTTGGTTCATGAAAAATGTGAGCACGGGGATATTTATGTAAGTTTTGTTCCCGATGAAGAAATAGGACTTAGAGGTTCTAAAATGCTTGATCTTGAATATTTTAAACCTGATTTTGCTTTTACGATTGATTGCTGTGAGCTTGGAGAATTGGTATTTGAAACCTTTAATGCAGGATCAGCTTTTATAGAAATACAAGGAGTGAGTGCGCATCCTATGAGCGCCAAAGGAGTGCTTTTAAATCCAACTTTAATAGGCATAGATATCGCTAATTGTTTTGATAGATTGCAAACTCCAGAAAATACAGAAGATGATGAAGGTTATATTTGGGTACAAGAATTTCATTCTGATCAAATTAAAGCAAGTTTGTATTTAAATATTAGAGATCACAATAAACAAAAATATGAAGAAAAAAAACAATACATTAAAGAAGTGGTTGAATTTATGCAAAAACGATATAAAAGATCGGTTATATCCTTAAAAATAGAAGATGTGTATTCTAACCTCAAAGATAGTATGAATGATGATAACAAAATAGGCTTAGAAATTTTATATCAAGCTTTTGATGAATGCAATATCAAGCCAAAGACTTTTCCTATGAGAGGAGGAACTGATGGAAGTGCTTTGGCCTTAAAAGGCTTATTTGCGCCAAATTTTTTTACCGGAGCACATAATTTTCATTCTGCATTTGAGTTTTTGCCTTTAAAATCTTTTTATCAAAGTTTTGAGGTGGCAAAAAGTATTGTTAAAATTGCATCAACAAAATAAGGAGTATTTGTGCAAAATTCATTTTTATTTAATATGCAGCGTATAGGAGTTGCTTTTATTATATTTAGTGTTTATGCTGTTTTTAGTGCTTCTTGGGCTTCTACAGGGTCTTTAATGCCTCTAATAAAAGCAGATTTGGGGCTAGATAATCAAAAAGCTACTTTGATTACAAGTATTGTTGTTGTTGCAAAAATTTTCGGCGCTTCTTTTACGGCTTTTTTAATTTACAAATTTGGACTTAAAAAAGGATATTTTTTAGGCTGTCTTTTGATGAGTTCAAGTGTATTTTTAACTTTTATAGAAAGCTATCTTGGAATTTTAATCGTACGTTTTTTAATGGGGCTTGGTTCAGCTTGTGCGTTAGTGTGTTTAGTGCCTATTACTCAACAATGGTTTGAAAAGAAAAGTTTGCATTTTATGATCAGTATCAATACAAACTCAAATATAGTAGGGTATATTATAGGAATTCTTTTTGCAGAAAGCATTTCAAATTATTTTGGAAATTGGCGTTATTCTTTGTCTTTTTATGCGTGGATAAATTTGGTACTCATTATTCTTTGGATCTTTATGGGAAAAGATCAAAAGGTGGATGAAAAACAAGAAAAAATAGACAATAAAAAAGAGTTTTTATCAGCTATTAAATCACGTTTAACTTGGGGTATGATTGTTTTTTATATGGGGCCGATTTTATTTTTAAATTCTATTTTTACATTTTTACCTACATTTTACGTAGAATATGCAGGTTTTACTAAAGAATTAGCCGAAATCGCAAAAAAAGAAATTCCTGTTTTGGCTAATGCAGCTATCATTTTTGGGCCTTTTATAGGAATTTATTTTAAAAGAAAGGGTTATTCTTTTAAAAAGATGCTTTTGGTTGGAAGTTTGTGTATGCTTGTAAGTGGAATTTGTATGCTTTTCTTAAAAAAATGGATCATGGTAGAAATTTTTGCTGTTTTATCAGGTTTATTTTTCTCTTTATGGTGGCCTTTTTTCTTTAATCTTCCCTCTGAGTTAAAAGACACAAATCCACAACGTAGTGCTTATATTATGAGTACTTTTTGGACGATAACTTTTATTATTTTATCTTTAAATCTTGAAATTGTATCATTTAGTGTTGATAAAACAAAAAGTTTTACTTTAGGTTTTGCTTATATGTTTATTTTGATTTTGCTTTCAGCTATTGTATCACTGTTTGTTTTGCCTAAAAAAGATCATTTTATGGAAGGAGAAAAATAAAATGAAACTCATACCAGAAATTGTAGATTTAAAAGATGAATTTGTAAAAATTCGTCATCAAATTCATGAAAATCCAGAGCTAGGCTTTGATGAAATTCAAACCGCAAAATTAGTGGCTGAAAAATTAAAAGAATTTGGCTATGAAGTTTATGAAGGCATTGGAAAAACAGGCGTTGTTGGAGTTCTTAAAAAAGGAAATAGCGCTAAAAAAATTGGACTTCGTGCGGATATGGATGCTTTGCCTATGCAAGAATGTACCCAAGTAGATTATAAAAGCAAAAAAGAAAATATAATGCACGCTTGCGGACACGATGGGCATACAAGTTCTTTATTGCTTGCTGCAAAATATTTAGTAAATCAAGATTTCAACGGAACTTTAAATCTTTATTTTCAACCTGCCGAAGAGGGCTTAGGCGGTGCAAATGAAATGATAAAAGATGGATTGTTTGAAAAATTTGATAGCGATTTTATCTTTGGATGGCATAATATGCCTTTTGGATCATCTAAGAAATTTTATTTAAAAAAAGGTGCCATGATGGCTTCTTCTGATAGTTACACTTTAGAAGTTATTGGCAAAGGAGGACATGGAAGTGCTCCTGAAAAAACCAAAGATCCTATTTATGTGGCTTCTTTACTTGTAATGGCTTTGCAAAGTATAGTATCTAGAAATGTTGCTCCGCAAAATTCTGCCGTTGTGAGCATCGGTGCTTTTAATTCAGGCCATGCTTTTAATATCATCCCAGATAATGCTATTTTAAAAGTTAGTATTAGATCGCTTGATAATGAAACTAGAAAATTAACTGAAGAAAAACTTCGTAAAATCTGTCAAGGAATAGCGGATGCAAATGATGTAGAAATTAAAATTTCAAAAGAAGTTATAGCCCCTATAACTATCAATAACGATAAAGCGGTGGAATTTGCATCAGAAGTTGCTAAAGAAATTTTTGGTGAAGAAAATTGCGAATTTAATCATCAGCCTTTAATGGGAAGTGAAGATTTTGGATTTTTTTGTGAAATGAGAAAATGTGCTTATGCTTTTTTAGAGAATGAAAATGATATATACTTACACAATTCTCATTATATCTTTAATGATGAGCTTTTGGCTAGGGCGGCAAGCTATTATGCGAGTTTAGTTTTAAAATATCTTAAATAGAATCTAATATTTCAAGTGTAATTTCTTCTTTTAAACCTTTGATTTGAATTTCTTTGAGTTTAAGGTTTGAAGGGAGATTATCTAATATTTCTTGATTGTTTTTAGCTTTTATATTTGCACACAAAGCAAGTAAAATTCCCCTATAAGCTTTTGCAAAATGACTCACTACTTTACCATTTTTTATAAATTTATAAGTAAAAAAATTCTTTTTAGGAATATAAAATTTATCATAAAATTCTGCTCTTAAATCAAGAATTTCTTCATTTTGCAAATACTTATCTAAAGCATCACTAAAATGCTCTTTATAAAATTTTTCTATATTGAAATTTCCAAGCTTTGCACCTTGTTTAAATTTATAAAAAGGAAGAGTGTCGCTAGCCTTTACAACCCCAAAAAGATTAGAAAATATAAGGGTATTTTCTAAAATATAATTTTGACTCTCAAGGGTTAAAGAACTGAAATTTAAATACTCATAACTTACACCATTGTAAAGTGTTATAGCACTTTGAGTAGGAGCTTTTCTTAAATCGTGTTTGAATTTATTTATCTCATTTTCATTTTTTATACCAAAAAGCTCTTTCAAATCCTCTAAGCTAGAATGTTGAATATATTCTTCATACTTGCTTAGAGCTTGCATTCTAAAGGTGAATAATTCTTTAAAAATACAAGAATTTTCATTGATTGGATTTTGCGTGCAATTTTGATTTTTACTTTCGCTTGGAGAGAATAAAATTTTCATCATGATCCTTTTAGATCATTAAAATGGAGATTTTTCTCCATTTTAATATAGTGGCACATAAGAATCACCAAGAATAGAAACAACTTCAGTGAAATCTTCACCATTAATGGTTAATTTTTCTATAGCTTTTTCTTTTTCTTTGGAATATGTGCTTAAAGGAATATCTTTAAAAAATACTTCTATATTGAGTTTATAGGTTGGATTTTGAGTAATTTTTTCAAGTGCTTTTAGAGCTTTATCTATAACTAAAGTTTGTTTTTCATCTTTACTGTTTTCTTTGGCTATTTTAAGCATGGAATTAGCCATTTCAATATAATCTTTAAAAATCTCTTTAGTATCTAAAGAAAACGTAAGTTTTGTATCTTGAATGGTAATATTTTCTAATATTTGAGAGAGTGTAGAATCTGGATTAATTTTATTTGTATTATTTTTATCGACATTTTTAATCGAAATTGAATCTATATCATATTTAAAGCCATAAGAATCTAACACATCTAATAATTTAAGCTTATAATCTATATTAGCGCTAAGATTTAGATTGAGTTGATCATTGCTTTGGATATTTATGTTAGAAAGATAATTATTATTTTCATCATCCTTTTTGGTGTTTAAATTTTTAAATGATATTGTAAAAGGATTGGAGATTAATTCTTTAAGATAATCATTGATTTTTTGATTTCTATTTAAATTTATTTTATCCAATTCACTAATTGCTTCATCACTGAGTTTTAGGTTTTTAAAAGTAATTTCATCTTGCAATTTTTCATTTTTAGAAAATAAAAAATTTAATAATTCTCGAAAGGAAATTAGGCCTTTTTTATCTCCTGTATAAATTCCATTAAATTTATACTCTACATTTTCAATTCCAAATATTTTTTTATGATTTTCAGGATTAAAAACTTCTAAATTGGGACTCATGCACTTTATAAAACTACCATCGTTTTGGCATTTAAAATCATTGAATTTAAAAAATTCTTTGCTTGAATTTTGTTCTTCTTTGATCTGCGTATTGAGAGCATTTTCGTATTTTTTTACAATAGATTGATCTAGTGAATTATTACTACACGCTACAAAGAAAACTAAACTGATGCCAAGTGCGAGATTTTTTTTCATATTTCTCCCTTTTTTATTTTACGAAGACAAAATTATAACAAGAAACTTTTAGATTTTATACAAAAATAGAATAAAAAATAAAAATTTTTAAGTATAATACCTTTCTTAAAATTTTAAAAATGATTTAAAGAAAGGACAAAATGAAGAATTTATTTTTAGGTATTTTTGCAGCCATACTCGCTATATTTTTAAGTGCTTGTGGGGAAAATTCAAAACAGGTTAATTCTCTTGAAAAAATTAAACAAAATGGAGTTGTAAGAATAGGTGTTTTTGGTGATAAACCTCCTTTTGGCTATGTGGATGAAAAAGGCAAAAATCAAGGTTATGATGTTTATTTAGCTAAACGTATAGCAAAAGAACTTTTAGGAGATGAGAATAAAGTCCAATTTGTACTTGTTGAAGCTGCTAATAGGGTGGAATTTTTAAAATCAAATAAGGTTGATATTATTTTGGCTAATTTTACTCAAACTCCAGAAAGAGCAGAGCAGGTGGATTTTTGTTTGCCTTATATGAAAGTGGCTTTAGGGGTTGTTACTCCAAAGGATAGCACTATTCATAATATAGAGGATTTAAAAGATAAAACTTTGCTTATAAACAAAGGGACAACAGCGGATGCGTATTTTACAAAAAATTATCCTGATATAAAGACTTTAAAATATGATCAAAATACCGAAACTTTTGCAGCTTTAATGGATAAAAGAGGAGATGCTTTAAGTCATGATAATACTTTGCTTTTTGCTTGGGTAAAAGATCATCCTCAATTTAAAATGGCGATTAAAGAGTTAGGAAATAAAGATGTTATAGCTCCTGCGGTTAAAAAAGGCGATAAAGAGCTTAAGCAATTTATTGATAATTTAATCATTAAGCTAGGTAAAGAGCGTTTTTTTCATAAAGCCTATGATGAAACATTAAAGCAGCATTTTGGAGATGATGTTCAAGCTGATGATGTGGTTATTGAAGGCGGTAAGATACAATAAAGGTTTTTCCTTTATTGTGAAAAAATATGCAAAAAAAATATAAAAATATTACTTATGCGTTATTGGGTGGAGTATTAGAATTTTATGATTTTGTCCTTTTTGTATTTTTTTTAGATATTTTTTCTAAGATTTTTTTTCCACAAAATAATTTTTTTTGGACTCAAATAAATACTTATATATCTTTTGGAATAGCTTATTTGGTTCGTCCATTTGGAGCCATAATAATGGCGCATTTTGGGGATAGATATGGTCGCAAAAATATCTTTTATTTATCTGTATTTTTGATGGTTATTCCTAGTCTTTTTTTAGCTTTTTTACCTACTTATGAAATAATAGGGTTATATTCTACTTTTACTTTATTTTTAATTCGTATTTTGCAAGGTTTGGCTATAGGGGCTGAGGTAAGTGGAGCTTGGGTTTATATCAGCGAATTTGCAAAGGGAAATAAAATTCCTATTGCGCTTGGCTTTGCTTCTGCTGCTTTAACTTTAGGGTTATTGTTGGGAAATTTTACAATTTTGATTTTAGATAGTTATTTTTCTAAAGATCAAGTAGAGCAATATGCATGGAGACTTCCCTTTGTTTTGGCTGGAATATTTGGAATTTTTATTTTGTTTTTAAGAAAAAAAATAAATGAAACTCCAGAATTTTTAAAATTGAAGCTTCAAAATCAGCTTTTAAAATTTCCGCTAAGGCAAGCTTTAAAAACACATAAAATGAGTATGTTTATTTGTTTTTTAATGACTGTGGTTTTAACAAGCGGCATTGCAACTTTAATGATTTTGCCAAAATATTTTTCATCGATATTTAATTTTACTTCATCTCAAAGTTTATGGATGCAAAATTTTGGAATTTTGGCTGTCATTTTTGGAACTATAGTCCAAGGATTTTTAGCTAGTAAATGGGGGAGTTATAAAATTTGTTCCTTTTTTAGTATCATATTAATGATTTTTGGAATCTTTTTTAGTTTTTATAATCAGCAATTTTTATGGTATTTTTTGATTGTTTGCTTTTCGCAAGGCATTATTACTTTTGCACCTGTTTTTATGACTCAAATTTTTAAAAATGAAATCAGATTAAGCGGCTTAAGTTTTTCTTATAATATTTCTTATGCTTTATTAGCTTTTTTTACACCTTTTGTGATCGATTCTTTATATGAAAAATATTTAGGATTTTATTTTATTTTTGTGGGAATGTGCTCCTTATTTTGTGTGTTTTTGTTAAAAAAACACACAAGGAGTTTTAAAATTAATTAAGATTTTGCAAAACTTCAAAAACAACTTTAGAAATTTTTTCTACAGAGGCTATTTCACAACGCTCGTCTGTAGAATGAGGATTATAAATATTTGGACCTATAGAGGCACATAGTAATTTTTGTTTTTTCTCTATAATGCCGCATTCGAGTCCTGCATGAATGGCTGAAATTTTAGCCTCGGGAGATACTTTTTTTAAAGCTTTGAAAACTAAGTCGCTGAGTGCGTTTGGTTTGCCTTCCCAAGGTGGGTAAAAGTTGAAACTTTTACTTTGATAGCCAAAAGCTTTGAAAAATTGTAAAGTTTCAAATTCAATTTGTTCTAAACCATCTAGAGTATTAGATCTTGCAAAAAGTGCAAATTCTATTTGATTGTTTTGCATTTTTAAGGTTGCAAGATTGATGCTGGTTTGAACTATACCCAGATTTTCATCATAAGTTCTTACTCCATGGGAAAAGCTATTGATGGTATCTAAAAGTTTATCGCTTTGATCGCAAAATTCAAATTCTTTTTCGCCTTTAAATTCGCATTTTATCCATTCATTGCTTTTAACTTCGTTTTCAAAGCATACTAAAGCTTTGGCATGTTTTGGTATAGAATTAACCCTTTCTCCGCCTTCAAAAAATATGATTTTCCCGTGATTTTGTTTTATAAATTTAGCCATTTCTTTAATGGAGCTTTTTTCATTGTTTATGATATTAATTCCTGAATGACCACCTTTAAAATTTTGTGCTTGTAGTTCATAAATCTTACCCTTGCTTTTTATATTGTTATAAGACAAAGTTGCTTCTATATCAACACCACCAGCACAACCTATCATGATTTCATTATCGCTTTCATGATCTAAATTTAAAAGCATATTTGATTTTATAGTATGTTCTAAAGAATTTACCCCCATGAGGCCAACTTCTTCATTGTTGGTAAAAAGGCATTCTAAATTTTCAAACTGATTCATTGCACTCATCATAATCGCTAAGCCTATGCCATTATCTGCGCCTAAACTTGAATTTTTAGCTTTTAAATATCCATTTTCTTCATAAACATCCACTTTAGGTGCATCTCCCATACATACCATATCATAATGACTTTGCAAACAAAGTTTAGGATTGCCTTTGATAGCGTGGATATTTCCAGCTTCATCTACATTAACTATAAAATTTTTATCTTTAGAATAATTGACTAAAAATTCTTTCATTTGTTCTGTTTCATAACTACAATGTGGAATTTTACACAAATCTTTAAAATTATCTATAACTTTTTGCATTTTATCTCCTTTTCTTTGTTAAAATTATGGCATATTTTTTAAAAAATAAGGATAAAGTTGAGAATAAATTATAATAAAATCTTAAATTTAAGAAGCGTTTTGAGTGACCCTAAAAAACTCTTAGCGATTTTGATTTTTTCGCTTGCAATTATATTTATTCAAAATTATATGGCAAAAATGCCAAGCTTTAGAGCTAAGGTCGTTAGGGTTATTGATGGTGATACTATAGAAATTTTAAATTCCAATAAAACAAACAAGGTGAGATTTTTTGGCATAGATGCACCTGAAATCAAGCAAAATTTTGGAAAAGAAGCTAAAAATAATTTGAATCAAATTTTAAAAAATAAAGAAGTGGAAATTTTTTATAAAAATAAAGATATTTATGGTAGAATTATTGCTGTTGTCAAGCTTAATAATATAGATATTAATTGTTGGTTGGTGAGTAAAGGCTATGCGTGGGCTGATACTTATTATACAAATGCATATATTAAAGAGCAAAAAAATGCACAAAAATATAAATTGGGACTTTGGCGGGAAAAAAATCCGATTGAGCCTTATAAATGGCGTAAGCAAAATAGGTTTTGAGTGTGGTTATGAAAAAATATATACTGATTATAGTGTCACTTTTGGGATTTTCTGGATGTTTTATTAACGAAAGAGGAATTTCAAATCGTTTTTATGATGATTGCAAGGAGTATTATGATGCAAGCGGAATATATCATAAAGATTGTCCTAATAACTGGATTGATATTAAAATGACTCCTTAATTATTTTCCCATTGAAGCTAAAATGGTTGCTGCCATTGCATCGGGATTAACATTAGATGTGTTTGAATTTTCTCCTTGTTGTGTATCTTTGGTTGAATTAAGTGGCGGACGTTTTAAATTAAAAATATGTTCTTCCGTGGTTACAATTTGTATTGTGCCTTCAAATATTTTTATATCTTTTGTATATCCGACCACTTTAACATCTCTTTTCTTAGACGTTTCATCAAATAAAGCATGGGCTTCAAGTTCAAGAATATCACCTATTTTTAATGGAGCATAAAAAAAACATTTTGTGCCTATAACGACAGAAAATTCTTTGTTAATTGCAGCTTGCGCAACATAATTAGCGGCGGCAAATATAAAAGCATCAAAAATCAATCCATGTTCATCAACTACCATATCATTTGTTGTAATCAAAATAGATTTGGCAAAATTTTTATCAATTTCGATAATGGTGCCTGCTACTGAAGTATTGAGTTCTAAACAGGTTGTAAGTTCAGATCTTACTTTAGATAAATTTTCCTGTGAGGCATATTCTTCAAGTTGTACATAGTCTTCAAAATTGTCTTTTTTTGCCATTTGCTACCTTTTTTTGATAAATATTTTATCTATAAATTCAAAAATGAAAATCGGCAAAAAATAAAAATAATTTATATCTTTATTTTTACATAAATTCTTTTTGGAGCCTCATAACCTTCTACAGTAAGGTTTTTATCGTTTGGATCTAAAAAATTATTTAATGAGTAAGAGTCAATCCATTCTGTTTTTCTTTGCTCATTTTCATCGGTTTTTTTAGTGCCTAAAATTTGAAAATCTTTAAAACCCGCTCTTTCACACCAATTTTTTAAAGCGCTTATACTTGGAATAAAATAAATATTTGGAATTTTCGAATAAGTTTTATTTGGAACAAGTGCAATTTCTCTTTTATCTTCTATATACATAGTGTCCAAAAAAACCACTCCATTTTTATTGAGTCCCGATTTTAACTCTTTTAGCATTTTAATTGGATCGCTTCTATGATAAATTACTCCAAGGCAAAAAATCACATCAAATTTAAGTGGATAGTTTGGAAGATCTTCAACACCTAAAAGCTCATATTTTATTGAGGTTTTAGCTAGGGCATTGATGAGTTCAAATTGTAATCGATATTTTATAGAGGGATCAAAACCTACCAATAATGCTGGATCAAATTCAAGCATTTTAAACATATAATAACCATTATTGCACCCAATATCTGCTACGGTTTTTCCTGAAATTTCACCCATAAAAGGTTTTAAAATATTAAATTTAATAAAACTTTGCCATTCAGTATCGATAAAAAGATCATCTATTTGGAAAGGACCTTTTCTCCATGGTTTTAGTTCTTTTGCAATTTCTAAAATTTTATCTTTTTGAGTATTGTTTGTATTTAAGATCACGCCATCTTTTAAATAAAGCTTATTTTCACAATTTAATTCTTTTAATCTTTGAATTTTGGAGTATAAAGGATGCTTTAATAATTGATCTTCTAAAATATTTTTCATTGGAACCTTTTTAGGGAATATATTTTTTTTAATTATACAAAGTGAAATTATAACAAAAAGATATTTATAAAAATTCTTATATAAAGTCAAGAAATTTCAAAAATAAAGCAATCTTATACTTAAAATTGATTTAATATTTTTAATTTTATGATTGGTAAAATAAATATAATTTTTTATACAACTTTATTATATTCTTAAAAACCAAGGATTATAAATGAAAATCATTTTAGCAATTTTAGCTTTAGTATTTTTAAACTCTTGTGCTTTAATAAAAAGCAAAGAAGAAAAAGAATTAGAAATTCTTTCAAAAAATTATGGTGGATTTTATGTTTTTGATAGAAAAGCAAGGGAAGAGATATTGCAAAGAGAAAAAGAAAGAGATGAATATATGGATGATTTTTTTAAAAGACATAAATATTTTACAGTATCAGACTTAGAGGTATTGAATAAAATT
>JACHTQ010000018.1 GCA_020135845.1 Campylobacter sp. W0018 | reverse complement strand
TATTATTGCTATTTAATTAAGATATTTAGAACTAAAAAATTAAGATTAATAAAAATCCGGTTGTTTTTGATAAAATAATTTTACTTTCAATCAATTTATAGAATAAAACTCAAATAATTACAAAAATTTATTATAATTGCATTTTTAGTATTAAAATATTTAAATTTTGAAAAAGGAGATTTCTAAATGAAAAAAATATTTGTTACTTTTTGTCTTGTTTTAACGAGCTTATGTTTTATAGCTTGCCAAAAAAACAAAAATGATAATCAAGTAGAGTCAAACGTAACTTTAAGTTTAAAAGTAGGAACGGATCCTAATTACAAGCCTTTTAATTATAAAGAAAATTCAATTCTTACTGGCTTTGATACGGATTTAGTTAATGCTATTGGTAAAAAAGAAAATATAAAAATCACTTGGGTTCAAACTAGTTTTGATGGTTTAATTCCTGCTTTAAAAGCTGGAAAAATTGACATGATTGCCTCTGCTATGAGTGCAACTGATGAGAGAAGACAAAGTGTTGATTTTACACAACCTTATTTTAAAAGTAAAAATCTTTATATTAAATTAAAAACCAATAATGAACTTAATTCTAAAAGTGATTTGGAAGGTAAAAAAATAGGTGTACAACTTGGGACATTACAAGAAAACGCTGCAAAAAAAATCAAAAATGCAGAAATTCAAGCCAATAAAGATTTAAATATCGCTATTTTAGCGTTAAAAAACAATAAAATTGATGCTATTATCATAGATCAAGATGCCGCAAAAGGCTTTCTTACTGAAAATCCAGAACTTGTAAGCTTTTATCAAGAAAATGATGATAGTAAAGGCTTTAGTTTTGCTTTTGATAAAGGTGCACAAAAAGAAGCTTTGGCTCGATTTAACAAAGGTATTGATGAACTAAAAACTGATGGAACTTATGATAAACTTTTAAAAAAATATGATTTAGAATAAAATATCAAAAATACAAAATTGTATTTAAGGAATCATTTATGCTTTATATCTATACTAAAACAGAAAATGCCTTGGTGCAAAGAATTTGCTTTAACTTGGATGAAAATATACAAAAGCTACCTGAAAATATTTTATGGATAGATTTACTTCATCCAAGCATAGCCGAGATTACTTTTATTGCTAATAAATTTGATCTTGAATTCCCAACCAAAGAAGAAAGTCAAGAAATAGAACTCAGTGCAAAATATTGGGAAGATAATGCAACTATTACCATTAATGCGCATTTTTTAATCAGAGATTATAAGCATAATGAAAACAAAGCTAATCCTAACAATCTTAGTACAGAAATAGTCACCTTTACAACAGCTAAAAATATTTTATTTACAATAAGATATAGCGAATTTAACACTTTTGAAGAAATTCAAGCTAGAATACTGGCAAGTCCTAAAAATTTTGAAGATGGATATGATATCATTGATAAAATGTTTGAAGTACGCGTTGAAAAAGATGCAGATTTGCTCGAATGGGTGGATAAGGAAGCAAGACGCTTAAGAATAAGTGTCTTAGAAAAAAAAGATGAATATAGCTACGATGCAATGCTAAAAGATATCTCTAGTTTACAAGAATTAAATATGCGTGTTAGAGATTCTCTCTTTGATAAAAGAAGAGCAATGACTTCTTTATTAAAAAGCGATAAAATAGATAAAGATATCAAACAGAATTTAGCCATAGTTCTTAAAGACTTAAATTCCTTAGTTGAATTTAGCGTTTCCCAATTAAATATTTTAGATAACATACAAACAATTTTAACAAGTCAAGTCAATATAGAACAAAATAAAATTATCAAGCTTTTTACGGTTGCAACAGTTGCTATGATGCCACCAACACTTATTGGAACAATCTATGGAATGAATTTTAAATTTATGCCCGAGCTTGATTTACACTATGCTTATCCTATTGTACTTTTTATCATGGTTGTTTCTATTATACTACCTGTAGCTTTTTTTAAAAAGAAGGGTTGGCTTTAAAAATAAGGAGAATTATATAATGGATATAATAAAAATTGGAATTTTAACCTTAAGTGATCGTGCAAGTAGCGGTATATATGAAGATAAAGCGACAAGTGAAGTTGAAAGAATACTTAATTCTTTCATAAAAAATAAAATTGATTATTTTAAAGAACTTATTCCGGATGATTATGATTTAATCATACAAAAATTACTTTATCTAAGTGATGAAAAAAAATGTGATTTGATTATAACAAGTGGCGGAACAGGACCTGCATTGCGAGATGTAACACCAGAGGCAACTGAAGCTGTATGTGATAAAATGATGCCTGGATTTGGAGAATTAATGCGTTTGGAAAGTTTAAAATATGTTTCTACTGCGATACTATCAAGACAGACTGCAGGAATTCGCAATAAAACTCTCATTGTAAATCTTCCAGGAAATCCTAAAGCTATAATGGAATGCTTAAATCCTATATTTCCTGCTATCCCTTATTGTATAGATTTAATTGGAGGCTCTTATATAGAAAATAACGATGAAGTGATTAAAATATTTCGCCCTAAAAAATGCTAACAATTCATTGATTAGCCTTAATAAGCCTACTAAGCTGTCTAGCCAGCAAACTTGCGCTGGCTTCATCTTTACTTATTTTTTGAATTTTGCGAGTAAAATTAAAAAGTCTATCATCCAAAATAGCATCGTTAAATGAAATTTTATTTTTTAAATCTTGTTTTTGAGATATTTTTGTCTTAAACATTTTTTATCCTAAAATTATAAAAATTTAATGTATATTGTACTAATAAATTCTTTAATGATTAACTTTATTTCATGATTTTAAGTTAAAATTCAAAACAAAAATATTTTTATTTTTAAGGAAAAATATGATTTTAATTGCAATTTTATTTCTTTATACGATTATATTATCTTTTATTTCTTATCGACAAATCATTTTTTTAAAACAAGAAAAACAAAAAAAAGCACAAATTCTAGACGAAAACGACTATAAAAAAGCAGCTAATATTGCTATAGATAATGAAAAATTTCAATTATTCTCTAATTTGTATTCATTTTTTATCAATGCTGCTTGGCTTAGCTTTGGTTTTTATTTTCTTAAAAATTTGATTATTGAGGAGAATTCACGTCTTGAAAATACTTTATTTTTGTTAGCATTTTTAATCATAACAAGTATTATAAATTTACCCGTTAGTTTTTATGAGCATTTTGTAAAAGATAAGGCTCACGGATTTTCAAACATGACTTTAAAAATTTTTATCCAAGATAGTATAAAAAGCATACTCTTAACCTTAATATTTGGCTTTTTAATCATCTATGCTTTGCTTTTTTGTTATGATTTTTTTGGATCATTATGGTGGATTGCTGCTTTTGTATTTTCATTTTTTGTTATTTTACTTATAAATATAATTTACCCTACTCTAATTGCTCCTATATTTAATAAAATTCAAAAATTAGAAGATGAAAATTTGCAAAATAAAATTTCTTCTTTGATGCAAAAATGCGGTTTTAACGCAAATGGAATTTATGTGATGGATGCAAGCAAAAGAGATAAACGCTTAAATGCTTATTTTGGAGGACTTTTTAAAAATAAAAGAGTTGTGCTTTTTGATACTCTATTAAAGGCACTCAATGAAAAGGAACTTTTAGCTGTTTTGGGGCATGAGCTTGGACATTTTGTTCATAAAGACATCATAAAAAATCTATTTAGTAGTGCTTTTATGATGCTTTTGCTTTTTTTTATTTTTGCACATTTACCACAAATTCTATACACGCAAACACACTTAGATAATATCAGCGCTGGAGTTTTTGCACTTTTACTCATTTTTAGCAATGTATTTAGCTTTATTATTTCACCTTTGATTAATTTTTTAAGTAGAAAAAATGAATTTGCAGCTGATTTGCATGGAGCTAAAGTTACCTGCAAAGAAGATATGAAAAATGCTTTAATGGTATTAGCAAGAGAAAATAAAGCCTTTATTAAAACGAGTAAAATTTATAGCTTTTTTTATCTTAGTCATCCAAGTATTTATGACAGAATTAAGGCTCTTTCTTGACTATAAAAGAAGCTTTAAAACAAGCAAAATTTAAACTAAAAAACCATAAAAATGAAGCTATTTTTATACTTTGTGAGCATCTAAATAAAGATAAAACATGGCTTTTTTTAAATCAAGATTTAAATTTTGATCCAAAAATATACTTTGAACTCATTGATCGTTTTAGCAAGGGAGAGCCTTTTGAATATATTTTTGAAAAAGTAGATTTTTGGGGTTTAGATTTTCAGATAAACAAAGGTGTATTGATACCTAGATACGACACAGAAATATTGTTAACTCAAATTTTAAATTTATGCAAAACTCATCAATTTGAAAATATCTTAGAAATAGGCTTTGGTAGTGGAATTTTAAGTATTGTATTAGCTAAAGAACTTAAAATCAATCTCACTGCTTGCGATATCAATCCTAAAGCATTAGAACTTGCTAAAAAAAATGCAAAATTTCACGGAGTAGAAAAACAAATCGATTTTAAACTTTGTGATTTTTCCACATTAAAAGATAATTATGATTTTATTTTCTCAAATCCTCCCTATATAAAAAATTCTTATCCTATAGATATTTGGGTGCAAAGTGAACCCAAAGAAGCTTTATTTGGTGGAGAAAAAGGTTATGAAATTTTAGAAAAAATCATTCAATTTAGCTACTCACAAAAGGTAAAATTTTTAGCCTGTGAATTTGGCTATGATCAAAAAGAAGTTTTGGATAAAATTTTAAAACAATATTATTTTTCAAATTTATTTTTTAAAGATGAAGTTGGACATGATCGAGTTTTTGTTGCAAAATTTACTCAAAGCTAAAATTATTGTGCTAAGATAATCAAAAATCAAAATAAATTGGAGAAAATTTTGAAAGCTGTTAATTTATTTTTACTTGCAGTCATGATAGGTATAGAACTTATACTTGGCATTGTCGTTGCGCCTGTTATTTTTTATCCTCAAAATTTTATTGGAGATGGAATTTTAAGTCATTATCAAAGTGGAATTTTAATGACACAAATTTTTATAAAAATGGGATATTTGCTACTTATTGTTTCAATCATAAATATCTTATTTGAAATCTTTTCTTATTTTAGAGAAAAATTTAATTTTAAAATTAAATTTTCAAAACTAATATTAAGTTTAATTATTTTAATTTTAAGCTTAGTTTTTGTATTTTATTTCACTGAACAAATTATTTCTATGCAAAAATTAGGCGAACAAGCAACCACTAGTGCTGAATTTACTGACATACACAGTGCAAGCGAAATCACTTTGAAAATAATTTTAGCATCTCAAATATTTTTATATTTTTTAAGTTTCAAAATAGAGAAAAAATGATATAATTTGAAAATTTAATATAAATTAGGGAGGTGTGCTATGATGATTTCTGATGCAACCATGATGCAACAAAACTATTATTTAAATAATGCCCAAAAAGCTAGCGATAAAGCTTTAGAAAATATTGCCGCTGTTCGTGCAATCAGTGGAGTTGATAGTGCAAATTTGGCTATTGCTGATTCTTTAAGATCTCAATCTAGTACAATAGATCAAGGGATAGCTAATGCTTATGATGCTATTGGTGTATTGCAAATTGCTGATGCTAGCTTGACAAATATTTCTCAAAGTGCCGATAGACTAAACGAACTTTCAGTAAAAATGAATAATGCTGCCTTGAATGATTCTCAAAAGAATATGTTAAGAACAGAAGCTACAAGAATTCAAGATTCTATTAATGATTCTTTTAATAATGCAACCTATAATGGTAAAAATGTATTTCAAACTATGAATTTTGTTGTAGGAAGTGGCACTGAAACAACAAACCTAAATTCACTTTCCACAGCAGGTCTTAGTATAGATAATCAAGATAGTATTACAAATTTTATGGATCAACTTGGCAGTCTTAGAAGTGAAATAGGCTCTGGTATTAATGCTATTACTTCAAATATTAATTCTAGTGTCCAAAATAGTATCAATACAAAAGCAGCTGAAAATAATCTTTTAAACAATGATATGGCTAAAAATGTTAATGACTTTAACGCCAATTACTTAAAAGAAAATGCAGCGGCTTTTGTAGCAGCTCAATCAAATATGCAATTACAAAGCAAAATCGCAAGCTTATTGCAATAAATTTTAAAGCCTTTCAAAAGGCTTTAAAAAAATCATCCATGAATTTAGAACAAATTTTAGAAAAAACAAAAAATATTTATTTGGTTGCTGCAAGTAAATATACAGATTCTAATACTATTAAAAAATTTTTCAATCTTGGAATTACTAATTTTGGAGAAAACCAAGTTCAAGCTTTATCCCAAAAAAAACAAGAACTTAATAAAGAAAAGTTAAATATTAAATGGCATTTCATAGGAAATTTGCAAAGCAATAAAATCAATCTTTTAATCAAACAAAAACCTATTCTTTGGCAATCTTGCAATGGTTTAAAAATCGCTCAAGCTGTAAATCAAAGGCTTGATTATAAACTTGATACTTTACTTGAAATAAACAGTGCTAAAGAAAAAAGTAAAAGCGGAATTGATTTAAATAAAGCAATAGAAGAATACATACAAATTCAAGAAGAATGTCCGAAATTAAATCTTTGTGGTGTAATGAGTATAGGTGCTAATGAAGAAGATCAAAATCAGATTATCAAAAGCTTTGAAACTACATTTAAAATTTATGAAAAATTACAAAAATATGGTGCAAAAATTTGCTCTATGGGGATGAGTAATGATTTTGAACTCGCAATAAAATGCGGCTCAAATATGGTTAGATTGGGGAGTATTTTATTTAAAAATTAAATTCATCCCGCATATTTTTCAATAATCTTTTGACTTATATTTTCAGATATAACAAAATCAGTATGGTAAAGCAAGCAAGAGCCAGCACTGATAATTTTTAAAACGAGTTTGCGATTTCCCTTTTCATTTGGATTGTGTGCATTTCTTGCTATATTATGAATTTCATAAATTAATTCACGATTTAATTTAGAAATATCAAGTTCTATAATATTTTTTTCAAATTCTTTAGGTTCTTCGGTAAAATCTTTATTTTCTTGGACTATTTTTTTAGTTGAAAATTTCTTAATCGCCTTAAAATCTCCTTCTTTAAGTTCTTCTAGCTTTTTAATCGATCTTAAAGCAAAGCTATCAACCTTACCTTCATCAGATTTATAACTTAATAAAAATCCATAGGCCTTGTTTTTTGATTCTTCATCTTTTAAAATATTTTCCAATTCTTCTATATTGGATTCAAAAACAGTTGCATCAAAGGTAGAGTAAAAGTCTAAAATTTCAAGCTTACCATAACGTTTATTGTTTTTACTCATCATGGTTTTAAAGCCCTCTATTTTCCCGATACTTAATATCTCCCCATTGCCCTTAAGCGATGAAAAATCAATACTTTTTACGTAATCTATATCTCTAAACTCTTCATAAAAACGATCTAAAGGATGGCCTGAAACATAAATTCCTAAAATTTCTTTTTCAAAATCGAGCTTTTCCATGATTTCAAATTCGTCATTTTTGACAATAAAATTCGCTTGTAAACCACTAGAAAGCTCATCTTCTCCAAAAAGAGAACTCGCCGCATTTTTTCTTACTTCAGCCATCTTTCTTGAACCCTCTGAAAGATTTTCTAAATTATCAAATAAACATTTACGCGTATAGCCAAATTCATCAAAAGCACCAGCTTTAATAAGGCTTTCTAGAGCTCTTTTATTGATTTTTGCAGGTTCTATTTTGCCTAGAAAATCATTGATATCCTTAAATTCCCCACCTTCTCTAGCTTCAAGTAAATTTTCAACTGCTGGAATTCCCACGCTTTTAATCGCTCCTAAACCATAAACGATTGCATCACTTCCATCTTCTTGCTCTATAGCACTAAATTCACGTATAGCCTTATTAATAGAAGGTGGCAAAAGTTTGATATTCATCTTTTTCATCTCATCTATATAAACAGCGATTTTTGTAACATTATTTTCTTCACTCGTTAAAAGTGCAGCCATAAATTCACTAGGATAATAAGTTTTCAAATAAGCAGTTTGAAAGGTAATAAGAGCATAGGCTGCAGAATGTGATTTATTAAAACCATAGCCTGCAAATTTTAAAATAAGCTCCCAAAGTTCCTCGGCTTCTTTTCTATTATAGCCTTGTTTTTCAGCTCCATCGGCAAATTCATCTTTTAATTTTTTCATTTTTTCAGGATCTTTTTTACCCATAGCACGGCGTACAACATCTGCTCCACCCAAAGAAAATCCACCGATAATTTGAACTATTTGCATAACTTGTTCTTGATAAACTATAACCCCATAAGTTGGCTCTAAAACTTCTTTTAAAGTATCAAAAGGATATTTTATATCTTTTAAACCGTGCTTTCTATCGATAAAATCATCAAGCATACCTGACTCCATTGGCCCTGGGCGATACAAAGCTAGTACCGCGATTAGATCCTCAAATCTTTCTGGCTTAAGCCTTGCATTTAAACTTTGCATACCGTCTGATTCTATTTGAAAAATCCCCAAAGTATTTCCACTTTGTATAGTTTTATAAACCTTAGGATCATTGACATCAATACTTTCCCAAACTATATCTTTATTGTATCGCTTTTTTATAAGATTAATAGCGTTATTAATAACAGTTAAAGTTTTAAGACCTAAAAAGTCAAATTTAATCAAATCAACATCTTCTAAATGATCCTTAGAATACTGCGTTACTAAATGTCTTTCATCATTTTTACTTTGCCTAAAAAGAGGAGTTTTTTTCCACAAACTTTCATTAGAAATAACAACACCTGCTGCATGCATACCTGCATTTCGATTAAGCCCCTCTAAAGCTTTTGCATATTCCCAAACCTCATGCCCTTTAGGATGTCTATCAATAAATTCTTTGATCTTTGGCTCTTTTTCATAAGCACTATCTAAAGTGATTTTAAGCTCTTCGGGGATAAGCTTAGCAAGCTCATCAGCATCAGGGATACTCATGTCACATACTCTAGCAACATCTCTAATCACTCCACGCGCCAATAACTTACCAAAAGTTATAACTTGTGCGACTTTATCAGAGCCATATTTATCAATAACATAATCAATCACTTCCCCTCGCCTATCTTGACAAAAATCAACATCAATATCTGGCATAGAAACACGCTCTGGATTTAAAAAACGCTCAAAAAGCAAACTATAAGGTAAAGGATCCAAATCTGTGATTTTTAAACAATAAGCCACTAAACTTCCAGCAGCAGAACCTCTTCCTGGTCCAACTGGAATGCCTTTGCTTTTAGCAACAGCTATAAAATCATGAACAATAAGCATATAACCTGAAAATTTCATATTTTTAATAATATCAATCTCTCTTTGCAAACGCTCTTTATAATCTTTGTGCTTATCTTTATCTATGAATTTTAATCTTTCTTCTAAACCTTTATTACAAAGATATTCAAAAACAATATCATCATTATCAAAACTGAATTCTTTTTTTTCATCTTTTAATTGCAAATTGTATTCTTTAGCATATTCTCTAGTAAATTTAAAATTAGGAGGAGTTGGATTTCCCAAATTTAATTCTAAATTACATTTTTGTGCTACTTCTTGCGTATTTTCTATAGCCTCTGGAATATCTGAAAAAAGCTCTGCCATTTGCTGAGGGGTTTTTACATAAAATTCATGCACACTATGACGCATACGATCGGGATCGTTTAATTTTTTTCCCATTGCTATACACATAAAAACTTCATGTGCTGCAGCTCTTTCTTTAAAGGTATAATGTGTGTCATTTGTAGCTATAATTTTTATATTTAATTCTTTAGATAATCTTATAATATCATCATCAATGCATCTTTGATCATAAATACCATGTCTCATAATCTCCAAATAAAAATCATCTTTAAAAACATCTTTATACCATAATGCTGCTTCTTTGGCACTCTCATATCCTTTTGCGCCAAAACGAGCATTTCTTTGACTTTGAACATTTAAATGCCAATTAACCTCACCTTGCAAACAAGCCGATGAACAGATAAGTCCTTCGCTATATTTTTCTAAAATTTTTTTATTGATGCGTGGATAATAATAAAGTCCATGAATATAACTTTGAGAGCTTAAATACATTAAGTTTTGGTAACCTATCTCATTCTTAGCATACAAACAAAGATGAAAACGCTGCCTAGAGCTCTTATCACTTATATCATCATGATTATGCAAATACGCTTCTAAACCTATGATCGGCTTAATACCCCTTGATTTCATCGTTTGATAAAAATCAATAGCACCAAACATATTGCCATGATCTGTCATAGCTACACTTGTAACCCCTTGCTCTTTTAGAGTATCTGCTAATTCTTTTAATTTATTAGCGCCATCAAGCAAAGAGTATTCAGTATGCAAATGAAGATGGGTAAATTGACTCATTATTTATCCTTAAAAAATGCTCAAAATATATTTTTTATTATATTTTTTTATCGCTGAATTTTTAAGAATTTATTCTCTTAGACTCTACAAAATTTAAAAAATATATTATAATTATAAAAAGTCTCAAAAGGAGATAAAATGCAAGTAAAAATTATTTATTGCAATCTTTGAAACTATCGTCCGCAAGCTGCACGTGTTGCAGAAGAATTAAAAAATAAATTTCAAGACGTTCATATTAAATTTGAAATTGGCAATAAGGGCGATTTTATCGTGGAAGTTGATTCAAAAATAATCTTTTCAAAAATGGCTCTTATAAATTGCGAGAGTGAAAGATTTCCGCATGAAAGAGAAATACTCGATCTAATCGGCAGGATGTAAAAATGATAGAATCTTTAAAATCGTTTTCATTTTAAAGATTCATATTCTTTTCCGATATAAATTTTACCTTGAGATTCTATCACTGGGCGTTTGATACAGCTTGGATTATCTAGTATTATCTTTTTTAACTCATCCTTGCTTAAATGCACAAGTGTTTCTTTATTTAATCCGATCTTCCTAGCAGTCATGCCCGCTGTATTTACAAAATCTGTAATATCTCTTTGACTGATCCAAAAATCAAAAGTTTTTTCATCAAGTTTTTTAATATCTAAAAATTCAAATTTAATTTTTTTATTTTCAAGAAATTCTTGAGATTTTTTAACACTATTGCAATTTTTTATACCATAAAAATTTAACATTTTCTATTCCTTTTTAATAAATCTGCAATCAAGAATGCAAGTTCTAAAGCTTGATCGGCATTTAATCTTGGATCGCATTGGGTTTCATAACGCTCATTTAATTTTTGCTGAGTAATATTTGAAGCACCACCTATACACTCTGTGACATTTTGCCCTGTCATTTCAAGATGTACCCCTCCTGCATAAATTCCCTCACTATAAGCGATTTCAAAAAAGGATTTCACCTCTTGAATGATTTTATCAAATTCTCTCGTTTTATAATTTCCTATTTTTGTAGTATTGCCATGCATAGGATCAATACTATAGATTAAGTTCAATCCTTCTCTTTTAAGTTTAACAAAAATTTTAGGCAAATTCTGAACTATTTTTTCAGCACCCATTCTAATAATAATATTTAATTTACCTCCTTCATTTTCAGGGTTTAAAGAATTAGCCAAAGCAATGATATCCTCAGCGGTAGCATTAGGACCTATTTTTACCCCTAAAGGATTTTTTATCCCGCTTAAAAAATGAACATGCGCCTCATTAATAGCTCTAGTTCTTTCTCCTAACCATAGCATATGAGCAGAACAATCATAAATTTCCCCACTTAAGCTATCCACTCTTGTTAAGGATTCTTCATAAGGCAAAAGCAAAGCCTCATGAGACGTGTAAATATTAACTTCTTTAAGAGCAGATGTATTTTGTATATTGATACCGCAAGCTTCTATAAAATTTAAAGCTTCGGATATTTTTTCACTCATGTGAGCATATTGTTTATATAATTTATTTTTTTTCAAAAAGCCTAAATTCCAACGATGGACTTCACGTAAATCAGCCAATCCTCCTTTAGTAAACCCTCTCAATAAATTTAAAGTTGTAGCACTTTGATAGTAAGCCTCTAGCATTCTTTTAGGGTCTGGAATTCTTGATTCTTGATCAAATTTAAAATCATTGATAATATCCCCTCGATAACTAGGAAGTTTTATTCCATTTAATTCTTCAAAATCATCACTTCTAGGTTTTGCAAATTGTCCCGCTATACGTCCAATCTTAACTATAGGACATCCACCCGCAAAAGTTAAAACTATGGCCATTTGAAGTAAAATTTTAAACATATCACGTATATTAATGGCGCCAAAATTTTTAAAACTTTCAGCGCAATCTCCACCCTGAAGTAAAAAAGCCTCACCTCGTGAAACTTTGATTAAATCATTTTGAAGAGCTTTAACTTCTCCTGCAAATACTAAAGGGGGTAATTTTTGAAGTTTAGCTAGAACTTTATCTAAATCTTTTTGATCTGGATAAATAGGTTGTTGCTTAACAGGATATCTTCTCCAAGAGTTAATATTCCATTTCATAATAAATTTTTATTTCTCAACTTCCTCTATAAGTAGAATAGCTAAATGGTGAAAGAGTAATCAGCACATGATAATGCTTTTGATTCTTAGAAAGCTCAAAACTAACCTCTATAAAAGGATAAAATGTATCAACCTTGCGAGACGTGTAATAGTCTTTAGTGTAAAATTTAAGCTTGTAAATTCCACTTGCTCTATTTTCTAGTTTATTATAAGGTAAAAAATCGCCTATTCTTCCATCGTCTTTTGTAAATTCTTCGCCTATTTTCTTCCATTTTTGATTTTTTTCCATTTTATAAAGCTCTACCTTAACTTTAGGTGCAGGCTTTCCTAAAAAAATATCTAAGATATGAGTACTTAACTGATACTGTGTGGCGTTTAAAAATAATGGAGCGCTAATAATCAAAAATGCAACAATTTTCTTAACCAAAAACATTTTTTTCCTTAATAAATAATTTTGATACATCTTGATTATAATAAAATACTTTTAATAAATATAATTATAGTGATAAAAATTATTTAAAAAGATATTTTTTAATAAGTAGCATTAAATATTTACAACGATGAATCGCTGTAAATATTATTTTTTAAGTTCTTTAATACGAGCTGCTTTACCACGTCTATCTCTAAGGTAGAACAATCTTGCACGTCGAACTCGTCCTTTTCTTAATACAGTGATACTCTCCAAACTTTCACTATAAATTGGGAAAATTCTCTCAACACCTACATTATTAGCACCAATTTTACGAACAATAAAAGTTTCACTTACCCCATTA
Source organism: Campylobacter sp. W0018 (assembly GCA_020135845.1). Classification (GTDB taxonomy): domain Bacteria; phylum Campylobacterota; class Campylobacteria; order Campylobacterales; family Campylobacteraceae; genus Campylobacter_D. The sequence goes on along the minus strand of JACHTQ010000018.1, from coordinate 13,269 downwards.
CCTCTTCTAGCAATACAAACACCTTCAAAATTTTGAATTCTTGTTTTATCACCTTCTTTAATACGAATTGCAAGCTTTAAAGTATCTCCAGCACGAAATTCTGGAATATTTTTACCCTCGATTTGCTTAGCTTCAAATTGCTCTATGTATTTGTTTTTCATAAAAAATCCCTCATTTTTTGCGTTTATGCTCCAAAAATAAATCTGGACGAAAAAATTTAGTTTTACAAAACGCTAAAGTAGTTTTTAAACTTGCAATTCTAGCGTGATTACCCTTTAAAAACTCTGAAGGAGTATAAAAACTTTCACCTTTTTTTTCAAAAATAAAAGGTTTTGAAAATGAAGGAGCTTCAAGCAAATTATTCTCAAAACTTTCTTCTTCAAGGCTACAAGTATTTCCCAAAACTCCGTCTACATTTCTTAAAATCGCATCACAAAGGGTTAGAGCTGGCAATTCTCCACCAGTTAAAATAAAATCTCCTATACTAAAAACCTCATTGGCAAACATTTCTATTACTCTTTCATCAATACCTTCATATCTTCCACAAACTAATACAATATTTTTCTTTTTACTTAAACGTTTTGCATCTTTTTGATTAAATAGTTTTGCACTTGGAGTTAAAAAAATAAAATAAGGCTCACCTTCTTCATTTTGAATAAATTTTAAAGCATTATATAATGGATCAACTTGCATCAAAAGTCCTGCTCCACCACCTATTTTATAATCATCAACCTTATGATATGAATTTTGACTAAAATCCCTAGGATTAACAAATGCAAGTTTAAAAAGATTTTTTTTTCTTGCTCTTGCTAAAATAGAATCTTGAAAATAGAATTCAATCAAATTAGGAAATAAAGATACAAAAGTAAATTTCATGAATTTTCTAAAATCAAAAAAGCATCTTGGGTACAAAAAATATTTTTTTTATCTATATCGATTTTGCTAACAAATTTATCAAGATAAGGTATAAAAAATATTTTAGGATAATCTTTAATAAAAAATTCTCTATCGGTTTCTATTTCAAATAAAAAAGAATTTCCAACTTCCAATATATTAACCACTTTACCCAAAATTTGCTCTTGAAATAAAATTTGACATCCTAAGATATCAAAATAAAAAAATTCATCTTTATTTAATTTACAAGTTTTACGAGTTGCTTCAATGCTTTGATATAAAATAGTATTTACAAGCTCTTGAGCTAGATTGATACTTTCATATCCCTCAAATAAAATCGAAGAATTGGTATGATTATAGGATTTTACAATTAACTTTTTACGACCTTTATCGATAAAAAAAGAGGAGTCTTTTTTAAACTGCTTTAAAAAATCACTAAAATTATGAAGTCTTAAATAACCTTTAAGACCAACAGTTTTTCCAAGTTTAGCAACTTGGATGAAATCTTCTTCACTCAAGCGCTTTTACCGTTACACGATAATTTGTTGCATCCTTGCTTTTGAAAGCAGATACAACAGTTTTAATTGCATTGATCATTTTGCCATTTTTGCCGATAAGCTTTCCAGTATCTGTCTTATCAACATAAAGTATAATTTCAAAAAAATTTTCACCAAGCTCTATTTTTTCTGTTGAAATTTTATTAGGATAATCTGCGATTAACTTGGTGTATTCTTTTAAAAATTTTTCTACCATAATTATCTGCTAGTGATTGAAGCAACTTTATCGCTTAACTTAGCACCTACGCTTTTCCAATAAGCTAAACGCTCTGCGTCAAATTTAACAACTTCAGGTTCAACCATAGGATTATAATAACCTATACTTTCAATCCAACCACCATCTCTACGTTTTCTGCTATCTGTTACCACGATACGATAAAAAGGTCTTTTTGTTCTTCCCATTCTTGTAAGTCTAATTACTGTCATTGTTACTCCTTAAAATAAAAATTTTATCTATAAATATAAATTTATACTCATAAATAAAATTTTTAAAATTGCCTTCTAGCTTGATTCATCATTTGCATCAAACTTTCCATTCCTTTTTTTCCTGAAAATTTCTTAGCTAATTTCGCTGCATTAGCAAATTGTTTTAAAAATCTGTTTACTTCCATTTGAGACAAACCAGCACCTTCTGCTATACGACGCTTTCTAGCATTGTTAAGCAAATCTGGATTTTCTCTTTCTTTAGGAGTCATTGAAGAAATCATAGCCTTAATGTGCAAAATCTCTTTAGAATTATCAAGATCGATATCTTTTATAGCCGAAGACATATTAGAAAGTCCAGGAATCATACCAATAAGAGATTTCATGCTACCAAGTTTTTTCATGTTCTCCATTTGATTTAAGAAATCATTAAAATTAAATTCACCTTTTTTAATTTTTTGATTAAGCTTTTTTGCTTCTTTTTCATCAATTATAGCTGCAGTTTTTTCAGCTAAAGTCGCCAAATCACCTTCGCCCATAATTCTGCTAACAATTCTATCAGGTATAAAAACCTCTAAATCTGCTATTTTTTCACCGGTTCCTATAAATCTTAAAGGAGTTTCAACTTGCTTGGCTATCCCTAAAGCAATACCCCCTTTAGTATCTGCATCAAATTTAGATAAAATCACACCACTAATACCCAAAGCTTGATTAAAACTAGCTGCTGTTTTAACTCCATCTTGACCACTCATTGCATCTGCAACATAAAAAACTTCATCAGGATTTAAAACTTCTTTAATTTTCTTTAGCTCATCCATCAAAATTTCATCAATAGCTAAACGTCCTGCGGTATCAACTAGTAATACATCAACCATAGAATTTTTAGCCTTATCTAAGGCTTGTTTTGCAACTTCTATAGGATTTTTTTCATTATCTAAAGAAAAAAGATCGAGTTCGTTTGCATTACACAATTGTTTAAGTTGCTCAACGGCCGCCAAACGTTGTAAATCGCAAGCGGCAATTAAAACTTTTTTATTGCGAAGTTTTAAATAATTTGCAAGTTTAACTGTAGAAGTGGTTTTACCTCCACCTTGCAAACCAGCCATAAGAACGACTGTTGGAGGTTTTGAAGAAAACACAAAACCTTGATTTTTTCCATTAACATTTAAAATATTTTCTAAATTTGATTTTATAGCATCTAAAAATTGTTTTTGCCCTATCCCGTTTTTTTTGACATCATCTTCAACAAGCATCAATAATTCTTTAACGACTTTATGATGCACATCAGCCTTGAGAAGGGATTTTTTTAAGGTTTCTAAAGCATTCTTAAGCGCTTTTTCATCATCAACAAAACGCAGTTTATTAATCGCTGATTTAAAAGATTCGCCAATTAATTCAAACACTTTACACCTTTCTTTTTAATTTAAGCCTAGAATTATACAAAATTTTTTCTTAAATGGCTTTAAAAATCTAAATTTTTTATTTCAAAGCCTAAGTTAAAAAAGCTATGATCCAAATCCGCCTTAAATTTATAATCAAATAAATTTATTTCATAGCTATGCAAATACATTCTATTATTGGTGATTTTTGAGTATTTTTCATCTCCTATGATTCCATGCTTAATAAAATTAGCGTGCACTCTAATTTGGTGAGTTCTTCCTGTATGAATAATGATTTTTGTCAAGGTTTTTTTTGCTTGGATCATAATCGGGATAAATAAACTTGATGCACTCAAACCCTCTTTAGAAATTTTACTCAAAGCCCCTCTTTTTGTTTTTATAGTTAAAATAGGCTCATTAACTTCTATCTCTTCTGCTAAAATTCCATCCAAAACCGCTATATAACTTTTATAAACTTTTTGTCGCTTAAATTCTTCAATGCAAAGCTTTTTAAAATTCTCATCCTTGCAAAGTAAAATCACTCCGCTTGTTTCTTTGTCGATGCGATTTAACAATTTTGCACCAAATTTTTTTTCCAAATCCTCGCTTATGTAAGAATAAGGCTTGTTAATAGCAATGATTTTATCATCTTCAAAAATAACACTAGGATTTGCCATTTTTACAACATTGAATTTTGTCTTATCACTCATTAAAGCTCTTGCGATAAGCACTTTCTTTCCATGTGTAAAAACACATCCTTTATCTATCAATTCTTTAGCTTCGCGGTTTGAAATATTTTCTTGCAAAGCTAAAATTTTATAAGCTTTTTCTTGCATCAATTCCTTCCTGTATTGCCTTAAAAACTTGTGTTAGATCATCACTTTTTTTAATTTTTGCTTTTAAATTATAATGATGAATTTTATAGTCTAACTCTTTTAAATCATTGCAAAAATAAACATTTTCAACTTTATCAAATAAAACTTTTTGATTATCAATAAAAGGTCCTGATATTAAAACATTTTCAAAAGAAGCCACCTCTATGGGATTATGCCCACCAATATTTTTAAAAAAAGATCCGCCTAAAACCACTATATCTGAAATAGCATAAAAGTTGATTAACTCTCCTAAAGCATCTAACAATAAAATCTTTTTGTTAAAATTTTTATTTTGAGTGTTTAAAAGGCTAAATTTTTCAAATTCTAAGCCTTTATTTTTAAGTAAATTTTCAACCTCAAAAAAACGCTCTGGATGTCTAGGGGCAATGATGAGTTTTTCCTCTTTACTTAAATTGATCCAATCAAGCAATAATTCTTCTTCACCCGCATGCGTGCTTGCAAAAATGATTAATTTTTCTTTAGATTTTAAATAATTTTTATTAGGCTTTATGGAAATATTGGCTTTAATATTGTGCAAAACTTTAACATTTTTTGCTCCTAAACTTTCAAGCCTTATTTTATCTACATCACTTTGTGCAAAAATTTCATCAATATAGTAAAAAATTTTTTCATAAAAAAAACGAAATCTTAGATAACTTCTATAAGATTTATCCGAAATGCGCGCATTAAGTAAGATAATTTTTGCTCGATAAAATTTAGCCATAAAAACAAGTATAAGCCAGTATTCAGCCTCAAAAATAACCAAAACCTTTGTAGGTTTAAGCCATAATGGTATCCAATTTTCAAAAGGAAGATAATTTACCTTTTTACAAAATTCTTTAGCACAACTAAAACCAGTTTGCGTTATAGTGGTAATTCTAGAGTCAAATTTTAAAGCGAATTCTTTTATGCTTCTTGTTTCCCCATAAGAGCAAGTATGAAAATGAACATCAGAAATTTTTTGATGAAAATTTTTAAATAAAAAAAACCGCGCTTTTAAGCTATATTTATATTTTTGCTTCAATAAAGAAAGGATAAAAATAGGGATAGCTGATATTATAAAAACTATCCACGCTAAGATATAATAACAAAGAATCAACTCTTATCTTCTTGCTCTTTATATAGTATTCTACCACAATGTGGGCAAGTTACGATTTCTTCCCCTTTTATCACAGATAAATAGGTTTTATCATAAATTTTCATAAAGCAACCATAACATGCTTGTTTTTTGACGGCTACAACTGCTGTATTTTTAGCCCATTTTCTAATTTTTTCATAAAAACTTAAAACTTTGAAGTTAATATCTTCAACGAGTTTAGTTTTTTTAGCATAAACATCCATTCTTTCTTTTTCCAAGGCTTCCATTCGAGTTTTAATATTTGCCTTTATCGTCTCTATATCCTGTTCTTCTTTAGCTTTTTTTTCTAAAAGTTCTTTTTTGAAAAGCTCTTTATTTTCCAAAATTTTATCCAAACGAATAATCTCATCATTAGCTGAATCAAGCTGTTCTTTAGCAATATCCTCTTCTATTTTTAAAGCATTAGCCTCTTTTTCTGTTTTTACAGAACCACTTTTTTTGCCTAGTTCTTTTATTTTAGCTGAAAATTCTGAAATGTGTAAGTTATTTTGGATTTTTTGATTTTTTACATCCTCAATCTCAAGCTCTAAATCACTGATTTGAGTATTGATCTGACTGATCTTATTTTCAGTATCTTTTAAATTTTTAGCTATGCTATCAATTTTTGGTTCAAAACTATCAATTTCTTGATCTATTTTGGATAAAAGCACTAATTGTTCGAGATGTTTATTCATATATATTCCTTAAAAATATTGAAATGGATTTTTTGAAACTGATATTATAACCTTTAGTGGCAAATTTTTCAAGTCTTTTGCTAGACATTGTGAAAAATACCGCTCACTTTCAAAATGCCCAATATCAATTAAATTTAAATTATCGCTCACTGCTTGCATGGCTTGATGATATTTAAAGTCTCCGCTTAAAAAACAATCTGCTTGCACTTTAGATATAAGATCTCCACCACTTCCAGTGCAAATAGCAAGACGCTTGATTTTTTCTTTTCCGCAATAACTAATCCTTAAAATATCCATTTGCAATTTTGATTTTAAATATTCACACAATTGAAAAAAATCAAATCCTTGATCAACATAGATCAAAAATTCATCTTTAAAAGCAATTTTAAAACCTAAAATTTCCTCGATAAAATAATTATTTAAATGACTTAAATCAAAATTTGTATGCATGGATATTAATGAGATATTTTTTTCTATCATTTTTTTAACAAAAACCTTAGGATAATCCAAATTTGCTAAATTTTTCAAACCCTTAAAAATAAGAGGGTGATGCGTTATAAATAAAGAATTATTTTCAGCTTGATCAATTAAATTTTCATCTACATCTAAGCTTAAATATACAGTTTTAATCTCATCTTGATTATTTCCAAGCAAAAGACCGCTATTATCCCAATCTTGCTGATTATTAAAAGGGCTTAATTGATCTAAGAAATTATAAATATCAATTAGTTTCATTTAACGTTTTTTTATAAACCTGAGCACAATTTTTAGAAAGCTCTCTAATCTTTAACATATAATCTTGTCTTTGCGCAACAGAAATAGCTCCTCTTGCATCAAGAAGATTAAAAGTGTGTGCTGCAAGCATGCAATAATCATAAGCTGGCAATGCTAATCCTTGCTCTAATATATTTTTACATTCTTTGTAAGCATTCTCAAATTGCTGATTTAAAAACTCAACATCGCTTACTTCAAAATTATATTTACTAAACTCATATTCGCTTTGTTTATGAACATCACCGTAAGTAATTTTTTTACCCTGAAATTCACTCCAAACAATATCATAAACATTATCAACATTTTGAAGATACATGGCTATTCTTTCAAGTCCATAGGTTATTTCAGCACTGACTAAATCTACTGCTATACCTCCAACTTGCTGAAAATATGTAAATTGTGTAACTTCCATACCATCAAGCCAAACTTCCCAACCAAGCCCCCAAGCTCCCAAACTTGGACTCTCCCAATTATCTTCCACAAAACGTATATCATGATTTTTTAAATCAAAACCTAAATTTTCTAAGCTTCTAAGATAAAGTTCTTGTATATTTTCTGGACTAGGTTTGATTAAAACTTGAAATTGATAATAAGCACCTAAGCGATTGGGATTTTCTCCATATCTCCCATCCGTTGGACGACGTGAAGGTGCCACATAAGCTGCAGCCCAAGGCTGCTTTCCAAGACTCCTTAAAAAAGTAGCAGGATGAAAAGTCCCTGCTCCAGCGGGCATGTCATATGATTGCATTATAGCGCAACCTTGCTGTTGCCAAAATTCTTGTAGTTTTAATATCATTTGTGAAAAATTCATTTTTCACCTTCTTGATTGTTATTTAAATTTATATCGGTTTTAATTTCTTTATTCATTTCTAAATCAGGTTCCGTTTTTGCTCCAAAAATTTCAGTTGTTTTATTCCACATAAGTTTATACTTACGCTTTAAAAACTCAACTTCTTCTCTTGCATGTTTTAACTCATTGTTTAAAGTTTCTATCGTTTTTCTATCTTCTTCATAAAGTTCTTGCATGGAATAAAGAGCATCTTTTAAAAATTTATTTTCATTTTTTAAAGCTTCAAGTGTTTCATCTTTTGCATCTAAAACTTTTTCATGTAAATTTAAAATCGTACCTATAGTTTTTTCCACAAAACTTTCTCCAGCTAAAGTCATAGAATTAACCATAGCAGATTGCGATTTAGTAGCAGGAACAACACTAAAAGTTCCTTGATTAGCTTCTATATAAATCACACCTTCTTCTTCTTTAAAATTCAAGGCACCATTAGCCATCATACCTTTTACAACATCTTCGTTTAAATGTACAAGTTTGCAAAATTCTTCAAGCTCTAAATAAGTTTGCATCTTTTTTCCTATAATAAAATTTCAACATTCTTTGAGTCTGCAACCAATTTGTTTTCTTTAGCTTCTCTATCTTCTTTTAAAGCTTGTGCCAGTTTATCATCGCTTAAAGCAAGAATTTGCATTGCTAAATAAGCAGCATTTTGAGCGCCTGCTTTACCAATGGCTAAAGTTCCCACAGGAATTCCACTTGGCATTTGTACAGTAGAAAAAAGAGAATCCATACTTGCCAAATTACTTCCTGACATAGGAACGCCTAAAACTGGCTTAGTTGTATAAGCAGCAACCGCCCCAGCTAAATGAGCTGCCATACCTGCGGCCGCTATAAAAACTTGAGCACCTTTTTCTTCTGCTTTTTTTATGTATTCTTTAGTACGTTGTGGGCTACGGTGTGCTGAAGTGATAATAAGTTCATACTTAATATTAAATTGTCTAAAAATATTAGCACACTCTTGCATAATTTCATAATCACTTTTACTTCCCATTAAAATAGAAACAAATTTCATAAAATTTCCTTTCTTAGAAAACTAAATGCGCTTACCTTAGCTGGCATTTTGATCTCATTTTCATTCCCGCTATGAATTTCTGCAAATTCCTTATTATTTTTTGCGATTAATTTTTTAAATTCCACAAAATACTTATCATCTTTTTGATAAATTTTACCTATTTCATTTTCACATTCCTCAAGTTTATCTCCAAAAGGAATTAAAATTTCATAAGCTGCATTTAAAACTATTTTACCTTTACATTTAAAATAACCACCATCTTCAACAATAGCATGAACTTGATGCGTACCTTCTTCTATACTTGTGTGATGATTTTGAGTATCTGTTTTTTCCAAAGGACGAGAAACTAGATAACCATCGGTAAAACCTCGATTTTTGAGGGTATAAATTTCTCTTTCATATTTTTTAGGATCAAAATTATGATTTAAGACATCTTCTATAGCCATTTTATAAGTTCTTGTAGTGAGTGCAACATAATATTCGCTTTTTGTTCTTCCTTCTATCTTAAAAGCACTAATGCAATTTTCTCGCATAATTTTTTCTATATAAGAACATAAATTTAAATCTTTGGAATTAAAAATATGTGTGCCATTTTCATCTTCTTCAAGCCTAAAAAGTGTATTATTTTCAGGGTTTTTAGCATAAAGTTCATAATTAAATCTGCAATCATTAGCACAAGAGCCCCTATTGCTCATTCTCCCACTTTGAACCGAACTGATCAAACAGCGACCAGAATAAGCAAAACACATAGAACCGTGAACAAAAGCTTCGAGCTCTACATCGCAATTTTCTTTTAAAATTTTAGAATCTTTTAGACTTAATTCTCTAGCTATAACAATACGTTTAGCACCCATGTTTTTATAAACTTCAGCATCAAGATAATTTAAAACATTAGCTTGCGTAGATACATGCAAAGGAATTTCAGGAGCCAATTCTCGTACTAATTTCATAGCTCCTACAGAAGCAACAATAAAAGCATCAGGTTCCATATCGCGAAGTTTTAAAATATGACGTTTAAGACCCTCTATTTGTCCACTTAAATGAAAACCATTTAAAGTAACATAAATTTTTTTACCCTTATTATGAGTATATTTTACAGCTTCTTCAAAAGTCTCATAAGTAAATTCTTTAGCTGTTCGAGAGCGCAAAGAAAAGTTATTTACTCCAGCATAAACCGCATCAGCTCCATAAGCTAAAGCAATCTTTAGCTTTGTAAAATTTCCAGCTGGAGCTACGATTTCTGGAATGATCATTATTTTTGACCTAAACTTGCTATCAAGGCTTCTATATCATCATTACTTACAACTTCTGCTGTGCTATCTCCTTCTATATGTACCGCAGAACCAACACGTTTTTTATCATCAATCTTGCCTTCAAACAAAGAACTCATATATCGACTTAGAGCACGCATAACATTAATAACACGCTCTATTTTTTGACGATGGATATCTTGATACTGCATGGCATCCATAGCCATCATAACTTCATCTTGACCACCTTGTAAATGATCAATAATATTATTACTTGTTTGTTTAGCTTTTTTATTAAATTCTAAAGCTTCGCTAAAGCTTTCAACATTAGGAAACTTCTCATTTAATCTTGTAAAAATTTCTATATTTTTATCTAGGTTTTTATCGATATCAGCCATTAAACTTTCAGAGTCTGCAAAAAAATTACTGATATTCTCAAGTTTTTCCATCATTTCGGTAGCTTTTTGTTCGCTATCCTTAGTAACATCATCAAGCTGATGCACCACTTTATGCTCTTGACTTGGTGGCGGTGGTGGCCATGCTAAATTAGGATTTGGCCTATAGTCAGCTACTTTTACATCTTCTATTTTTTCTTCTTGAATTTCATTATTTTGAGTTCCTGCTTCAACAAAAGCTTCAGACTCTAAAATATCTTCAGAATCTAAACTACCATTCATTAAAGCATCAAGTTCTTCTTGAGTCATTGTTTTCCTTATAATTTTTAAAATATTCCGATATAATATTTCTTCACCAATAATTTTTAAAATTATACTCTATTTAATCTGAAATAAAATATAAATTCATAAGTATTTTTAAATATTATTTAATTATTGAGTTTTTAATTATAATCTATAAAATTCAAAAAATACTAGCAAAATTTTTATTAAAATAATATGATACAATTTCAAAAATTAATGTTTAGCAAGGAGAACATATGGGAAAATTTGTTGATAATGTCAATGATTTTTTTAAATTTTGCACACAAAATGAAGTGGTTTTTGTGGATTTTCGTTTTACAGATATGATTGGAACTTGGCATCATATTACCTACAATATCCATTCAATCGATGAAGAAACTTTTAACACAGGAATTCCATTTGATGGAAGCTCTTTAAAAGGATGGCAACCGATTGAAAAATCAGATATGATTTTAAAACCGGATGTTCAAAGTGCCTTTTTAGATCCTTTTACAGCAGACCCTACGATCATTATTTTTTGCGATGTGTATGATATTTACAAAGGACAAATGTATGAAAAATGCCCAAGAAGTATTGCAAAAAAAGCAATGCAACATCTTAAAGATAATGGTATAGCTGATACAGCTTATTTTGGGCCAGAAAATGAATTTTTTATCTTTGATAGTGTAAAGATAATAGATACAGCGCACTGTTCAAAATATGAAGTCGATACCGAAGAGGGAGAATGGAATGATGATAAAGAATTTATGGATAGTTACAACACAGGTCATAGGCCTCGCAAAAAAGGCGGATATTTTCCTGTTCAACCTGTAGATTCTTTGGTGGATATCAGAGCTGAAATGATGCAAACTCTTGAAAAAGTTGGACTTAAAACCTTTGTACATCATCACGAAGTCGCACAAGCTCAAGCAGAAATTGGGGTAAAATACAATACACTTGTAGAAGCTGCTGATAATGTTCAAATTTATAAATACGTTGTCAAAATGGTTGCGCATTTAAATGGCAAAACAGCAACGTTTATGCCAAAACCGCTTTATGGAGATAATGGAAGTGGTATGCATGTGCATATGAGTTTATGGAAAAATGGAGTTAATTTGTTTTACGATAAACAAGGATATGCAAATTTAAGTCAAACTGCTATACACTACATAGGTGGAATTTTAAAAAATGCTAGGAGCCTTGCTGCTTTTACAAACCCAAGTTCAAATTCTTATAAAAGAATAGTTCCTGGTTTTGAAGCTCCTTGCATTTTAACCTATTCTTGCCAAAATAGAAGTGCGAGTTGTCGCATACCTTATGGTATAGAAAAAAATTCTGCTCGCATAGAAATCCGCTTTCCTGATAATACAGCAAATCCATATCTTGCTTTTGCAAGTTTATTGATGGCGGGACTTGATGGGATACAAAATAAAACCATTCCAGTCGGGCCAATGGATGAAAATTTATTTGATTTAACTTTGGATGAAATTCGTGAAAAAGGTATCGAGCAGCTACCACATACTTTAAGAGGAAGTCTAGAAGCCCTCATTCGCAACAATGCTTATTTAAAACCAATTATGAGCAATCTTTTTATCGATGATTATCAACATTTAAAATTTGAAACTCAAGTATGGCCAGTAGAAGCACGTCCAACTGCTTATGAATTTAAAACCTGCTATTCCTGCTAATTCATAAAAAAGGATTTTAATATTTTAATATTAAAATCCTTTAATCAAAATCTAAACCCTAGTTTGTCCTATGAGATTATTTAATCTATCCATTATAGATCCAACATAAGAATTGATACTTTCACTACTTGCTTTCCAGCCGTTAGCAATGGCTTGTTTAATCTCAGCGTCCAAAGCCCAATTGCCTAAAGCTTGCTTGGGAGATATACCCTTTTCATACATATAAAGCTCTCCATCTGCTATACCACGTTCTGCCCAATATCTAAAAAAGTCTTTAAAAGCAGTTTTATCTGTCATAATTGCATCAATATTAATTGCAGGACCGTTAAAACTCTCTTTAGCCATAGCTGTATTGTAAACCTCTACTTTTGGATTAAGAGTAGTATTTGGACTATATAAAACACGTCCTTCTTGAGATTTTATTAAACTCATAAATAAGTCTTCTCTAGTATAAGTTCCATCTTCATTTTTTGGATAAAATGACATATCAGGTTTAAAATCACATTCATACTTAGCTTGAGAAACATTTTTTATTTCTTCTAAGGATAAACCTAAGGTTTCAGGTTTAATACCTGATATTAAACCTCCAGAATCAGAATAAATGCTATCTGCTTCGTCAAATTGTTCTGAGGTTTTATAAACATTAGAAATTCTAACATCAGAATAATCCGCTATACTTTTAATAGCAATGTCATTATTTCTTATAGGATCAGGATTTTGAAAAATACCATAACCATTATAAAATCCATTTATAGAGTATCCTTTGGGCATAGCATTAATATCTGCTTCACTAAAACTTGTTTTATCACTTGGAAAGCTTTGACTTAAAGCATTAGAAAAAAGATTATAGTATTGTTTGATGGTTTCGGCCATATCTATATTATCATAATATTTATCCACACCTAGGTATTCTTTTTCATGCAAAACAATAGGATCATTTTCAGCCACTCTCTCTATCTCATCCAAAGTAGATTTATGTATCTTAAAATCTTTTGGTAATCCTGCAGCTTCATTAAAGTCTTCTCCCATATAACCATCTTTATCTACACTATAACCATAGGCTGTATTGGTAGAAGTATTA
>JACHTQ010000017.1 GCA_020135845.1 Campylobacter sp. W0018 | reverse complement strand
GCCACGTGAATAGGGATTAAATTCTGAGAAAAACAAGAAATTATAGCAATAGATAAAATCAATAAATATTTTTTATGAGAAATGAAATGACTTACTATTTTAATCAAATATGCTGTTAAGTGAGTGCGAGAAATGGCTGCAGCGATCGCGCCCAAAATAACATAACTTAAAGCCGTTTTTAAATTGCCTTGCATACCATCAATCAAAACGTCCATACTCTCTGTTAATGGCATATGATCTAGCATTCCTGCTACAAGTGCTGAAATTAAAAGACTTAAAAGCACATTGAAACGAAATAAACAAAGTAAGCTCATCAATAAAACGCTTACTATAACTGGATTTGTAAGTAAAGTCAATTTTTTTCCTTCATTATAAATTTTTGATTTTATAAAAAATCATAGAGATGTTATTTTATTATAAAATACTTATTTTTAAATCATTTTTTTTACATTATTATTTTAAAATAATAATTTTTTTTAATTAAAAACATTAATATTATAAATTATTTAGATTATTTAAATTATACTAAAATTATCGTATTAAAAAAATCAAAAGGAAGTTACAATGAAAAAAACTGATCACAATGAAGAAAATAGAAGAGATTTTCTAAAAAATTTAGGAGTTAGTTTGCTTGGTATAAGCGTATTGTCTAGCTTTTCTTTTAAAAATTTTTTAGGCAGTAAAGCTTTAGCAAAAGAATTACCAAATTTTAAATTAGAAGGAAAAAAAGATTTGATCTATCATGGTGATAGACCAATGACTGCAGAAACAGAAATTTATGCTCTTGATAGCGACTTTACAAAACCTGAAAATTTCTTTGTTAGAAATAACGGTGTTCCACCGACTCTAGAAACCATCAAAGCAAGATTAAAAAAAGGTTGGACTTTAGAAATCAGTGGCGAAAGTGTTGTGAATTCTAAAACTTATACTTTAGATGAATTAAAAAAGAAATTTAAAACTTATACTTATGCCTTAACTGTTGAATGTGGCGGAAATGGAAGAGCAGAAGTTTTACCTAGCACTAAAGGAACTCAATGGGGTTATGGTGCTGTGGCTTGTGGTAGATGGACTGGAGTAAGATTAAAAGATATTTTAGAAGATTGTGGTCTTAAAAAAGACGCTGTTTATATTGGATATTATGGAATAGACACTAAATTAAATGGTGAAGAAAGCGCTCCTATTAGTCGTGGTGTTCCTATTTCTAAAGCTTTACAAGATGAAACCTTAGTCGCTTGGGCTTATGAGGGAAAAGACATCCCACTATACAATGGTTATCCTTTACGTTTAGTTTGTGGAGGTTATCCTGCAAGCACAAGTGGAAAATGGCTAAGCAAAATCGTTGTAAGAAATAAAGTTCATGATGGTGAAAAAATGGAAGGATCTTATAGAGTTCCTGTAACTCCGGTTAAGCCAGGTGATTTTAGCTACAAAGGCGAAACAAAAATCATAGAATCAATGCCAGTAAGATCTGTAATCACCAATGTAAAAAACGGCACTCAAGTAAAAGTCAATAAAAAATTTGAAGTTAGAGGAAAAGCTTGGGCGGGAGAATTGTTTGTAAAAGATGTTTTTGTAAGTTGTGATTATGGTGTAACTTGGATTAAGGCTAAAGTAGAAAAACCACTTAATCGTTTAGCATGGCAAAAATGGAGTGCTGAAGTTTCCATCCCAACAAAAGGATATTATGAAATTTGGGCTAGAGCAGTCGATAGTGAAAATAAAAGCCAACCTATGGTTTTAGCACAATGGAATCCAGGCGGTTATTTAAATAATGCTTGCCATAGAGTGAATGTATATGGAGTTTGATCATGTTTAAAAAAATTTTATTTTTACTCACTTTAAGCTTGAGTTTTTCCCTTGCTCAAGATTATAAAGTCAATCCAGAAACAGGTTTGATCATCGATCCTGTTTCACCTTTAGTGGAAGCTAATTGTCTTGCTTGTCATAATTCAGGACTCATTACAAATATGCACGCAAACAAACAAGCTTGGTTAGCTGCTATTAGATGGATGCAAGCAGAAGAAGGCTTATGGGAAATTCCAGCTGAAGATGAAGAAAAGATTTTAAATTATCTTGAAAAATACTACGGAGAACAATACAACACTAGAAGAAGAGTTCCTTTGGCCGTTCTTTTAGAAAATAAATAATTTTAATTTTATCAAAAAAAGTGAATTTCTTTTTTTGATAAAAATCTTTAAATGATTTTTTTATCTTTCAAATATTTTTGCATTTTTTCATCATTATAAATTTCATCATAAAATTTATATCCTATTCTTTCAATATCTGATATATTAATATCCTTGTTTAGGTTTTGTATAAATTCATTAAAATCTTTATTTTTATTTACCAACAAATCTAAAGTAATAAGATCTAAATTTGATTTTTCCCTAGCCTTAATGATCACTTTAGAATCGTTAATATCTCTAACATCAAGCTTGATAAAACCGATTCCAAAAGCATTGTTTAATCTCCAAAGCTCATTCATAATCTCATCATCAAATTCCAAAGCAACCAAATAACCTTCATTGGCCCAGCTAGAATTACTCACGGCTTGAAAATAACTTTGTCTTAAATTTGAAAAATCAAGTTTTATTTTAAGCTCAAAACTATAAATTTTGTAAGAAATTTGATTTAAATTCCTGCAAAGTTTAAAAGTTTCATCTTCATAATCTTTGAAAGGAAAATGCACACCTACTATATCAGGATGAATCCATTCATTTTCACCACTTTTTCCTTTATGAGACTTTTCATGAAAAATAGTCTTAGAATAAAGATTAAAATCAGGACTTTCAAATAAAAACTTGACCACTAAAGGATGTAAATCTCTTTCTCTAAATTTACTTTCTTCTTTTTGAATTTCTATATTTTTTGATTTTGCAAGATTGAGTTCATTTTCTCTTTCTTTTAGCCAAAATTTCGTTGGATTTTTAGAAACAACTAAAAATAAAGAGTCTTTGCCGTTTAAATTAACATAAAATTTTAGCAGCTAAACTTGCAACAGGAGTTTTAGTTAAAGTTCCATTTTGGTAACTTTGGAGTTTTTTATCAAAATTTTTATTTAAAGCGTATTGCCAAATTTCATTCGCACTTAAAGGAATTTCACTCTCTTTTAAAACTTCTATAATCAAATCTAAAAAACTATATTTTTTCATCAAATTATCTTTAAATTATTTTAAAATAAAGAAGAAAAAATCTTCTTTATTTATTCACACATCCAAATGCTTCACATCCTTAGCGTGTGCTTGGATATAATCGCGTCTTGGCTCTACCTCATCACCCATGAAAAGATTAAAGGTATCATTAGCGCTTTGTGCGTCTTCTATGGTGATTTTAAGAAGTCTTCTTATGCTTGGATCCATAGTCGTTTCCCAAAGTTGTTCAGGATTCATCTCACCTAAACCTTTATAACGTTGGATATAAGCTCCTTTTTTAGCATTTTTCTCAACTTCATCTAAAATTTCTAAGATATCTTTTTCAAAAGTTAAATCGCGTTCTTTGATTTTACTAAAGATATAATTTGCTTCTTCATAAAGTGGATGTGCAAATAAATCATCATTGATGATTAGCTCTTCTAAACCATTTTCAGTTTGTATATACATACGAATTTCATTTTCATTGATGTAATGATTTAAGATATTGTGGCCTTGTTTATCTAAAAATGCTTTGATGATTTTAAAAAGTTCTTCATTGTTTTCTTTGATAAAATCAGGATTTTCTATAAGATAACGGATCACAGAAATCACATTAAAACGTTTTTTTAGATCATTTAAAACCGATCTATAAGCGGCAACGATTTTTAAAAAGTCTTTAAGATCATTTAATCCTATACCTTCATAATTAGAACTTTCAATTCCTGTCTCGATCAAATAATCATTTAAAGCTTTCTCATCTTTAAGATAAATTTCTTTTTTTTGCCCTTTTTTATAACGATAAAGTGGTGGTTGAGCAAGATAAATATGTCCATTAGCCACAAGTTCATTCATAAAACGGAAGAAGAAGGTTAAAAGCAAGGTTTGTATGTGTGATCCATCCACATCCGCATCCGTCATAATGATGATCTTATGATATCTTAATTTTGAAATGTCAAAATCATCACCTATACCACAACCAAAAGCAGTGATCATATTTTGGATTTGTTCTGATTTTAAAATTTTATCCAGTCTTGCTTTTTCAACATTAAGAATTTTACCACGCAAAGGCAATATCGCTTGAAAAGATCTTTCGCGTCCTTGTTTTGCAGAACCACCCGCAGAGTCACCCTCAACAAGATAAATTTCACTTTCACTTGGATCCTTACTTTGACAATCAGCCAATTTTCCTGGCAAAGTTCCAACGCTTAGACTTTCTTTTTTACGGGTTAATTCTCTAGCTTTTTTAGCCGCTTCTCTACCACGTGCAGCCATTAAAGCTTTATTCATAATGGCTTTTGCTTCGATAGGATTTTCTTCAAAATATTTAGTCAAATATTCAAAACTAGCTTTTGAAACAATAGGACGCACATAAGAAGATCCTAATTTTCCTTTAGTTTGTCCTTCAAATTGCGGTTCAGGTACCTTCACACTTACAACAGCTATAAGGCCTTCCCTTACATCTTCACCGGTGATTTTATTATCCTTTTCTCTAGCATTAGCATTAGCTTCGATATAATTGCTAATCACACGAGTTAAACCCATCCTAAAACCGGCTTCATGAGTTCCGCCATCTGGAGTTTTGATATTATTTACAAAAGAGAGTAAATTTTCACTATAAGTATCATTATAAAGCAAAGCAACTTCTACATTAACATCTTCTTCATCTACACTGAAGAAAATCGGTTTTGTTAAAGCTTCTTTTTTATTCATATCGCTTACAAATTGTGAAATTCCACCTTCAAAATGAAAACTTTCACTTTTTCCTACACGATTATCTTTAAAATTAATCGTAATTTTTGGATTTAAATACGCAAGTTCTCTAAATCTTTTTGCCAAAATTTCATAATCAAATTCAGTTACTTCAAAAATGGTATTATCAGGCCAAAATTCAATTGTCGTTCCTGTTTTTTTACTTTTTCCTATGACGCCAAATTCGCTTGTCACTTTACCTTCTGAAAATTCTTGACGATAAATTTCTCCATTTCTTTCAACTGTAGCTACAAGTTTTTTAGAAAGAGCATTGACAACAGAAACCCCGACTCCGTGCAAACCACCTGAAACTTTATAGGTATCTTTATCGAATTTACCTCCTGCGTGAAGAACGGTTAAAACAACAGTTAAAGTAGGCATATTTTCCGTTGGATGCATATCTACAGGGATACCACGTCCATTATCACTTACGATACAGCTTCCTTCAGTGGTAATTTCTACATCGATAGTATCGCAATGTCCAGCCATAGCTTCATCGATAGAATTATCTACTACTTCATAAATCATATGATGAAGTCCGCCTATATTGGTATCTCCTATATACATACCAGGGCGTTTTCTAACAGCTTCTAAGCCTTTTAAAACTTTAATATTACTTCCGCCGTAATTTTCTTGCATATCTTTCCTTTTTTATCTAACTTTTTAACAAATTTCTTACAAAATCATAGGCATAATGATCATAGATAAACCTTGAGATTTAACTACGAAAGCTAGATTAGATTCATTAACATTTAAGTTGAATTTTTCTTCTTCTATAGACATTAGAAAATCAAGTAAATATTTTATTTTTATAGTTAAAGTGAATTCTTCATTTACACCTGTTTGAATTTCAAGTTCAGTTTTTGCTTCCATATTGTCTAAGCTGATACCTTCAAAGATGATTTTATCTTTATTAAAATGAAGTTTCATTTTTTCAGTTACGACGCTGATTTTTTTAAGACTATCTATAAAATCTTCAGTTGAAAATTCAAGAGTTTGTTTGAATTCTTTTGGAATGACTTTTTCATAATCTGGGAATTTATCGTTGATAAGTTTAGTAAAGAATTCAAAATTATCATTTTTAGCGATAAGCATATTTTGATCATAATAAATTTCTATTTTTTCATAGAAAAGTTTTTGCATTTCCATAATAGCTTTTTTAGGAATGCTTATAGAAAATTCTTGAGGATTAGTTTTATCAAGAGTATAAACAGCAAGGCGTCTAGTATCAGTTCCAACGAAATTGATTTTATCAGTTTTGATATCTAAAAAAGCACCATTTAAAGAATATTTTGGATTATTAGTATCGATGCTTGGTAATATTTTTTTAAGAGAACGACTCAAATCACTTGAATCAATATCAAATTGATTTTTCCCTTCTGTTTTTGGAAAATCTGGAAAATCTTCATAATTAAACATAGGCAATTTATATTTTGTTCTTTTTTGTCTTATAAACAAGAAATTATCAATAGTTTCTAAGATAACTTCTTCATTGTTTAAACTTTTAACAACATCAGCTATATTTTTTGCATTTGCAGTTGCAAAACCACTGCTTTCAACGCGAATTTTTCTTATTTTATAATTAATTCCTATTTCAAAATCACTCGCTTTGATGATGAGTTTATCTTCCTCAGCTTGAAAAAGTAAGTGTGAAGTGATGGTGCTAGAGTCTTTTTTTTCAACGTAAGCATTACATAAAAGTATAGCTGACTCAAGTGTATTTTTGTTAATACTGAGTTTCATTTTTTCTCCTTGCTTATATTTAATTTTAAATTCGTCGTAATAATAGGGCTGTTGAAATTGTGAAATTTTTCAGCAAAAAATCATTAAATTTGTATTTTATCATACTTTGCTTAATTCTATTTTTTTCACATACCCTTTTTATTTTTTTCACCTTTTTTCACTTAAATTTGACTTTTGGCTAAGACTTTATTTTTTAATTCTTCTATTTTGATTTTTGTTTCGCTATTTTCTTCCATCAATTCTTTGATTTTTTTCACATTATGTGAAATAGCCGTATGATCTTTCATCACGAAAAAAATCGCTAATTGTGAAAAAGTAAGGCTAGTAAGTTCCCTTGCTAGGTAGATCGCAACGCGTCTAGCTGTGACTACATTTTGTTTTTTATTGTTTGATTTCACATCGCTTGGCTTGATGTTAAATTCTTTACAAACTAAGGCTAAGATATCTTCTATACTGATATTTTCTTTTTTTTCTTTGATATGATCTTTCATAACACTTTTTGCAAGTTCAAGCGTGATTTCTTGTCCGACTATATTTGCATAAGCGTTTAAGCTGATGATGATCCCTTCAATTTCTCTTATATTATCCCCTAAAGAAGTAGCGATGTAATTTATGATATCATTAGAAAGATTGATATCATTAAATTCACATTTTTTTCTTATGATAGCGATTTTAGTATCAAGTTGAGGTGGAGTGATATCAGCGATGATCCCATGTGCAAAACGGCTTTTTAAGCGTTCTGTGATGCCTTTTAACATATTGGGTGGATTATCTGAAGTCATGATAATTTGACCATTGTTATTTTTGATTTCATTAAATATAAAGAAAAATTCTTCTTGAATTTTATCTGTTTTGCCTAAAAATTGAACATCATCTATGAGTAAAACATCGCAATTTCTATATTTTTCATGAAATTTATCTAAAGAGCCATTTTTTAAATTTGAAGTGAATTCATTGACAAAATTTTCACTCGTTGCATAGATCACTTTTTTACCCATTTCTAAACTTGCATTGCCCACAGCCTGAAGTAAGTGAGTTTTTCCAAGTCCTGTTGGCCCATAGATAAATATAGGATTATAAAGTTTGCCGAGTTTATCTTTATGAGTGATGGCCTTACAAGCTCCATAAGCGTATTTATTAGAATCCCCAACCACAAAACTTTCAAAAGTAAAAGAAGGATTTAAAATCGTACTTTGCTCTTTAGTGTTTGCGATATCGATTTTAGTTGTATTTTTACTATGTTTTTGATTTTGGGCTTGAATTTTGATATTGGCTTTTATCCCGCTTTGCACTTCGTAAAAATGTGAAATTTGATGGGCGTATTTTGTTTGTATGAATTTAGCGATAAGTTCATTTGGTGCGTTAAAAACTAAAAGATCAGCTTTGCTTAGTTTTTCATTGAATTTTAAGATAGATATATAATTTTCGTATTCGTTTTCGCTTAATTCTTTTTTTAAAGCTAGGAGTATCTCGCTTGGGTTCATAATCTCTCTTTAGAATTTTTTAATTGTATAAATTTTATCTTAAATTTTATAAAAAAAGGTTAAAATCCTTTTTTATCTTTAATAAGGCTAGTTATGAAAATTTTAGGGATTGATCCAGGTTCAAGAAATTGCGGTTATGCTATTATTGAGGCGGATAAAAATAAAAATGTATTGATAGAAGCAGGACTCATTAAAATCAAGCCTAGCACCTTACAGTATCAAATCACAGAGCTTTGTGAAGGTTTGGATCTGATCTTTAAAGCACATCAATTTGATGAGGTAGCCATAGAAGATATCTTTTTCGCTTATAATCCAAAAACCGTTTTAAAACTTGCGCAATTTCGCGGAGCTTTGAGTTTAAAAATTCTACAAATTCACGGAGACTTTGCAGAATACACCCCTTTACAAGTTAAAAAAGCCGTTACAGGAAAAGCAAAAGCGACAAAAGAACAAGTTGCTTTTATGGTAAAAAGACTTTTAGGACTAAGCAAAGAAATCAAACCTTTAGACATCACAGACGCTATAGCAGTAGCTTTAACTCACGCTGCAAATTTAAGAGTGCGTGTTTGATCAAAAATTTCTAAAAAATTCTTATTTTCTACTCAAAAATTCAAAAGTTGGAACAAAACTTGCTTATAAAATTGCATAAAACGCTAATGCGTTAAAAAGCAATATTTTATAAAGGATTCAACCATGATGAGATCACTTTGGTCCGGAGTGAGCGGACTTCAAGCACATCAAACAGCAATGGATGTTGAAGGTAATAACATTTCTAACGTTAATACGACAGGTTTTAAATACTCTCGTGCCGACTTTGGAACGATGTTTAGTCAAACGGTTAAGATCGCTACAGCGCCAACTGATGGTAGAGGCGGACAAAATCCACTTCAAATTGGACTCGGTGTTTCTGTAAGTTCAACCACAAGAATTCATTCTCAAGGATCGATTCAAACTACCGATAAAAATACCGACGTTGCGATCAATGGTGATGGTTTTTTTATGGTAAGCGATGATGGAGGTTTGACAAATTATCTTACAAGAAGTGGGGATTTCAAACTTGATGCTTATGGAAATTTTGTCAATAACGCAGGTTATGTTGTCCAAGGTTGGAATATCGACTGGGATACTCAAAGCATCGATTCTTCAAGAAGTCCTCAAAATATTTTTATCGATCCAGGTATGCACATCCCTGCGGCAAAATCAACCGAAGTTGCCATTAAAGCCAACCTAAACAGCGGTTTAAACATAGGCACAGCCAGTAGGCCTTTGTATTCTTTAGATTCTATCCACGGTTACAATAAAAAAACCGGTGAAACCAAAGATGAAAACGATACAGGTACAACCCAATTTTACACCACTTCTAAAAACGCTATCGATGTAACTGAA
Organism: Campylobacter sp. W0018; assembly: GCA_020135845.1. Classification (GTDB taxonomy): domain Bacteria; phylum Campylobacterota; class Campylobacteria; order Campylobacterales; family Campylobacteraceae; genus Campylobacter_D. The sequence continues at coordinate 20,824 of JACHTQ010000017.1, read as the reverse complement.
AAAGGGGTGGATTGTGCTTCTTTATTTAATGGAAGTGGTCAAGGACTAAATTTACGAGAAGGCCAAGGTATATGGGTATCTTATGCTGATGCAAAATACCAAACCAATAAAGTAGGTGCAAGTGCTTTTGATGAAAATAAACATCAAAACCAAACCGCGGCTTTTTGGGGAAATGTGAATCAAAAAGTTCATTTAAGTATAGTTTTAAATGGGGTTAAAATTGAAAATAAAGATATTACAAGTATAGATCAAGCAGTATCTTATATTAATAGTTTTACTGTAGCTAATGACAGCAGACCAGGTACAGGAGTAAAAGCCGTTAAAAGCAAAGATGGTAGCGGTATAGAATTTGTTAACGACAATTCAAACGGCACCACTGACAATATGAAAAATATTAATTTAGTAGTAAATTCTGAAAATACAGCGGGTGAGCTTTGGAATGCTGTATGGACAGATGGAAATAATGGGGCAGAGGGTAGCTTTACTTTTAATCAAAATACTCCACAAATAAATAGAAATGGATCTTCTTTGTGGACTGCTGATAGAATGACTCCAGCTCAGCCTGACGGTAATGCGATAACATTAACGGGTAAAGATAATGTGAGTATCATTACCGCTCATAAATATATTTATAGCTCTTCAGCCCAAGATCTCCCTCCTATGTATAATCCTGATGGGGGAGCTGGATATCAATCAGGAGGTGCTACTGCTGCTCCTACCGATCCTGCCTCAAAGAATTATTATGATGCAGTAGTGAATGGATCCTTGTTAAACACTAATGAAAGAGTATTTCATTCTACCGAAGACCTAAGAGAGCTTTTGCAAAGAGATGCTAGGTACGGGGTGGATTATGATGGTAGTGGTTCTTTTGCTGCAGCAGATGTCAATGAAGGCGTTAAAGTAGTGATCAATGACTCCGGTGCTTTTTCTATCACCAATCCTAATGAATCAAGTACAAGCCCTAATTTAGGAAATAATCATACAAATTTAAATTTTAGTGCTCACAATATGAGCTTTAATGTTACCTCTTACACAGACAGTCTAGGCAAAGTAAGCACCAATGATGCCTTTACTAAAATCTTTAAAGGTCTTGATGGTGTTTTCCCTGCAGGAAATCAAGTCAAACAAAGCGAACTTTTAAAATTAAGCTCTTTCTCAGCCGGACTTGAAATTTATGATTCTTTAGGTTCTAAACATACCTTAGAGGTGCAATTTGTAAAACAAAGCACCACTCAAGATGGAGGAAACGAATGGCAAATGATCATCCGTGTTCCAGAACCTGCAGAAATCAACACCACAGGTGAAGGCCCAAGCAATATCGTTGTAGGAACAGCAAGATTTAACAATGACGGATCTTTATCCTCATACAATCCTAGAACTTTAAATTTCTCACCAAACAACGGTGCAGCACCAAACCAACAAATCAAGCTTAGCTTTGGAACAAGCGGAAGCAACGACGGACTTGTAAGTTCAAACTCAGCTTCGGCACTCACAAGCCAAGCAACTGATGGTTATCCTTCAGGAAACCTAAAACCAGACGCTATACGTGTGGATGATAAAGGAAATATCTTAGGAGAATTTACCAACGGAAAAACCTTTGCTGTAGCAAAAATGGCTATGGCTTCAGTGGCAAACAACTCAGGTCTTGAAGAAATCGGCGGCAATCTTTTCAAAGTAACTGCTAACTCTGGTAACATAGTCGTAGGTGAAGCAGGAACAGGCGGCCGCGGCGATATGAAAACTTCAGCACTTGAAATGTCAAACGTGGATTTGAGTCGTTCTTTAACAGAACTTATCATCATCCAAAGAGGTTATCAAGCAAACTCTAAAACGATTTCAACTAGTGATCAAATGCTTCAAACTTTGATCCAATTGAAACAATAATTTTTTGATCTTTTGATTCTTTATAAAATTTTTCCCACTTTTGTGGGAAACTAATCTTGCTTTACAAGTCTATTTTCTGGTAGATTTGTAATACTGGATTAGACTTGGTTGCCTTCAAGATTATTGCTAACTCGCTCTTTTTAGAGTGAGTTGCAAATAATTTTGAAAATGATTAAATTTAGAATTATCTTTTTTAGAATTTATCCTCGAAAACCATCCTTTACTTAATATAAGATTTTAAATTTTTGCAAGAATGAAATTTGGTATAATTTGAATTTTAAATTTATCACAAGGAAAAACAAATGCGTTATGGTGAAAAAGAAATCAAAGAATTTAATGTAGATAATATGGAAATTTGGCCAAATGATGCTAAAAATGACTATATCATAAAGATCACTTTACCTGAATTTATGTGTTGTTGTCCTAGGAGTGGTTATCCTGACTTTGCAACGATATATCTTGAGTATATACCGGATCAATTTGTCGTCGAGCTTAAGGCTATAAAACTTTATATCAATACTTTCATGTATAGAAATGTTTCACATGAAGCAAGTATCAATGAAATTTACAATACTCTAAAAGACAAACTCAAACCAAAATGGATCAAAGTTGTAGGGGATTTTAATCCACGCGGAAATGTCCATACGGTTATAGAATGTCGTAGCGATATGGTAGTGCCTAAGTGAGTAGAATATTCCCATTTTTTAATAAAAATTTAAAATTTTTCCAAAATAAATATGATATTAAATATTAAAATTATATAATTTAAAAATCTAAAAATTTTTAGATTGGATTAAAATTTTAAGGAAAAAATATGAACAAGAGATTATTGAGCGTAGCTGTTGGCGCTTGTTTATTTGCAAATTTTGCTTTAGCGGATGAAAAATCAGGATTTTTTATAGGTGCTGATGCTGCTTTAATGAATGCTAAAGTAAATGCTAATCTTAAGCATAGTAATAAAGGTAAAAATTCGACTTTTAATGGTGACATTTCACAAACAATTCCTGTTTTAGATTTCAAATTAGGATATCGTTTCAATGAGTCGCACAGGGTTTATTTTACTTATGCTGGATCAGATGATTTTAACGATTTTATAAAAACATCTACTCTTTCCATAGAGGGTGATTTTTCTACACAAAAGTTTTTATTGGGATATGATTTTACTCCAAAACTTTTTAGAAATACAAGAGCGGTTTTGGGTGTGTATTCTGGTTATGCAAAAACCGATGTTGATTTAAAAACCTCATTTTTGACTTTATCTCAAAATTATGATGGTTTTGTTTATGGAGCGAAATTGGGTGCGATCTATGAAATCACTCCACATAATGAAATAGAATTAGGTGTTAAAGCAGAGCAAATACGCTATAGCTCTAAGAATTTTTATCAGAGTCAAGTAGGATCAAATATATACAATCCTAAAGAAACAAATTATAGCGCTTATTTAGGATATGCTTACAAATTCTAAGCGAAAAAATATCGCTTTTTTAGGTGCTGGATCTATAGCAAATAAAATCGCACCGATGTTAAAACAAGCAGGATTCCACCCTTATGCGGTGGGATCTTTAAGCCATGCATAAAATTTTGCTTTGATGTATGGTTTTGAAAAATTTTATACCGATTATGAAAAATTACTCAAAGATCAAAATATCGATCTTGTTTATATCAATACCCCGCATTCTTTACACTATGATCATATTAAAATTTGTCTTGAAAATAACAAAAATGTTCTTTGTGAAAAATCTTTCACTTTAAATTTCAAACAGGCTAAAGAGCTTATGGAATTAGCAAAAACTAAAAATGTGTTTTTAGCTGAAGGCATTTGGACGCGTTATATGCCTTATATAGACATCATCAAAGATTTTTTAGCAAAAGATTTAATCGGCGAAATAGTTAGCATAGAAGCGAATTTAGCCTATAATGTCATACATAAAAACCGCATAACCAGCTTAGAACTTGGCGGTAGCGCTTTGCTTGATGTAGGAATTTATACGCTTAATTTTGCCCTTAGTTTTTTAAAAGATGAAATTAAAAATATTATTGCAACTTGTAAAAAAATGCCTAGTGGTGTGGATGAAAGCAACGGGATCATCTTGGAATTTCAAAAGGGTGCTTTTGCTTTTTTAAATTCAAGCGTAGCTGCTATTAGTGATAGAAAAGGCGTTATCAATGGAACAAAGGGTTATATTTGCATTGATAATATCAACAATCCAAGCTCCATAAAGGCTTACGATAAAGAAAGAAAGCTTATAAAAGATTGTCTCGTGCCAAAACAAATCAATGGCTTTGAATACGAATTTCAAGCTTGTTTTAAAGCTTTAGAGCAAAATAAAATAGAATGCGATGAAATGAATCATGAAGAAATCTTAAAAATGATGAATTTGATGGATAGAGTGCGTGAAAAAATGGGAGTAAAATTTATCGGCGAATGATCAGCCTCCCCCGATAAAATATTTTTCAACATCATCGAGCAATTTTTCGCAAATTCTTGACTCTGTATTCTTATCTACAACAAGATTAATCGCGGTTTTTGTATCTCTAAAACTTCCAGCAGATTTTGAATTGTCACGCGAAAGCTTTTGATTATCTCTAGTGTATTCTATGGTGATATTAAATTTAAGTGCAGCACTAGCTTCACCTAGATTGGTTTTGATTAAAACATTCATTTGAGAAGCTTTGGCTAAAGTGGCTTGAGTTTTATTGATAATTTCTTTGAAACGTTGACAATGACGGATCAAGGAAGAAATAAATGTATTATCAAGTCCTTCATAAGCAACTTTGAGTTTATTTTTAATATCTTTTGTACTTTCTTTTTCTGGAGCGACAAAAACCATATAAAAACCATTTTTTATTTGAACATTATCACTCTTTGTGTCACGCCCACTTGACATCACTTTAACATAAATAGCATTATCAAGATATACGCGATCAACCATAGGGCCGTAAATTTCGTATTCTTTTCTACGAACGATAACTTCTCTTGCTAAGACATTAAGTTTGACATTAGCTTCATGAATAATTGGTTCCATTTCCTTTTTAATTTCAAGTAATTCTTTTAACATAAAAATCCTTTTCTTGTTAAAGGGTTGATTTTGAAAATTTTTAAAATATCAAATTTAGTTTTTACATTTTACTAAATTAAAAATTATATCATAACTAATTTACTATATCGTTTTAATGAGAATTTATTTTAATCTATTTTATATCAGAATGACCAAATTTAAGATTATTAAAAGTTTTAAAAAATGGTGGCTCCGATTGGACTTGAACCAACGACCACTACCATGTCAAGGTAGTGCTCTACCAACTGAGCTACGGAACCATGGTGGAGCATAGCGGGTTCGAACCGCTGACCCCAACGCTGCCAGCGTTGTGCTCTCCCAGCTGAGCTAATGCCCCTTGTTTTAAGAAATTTGAATTTTAATAAAACATTACTTTTTTTTGCCTGAAAATTTTAAGTAAAAATTAAATTTTTTGCAATTTTATTGGAATATTTGCAAAATTTCTTTTTGATTGATCTCTAATTGATTGGAATAATAAAAATATTTGGCTAAAACTAATATGCCAATATGAAATTCTTTTTTTCTATTTAAAAATTGATTGATATGATGGTGAGCATTATTTATGATTTCAATTGCTTGTTTTGGGTGTTGTTTAAAATAATTTATAGTATCTAATAAATTTTCATTATCTATTAAAACAAAATGTTCATTAGCTTTTAATTTTCCTTCCATAAACCAAGTTTCACAAGTCATTTTTGTAGATAATACCAAAGAATTTGAACTCATTGCCCATTTTAAATTCGTTGCGACATCATTTCCTTCTAAAGAGATAATGAATTTGTATTTAGTTTGTTCTTTTTTGTTTAAGAAATTTTTCTTATAGGGGCTATTGTGCTTTCCAGTATCTCCTATATCGCAAAAATTTGCATTAAAATAGCTTTAAAAATTCTTTTCTATGCTCTTGATATACCGCTCCTCTATAGATGGCTATATCTTTTTTTCTTTAAATTTTAAAGGATCTTTTATAAATACAAAATGTCTATTTTTGTCAAGATTAAGTAAAATATTGTTAGAACTTTCTTTTATAGGTCTTGATTTGCAAATTGTAGGATTTGAAAAAGTATAATTAACATCTAAAAATTTTTTATTCCATAAAAAATTATCTTTAAAATATTTGCTAATTTCATAAGCATCATACGCATAAGATGTATTTTAAAAGGTAATTTTCCTATTTTGTTTTCTTTGTGATTTTCAATGCTAAAATAATTTTTTATTTGGTTGTAGTAATTAACTCTAGTAGCTATATATTCTAATTCGGAATCTTTGTATTTTAAAATTTCATTAAAAATTTTATCTAATTTTTTTTGAAATATAAATCTCGGAATGAAAGCGTTTGAAATTCCTTTTAAATTCATAAATAATCTAGATTTAAACATATTTTTTCTTAATATTTTTTAATCAATGGCAGACAGGAAGGGATTCGAACCCTCGAAAGCTTACACTTTACACGCGTTCCAGGCGTGCTCCTTCAACCGCTCGGACACCTGTCTAAAATCGTTATTATAGCTAAAATTTTTCAGAATAAAGAAAAATTTTAGAAAAAAAAGCTATAATTTTGACTTAAAAACTTTTTGTCAGGGTAGCTCAGCTGGTTAGAGCGCTGGTCTCATAAGCCGGAGGTCGGGAGTTCAAGTCTCCCCCTTGACACCATTTCTTCAAATTTATCTCAACATAATTTAACAAATTTTTGTTTTGTAATCATTAATTTATTTAAAGAATTCTTATAATTTTGCCAATTTTTAAGTAATTTATGCTAGAAATAAATTATGAAAAAAAATATTATTTTAGAAAATAATTCATATTTGGAAAAATTTTTTCACATTTAAAAATGAATAAAGAATCAGCTTATAAGACCATTTATTAAAATACAAAAACCTTTATCAATCAATCTCCACATAAAAACAAGTTAAGGGCTATAAATGCAAAGATAAAACTATTTATGAATATAAGCTAAAATTACCTAAGTAAGCTTACCGTTGGTGTATATTTTTGATAGAGATGATATTGGGATTTTTTATATTTCTAAGACTTTGATTAAGGTTGATTTTACAAAATAAATAGCAAAAGTAGTGTAATGATACAAAATAAAGATTTTATTCAAATTTGTTTTAAAAATTTAAAGCAAATCAATACTTCGGATATTTTGATTTTTCAAACTTCAAAAAAAGATAGGGCTATAAAAGTTCAAAAAATATTAGATGAAAGATTCAATGTTTTTGAGGAAGGTTTCTTTTGTAAAAAATTTTTAGATTTAGATGATAAAGAACTCAAAAAAATTCTAAAACAACTTCAAAAAAATAGAATTTCCAAGATCAAATCAGCTTTGGTTTAAAATAGTTAAAAATAAATGATTGCTTTTATCATTTATTTTTTGTTCGGATCAAAAGCGGTGTATTATACTAAGTTGGTAAATTTGAAAGATAGAATTAGCTTTTATTTGTTTTGTCTTTAAAAATAACCCAAGCCATTCCACAAAAACCAACAATTACCACTGCTGATACAAAAATAATTTCAAAAATATCTAAACTTGTCACGGTGTTTTTACCCTTTCTTTTAATTGCCCACAAGCGGCAGAAATATCAAGTCCTTTGCTTTCTCTTATGGTGCAGGTTACACCTTTTTGGCTGAGTAAGTCTTGAAATTTGATAGCATTTTCTAATTTAGGGCGTTGATATAAACTTCCTTCGTGAGGATTGAAAAGTATCAAATTTACTTTAGCCTTGATACCATTTAAAAGCTTAACAAGCTCTTTGGCATGTTCTATTTTATCATTTACATTATCAATCAATAAATACTCAAACATCACTCGTTTTCTTTGATCTATAGGGAATTCCTTGACAGCTTCCATGATAGCAGCGATATTGTAGGCTTTGTTGATCGGCATTAATTCTGTGCGAAGTTCATCATTTACCGCATGAAGTGATATGGCAAGAAGTACCCCCAAATTCATTTTTCCTAATTCTTTTATTTGTTTAGCTAAGCCACTTGTACTGATGGTTTGTCTGCGAGGGCTGATAGCTAGGCCATCGTTACAAGAGAGTATTTTAACTGCTTTGGCGACATTTTTAAGATTATCAAGGGGTTCACCCATGCCCATATAAACTATATTGATTCTTCTTTCATAAGGGATTTGGTTATCTTTTTTAATATAGAGAATTTGTGCAACAATTTCTCCAGCATTAAGATTTCTTTTAAGTCCGCCTTTTGCAGTCAAGCAAAAACTACATCCGCTTTTACATCCTACTTGAGATGATACGCAGATTGTAAATTTTGCATGAGCTATTCTTTTGCCTTCTTCATCAAATTTTTCTTTTTTCATTGGCAATAAAACACTTTCTATGCGTAAGCCATCTTTTAATTCAAAAAGATACTTTATGCTTTCATCTTTACTTTTTTCTTTAAAGACACATTTTAGAGCATCGAAATAATATTCTTTATTTAATTCTTCTCTTAAATTTTTAGGTAAAGAACTCATTTCTAAAAAGTTATCAGCATATTTTTGATAGATCCATTGATAAATTTGTTTCACGCGAAACGTTGGTTGAATTTTGTCTTCTAATTCTTCTGGAAGAAAATCTAAAATATTAACAGGTTTGTCCAAATAATCTTCCTTAATTAAATATAGTTGTGTTCTTTTAAATAGTTTTCTAATTTTTCTTTAGCTTTTTTGTGATTTTTTAGAAAATCTTCATGTGCGTTTTCATTGCAAAAATTTGTTGCGCATAAAATACATTTTGCTTTAATATTAAATTTTTTTGCAACACTAAAGACGGAAAAAACTTCCATATTTTCAAAATCTAATCCAAATTCAGCCAATTTTTTAGCTGCAGAAGCATTTTGGCAGATATAATTTGAAGAGTTGATTTTATAAGATGTTTCCTGTGAAACATTTTTAATTTTAGGATTAAAATGAATTTCATTAAGTGTTGGTGTATAAAAATTTTCACTGATTTGAGAATATTCTATATTGAAAACATGAGAGCTTTCATAAATTCCAAAAATTTCGCCCTTATCATAAATTCCACAACTTCCTATAAAAATTAGATTTTTAGGTTTTTCTTTTAAACAAAGTTCTGTTAAATTAATACCCGATTCTATAAGGCCAATTCCTATGCTTTTAGCAAAAGAAAAATTTTCATTACCACCAGCACAAATAATCATAAAGTTCTCCTAAATATATTTTTAGTATAATTTTAGCTAAATAAGACTTAAAATTAAGAATTTTTAGCTAAAATAAAAAGTTCAATCATGGTAAAAGCAAAAAAACATTACGGACAAAATTTTTTAAATGATAAAAGCATATTAAATAAAATCATCCAAGCCATACCCAATGGTGTAAAAAATATAGTAGAAATTGGGCCTGGCTTAGGTGATTTAACGCAAGAACTTTTGAAAATTTCTAATGTAAAGGCGTATGAGATTGATTTAGATCTTATTCCTATTTTGCAAAATAAATTTCAAAAAGAATTAGAGTGCGGAAGGCTTAATTTAATTCATAAGGATGCGAGTGAAATTGCATGCCTAGATGAAAAGAAGTATTTTTTAGTTGCCAATTTGCCTTACTATATAGCGAGTCATTTGATTTTGAAAGTTTTAGAAGATGAAAATTGCTCAGGCTTAATAGTAATGGTGCAAAAAGAAATGGCGTTGAAATTTTGTGCCAAGCATGGAGAGAAAGATTTTTCAGCTTTGGGAATTTTAAGTGCTGTCATTTGTGATTGCGAAATGCTTTTTGATGTTAGTCCTGAATATTTTTCTCCGCCACCTAAGGTGATGTCAGCGGTGATAAAAATGACTAAATTTAGGGAATACAAAGATTTTTGCCATATCGACACTTTTAAGAGATTTTTAAAAGAATGTTTCAAATCTCCAAGAAAACAGCTTATGGGGAATTTAAAAAACCACAAGATAAAATTGGAAGAGATTTTTAAAGAGTTGGAAATTAAATTAAACTCAAGACCACATGAAATTTGCGTTGATTCATACCTTAAAATTTACGAAAGAGTAAAGGAAGATTATGAACGAAAACAACAATGAAAACACTGAAAATTCTGTAAAAACAAAGAAAAATAGATTTTATAATAAATTTAAAAATCGCAAGAAAAAAACAACAGATTCTGATAATGAAGCACCCGATCAAGCGAATTTGAAAAATTCAAATGAAAAAGCCAATGCCAATTTTAAAAATACTAATGAAGAATCTAAAGAAAAAAGAAAAAAAAGAAATCGCAATTTACCTTCCAAGCTTAGCGGAAATGAAGATTGGCAAATAGCTCTTGCAGAATGCATAGAGGCTAATCGTGTTTCACATGAAAACCGTTTACACCCTTTAAAATACAATAATTCTAGTGAACACAAAATTCGCGTTATTCCTCTTGGAGGACTCGGTGAAATTGGTGGAAATATCACTGTTTTTGAAACTAATAATGAAGCAATTATTGTAGATATCGGTATGAGTTTTCCAGATGGGACTATGCACGGGGTAGATATTATCATACCTGATTTTAGTTATATCAGAAAAATTAAAGATAAAATAAAAGGTATTGTTATCACTCATGCACACGAGGATCATATAGGAGCTGTGCCGTATTTTTTCAAAGAATTTCAATTTCCTATTTACGCTACGCCTTTAGCTCTTGGAATGATTTCAAATAAATTTGAAGAACACAATCTTAAAGCTGAAAGAAAATGGTTTAGACCGGTTGAGAAAAGAAAGGTTTATGAAATAGGTGAATTTAGCGTAGAATGGATCCATATTACACATTCTGTGATCGATGCTTCAGCTTTGGCGATTAAAACCAATGCAGGAACGATCATCCATACAGGAGATTTTAAAATAGATCAAACTCCAATCGACGGTTATCCTAGTGATTTAAACCGTTTGGCTTATTATGGAGAAGAGGGTGTTTTATGCCTTTTAAGTGATAGTACTAATTCTTATAAAGAAGGTTATACTAAAAGCGAAAGTTCAGTAGGACCAACTTTTGATCAAATTTTTTCCAAGACTAAAGGTAGAGTGATAATGAGTACTTTTAGTTCAAATATACACCGTGTTTTTCAAGCGATCAGCTATGGGTTAAAATATGGAAGAAAAGTTTGTGTAATAGGCCGTTCTATGGAAAGAAATCTTTATACGGCTATGGAGCTTGGTTATATTAAACTTGATCGTAAAATTTTTATCGATGCGGATGAGGTGAATAAATTTAAAGACAATGAAGTTTTGATCGTAACTACAGGCAGTCAAGGTGAAACTATGAGTGCACTTTATAGAATGGCAACGGATGAGCATAAATTTATCAAAATCAAACCTACAGATCAAGTCATTATTTCTGCCAAGGCAATTCCAGGTAACGAAGCCAATGTTTCTGCAGTGCTTGATTATCTTTTAAAAGCAGGAGCTAAGGTTGCGTATCAAGAATTCAGTGAAATTCACGTAAGTGGCCATGCGAGCATAGAAGAGCAAAAATTAATGCTAACGCTTGTAAAACCTAAATTTTTCTTGCCAGTGCATGGAGAATACAATCATATTTTAAAGCATAAAGAAACGGCTATGAAATGTGGAATTCCAGAAAGAAATATTTATCTTATGAGCGATGGGGATCAGGTTGAAATTTGCCAAAAATATATCAAGCGTGTTAAAACGGTTAAAACTGGTAAAGTTTTTGTAGATAATCAGATCAATAAGCAAATTGCCGATGATGTTGTAATCGATCGTCAAAATTTAGCAGATAATGGTATAGTTGTGATCATCGCTCAGCTTGATAAGACAACAAAAACTCTTATAAATAAACCTAGAGTTTTTAGTTATGGACTTGTAGCTGATAAGCATGATCATGCTTTTTCCAAAGAAATGGCAGATGTTTTGAGTCAATTTTTTGCTAATGTAAAAGATGAAATTTTAAATGATCCAAGATTTTTAGAAAATCAAATTCGTCAAGTCCTTAGAAAGCATATTTTTAGAAAAATTAAAAAATATCCAACTATAGTTCCAACTATTTTTGTGATGTGATCAATGAGAATCAATAAATTTATATCGCACAATAGCCGTTATTCACGTCGCGAAGCTGATGAACTGATTAAACAGGGCTTAGTAAAAATCAACAATAAAATAGCCCTTTTAAGTGATGAGGTTAAATTTGATGACAAGGTTTTTTTAAAAGGAAAAAGGCTACAAAAAAGAACGCAATTTAGTGTCATCATTTATCATAAACAAAAAGGTGAAATAGTCAGCAAAAAAGACGATCGTGGAAGAAAGACGATTTATGATACTTTGCCAAGGCAATTTAATACTTGGCTTAGCGTAGGAAGGCTTGATTTTGCAAGCGAAGGTTTGCTTTTGCTAACGGATTCTCCTGTTATAGCTGATGCTTTAATGCATAGTGATTTAGAACGTGAATATTATCTTAAAGTTAAAGGCGTGGTAAATAAGCAAGTCGTAGAAGCTATGCAAAATGGCTTAGAGATAAAAAATGAAAAAAAAGGCGCTCATGTAAAAACTAAAATTACCTCTATGACATTTTCTCCTTTTTTGGATTTTGAAATTTTTGGCTCTAGTGGAGGTTATACCAAATTAAGAGTAGTGATCAATGAAGGTAAAAATAGAGAACTCAGACGATTTTTTGGACATTTTGATTTAGAAGTGATGGATCTTAAGCGCGTGGCTTTTGGGGCTTTAGATCTAGGTGTTTTAAAAGCTGGAAAATATCGCTATTTAGAAAATGGAGAATATGATAAATTGCGAGATTTTTTAAAAGCCAATGAAATCAAATATTAAAAAGCCCTTTCGGACTTTTTAATATTTTAGTATTTTTCAAAATATTTTTGAATTTTGGCACTATCATGAGTTTTTGTAAGAGCTAACATCAAAAGAACTCTTGCTTTTTGTGGATTTAAATTTTGAGCACTGATAAAACCTAAATTTTGATCATCTTTGCTTACCGCTACAGAACCTGCAACTACTCTAGTGCTTACAGCTACTTTTAATCCTTTTTTCATTAAATCTTTTAAGACCTCTTTTTGATTTTCATGGATACTTCCAGCTCCACTTCCTGCTACAACCAAACCTTGAGTTCCATTTTCAAATAAAGCTTTAGCTGCAACACCGCTTCCATCATTGGAATAAGTATAAAGTATATCAACTTTTGGCAAAGTTTTTAGCTTGCTAACATCAAAAGGAGTTTTTGTGGTATGATCCTTTAAAATTGTATTATAGAAAAAGACTCTTCCATCAACTATATAACCTAAATTTCCAAAATCAGGTGAAGTAAAGGCGTCAACATTAAGAGTATGGGTTTTAACTGCTCTTCTTGCGCTTAGTATTTTATCATCCATTGCGATCATCACGCCTTTATTTTTTGCATTTTTGTTAGCCGCTAGAGCTACAGCATTGTAAAGATTTTTTGGACCATCCGCACTCATAGCAGTTGCTGGGCGCATAGCACCGACTAAGACAACAGGTTTATTACTTTTTATGGTTAAATTTAAAAAATAAGCTGTTTCCTCCATGGTGTCAGTTCCGTGAGTGATTACAATACCATCTACATCTTTTTTAAGCAATTCATTGATTTTTTTGGCTAGTTTTAGCCAAATTTCATCATTCATATTAGAACTATCGATATTAGCAATTTGCTCTCCGCTTACTTGTGCGATATCTTTGATTTGAGGAACAGCTTTGATTAGGGTTTCTATGCCTATAACCCCGGCTTTATATCCTGTTGTTTCAAGTTCACTATCAATCGAACCAGCTATAGTTCCACCAGTCGCTAAAATCACAATTTTCGGCTTAGCTTCTAAGCAACCAACACTCAATAGTAAAAATACTATTAATGAAATAATATTTTTCATACCTTCCTCCTTTTTTAAATATTTAAAAATTATAATATAATTTAAATAAAAATAAATAAAATTTAAATTAAATATTTTAAAAATAAAAAAGCATTTTTACTCATTTATAAAAAATAATAAAATTGATTTTTAAATTTTTAATGCTATAATTTGCCCCTTTAAGTTTGCAGGTTGCAAAATAACATTTTTAGAGGTTTTTTATGGAAAATTTTTTAACTAATTTTTTTCATTTATCTGAAATTAAAAGTTTTTTACTCATTATTTTAATCGCTTGTCTTTTTGCCTTGATCAAATTTTTCAAAAAAAGACTAAAATTTTATTTGATCATGGTCATTTCTTTAATTTTTGGTTTCACTTTGGGGTATTTTTTACTTTATTTAGCAGGTTTTCCCAATGAAGAAATATCCAAATTTAATTCTTCAAATTCTTTACGTTGGTTTTATGAAATTCATGTTTGGATGAATTTTTTAAACACTTTATATATAAGCATTTTAAGGCTTTTAGTCATTCCCTTGGTATTTATTTCTTTAATCCATGTTTTGATGCATTTAGATGAAAAGATTCAAATAAAAGCTTTGTTTTCTCGCGCTTTTTTTTGGTTTTTATTTTCAACGGGCATTTCAGCTTGTATTGGAATTTGTATTGCAATGGTTGCAAATCTTGGAAATAATATAGCTTTTGCATCAAATTCAAAAAATCTTCACGAACTTAAAGGTTTAGATGAGATCATTTTAAATTTAATCCCAAATAATATCATCAGCGCTATGAATTCAAACAATATTTTAGGGGTGATTATCTTTGCTTTTATTTTATCTTTTGGCACAAGAAGTCTAAAAGAAAATCGTGGATTTAGAATTTTTTCTTTATTGATTAGTTTTTTACATAAAGTTATTATGAAGATTAGTCTTCATGTGATAAAAATCATGCCTTATTTTATCATTACAATGATTGCTAATGCCTTGATTTTAAATGGCTATAGGGTGCTTATTGATTCAATTTATTTTATAGCTTTACTTTATGTTTCTTTTATGGCTGTTTTTATTTTACATGCGTTATTATTATTGCTTCATGGGTTAAATCCTTTTATGTATTATAAAAAGGCTTTACCAGCTTTATTGATGGCTTTTAGCTCAAGAAGTTCAGCGGGAACCTTGCCAATTACCATTTCTACTTTAACTCAAAATTTAGGCGTTACTCATACTAATGCTTCTTTTATTGCAAGTCTTGGAACAACTATGGGAATGAATGGTTGTGCCGGATATTATGCAGGAATGATTGCTGTTTTTATGTTTCATGCCTTAAATATACCTATAGGTGTGAGTGAAATATTAACAACGATTGCTTTATGTATCATTGCTTCTTTTGGTATCGCTGGAATTCCAGGTATCACGATAATGATCATCTCTGTTATGCTTTCAGGGCTTGGAATGCAAAGTCATTTTGCTTTACTGGCTATCATTTTAGCTATAGATCCTATACTTGATATGGCAAGAACTTGTAGCAATGTTTCAGGAGCTATGGTTGTAAGTCTTATAACAGATAAAGAAATGAAAATTTTAGATATAAAAAAATACAAACAATAAAATAAGAAATAAATTATATTTTTATCCTTTTAAAAAGGAAAAAAATATAATTTTTTATCAAATTTTCTTGACTTTTGAAAGCCAAATTTACTATACTCTCATTTTTATTTTTGGTTAGTTTGAAACTAACGAGTTCTTTTTAAAGGAAATATCATGGAAAGAATTAGGCTTAAGCTTAAAGCTTATGACCATCGAGTACTAGACAGAACAGTTGCAGCAATCGTAGAAGCTGTCAAAAGAACAGGTGCGGATATTAGAGGTCCAATACCAATGCCTACAAAAATCAAACGCTATACAGTTTTAAAATCTCCACATATTAATAAAGATTCTCGTGAGCAGTTTGAAATCAGAATTCACGCTCGTATGCTAGATATTGTAGCAGCGACTCCAGATACAGTTGATTCTTTAACTAAGCTTGATTTGGCGCCAGAAGTAAGCGTTGAAGTTAGAGCCATGGGTAAATAAAGGATAGAATATGGAATACATTGTAGAAAAAATTGGAATGAGTAGAACTATCAATAGTCCAAGTATCGCTGTAACTTTGCTAAGAGTTGTTAATGCAAAAGTATGCGAAGTTGAGAATGGAAAAGCGATAGTAGCATATTCAAAAGGTAAAACAAATAATAAATGTATCGCAGGGCAACAAAAAAAATACAATCTTTCTGCTGAATTTAATCGTTTTGCAACTTTGGAAGTAGCAAATACTGAAGCAGGTGATTTAGATGAAACTCCATTGAGTGAAGCTAAAATTCTAAAAGTAAGTTTCAACTCTAAGGGTAGAGGTTATAGCGGTGTTATGAAAAGACATAATTTCGCTGGGGGTCCGGCAAGTCATGGTTCAAGATTTCATAGACGCCATGGTTCTATAGGTAATAGAGAATGGCCAGGTCGTGTTCAACCAGGTATGAAAATGGCTGGACATTATGGAAATACAAAAATAACTGTTAAAAACGAAGTTGTGTCTTATGATAGTGAAAATAAGATTTTGGTTGTTAAAGGTGCAGTTCCAGGGTATAATGGAGCTATGGGTAAAATAAGGATTGCAAAATGAGTAAAGTAACCGTTTTAAATGATAAACTAGAAAAAGCAGGTGAACTTGATTTACCTTCAAAATATGCAGAAGTAAATCCACATAACCTTTACTTATATGTAAAATCTTACCTTGCTAGTCTTAGAGCAAATACAGCTCACACTAAAGGTAGAAGTGATGTAAGTGGTGGGGGTAAAAAACCTTGGAGGCAAAAAGGTCGCGGCGGTGCTCGTGCAGGTTCAACTAGAACAAATGTTTGGGTAGGCGGTGCTGTTGCTTTTGGTCCAACTAATGAAAGAAATTATTTTCAAAAAGTAAATAAAAAACAAAAAAGATTAGCACTTGAAAGAGCTTTGGCAGATAAAGCAGCTAAAGGTGCTTTATTTACTGCAGATTCTTTGGCTATAGAAAGCGGTAAAACTAAAGATGCAAATGCTGTTATTAAAAAGCTTGGTGTAAAAGATGCTTTAATTGTTAAAGATTTACTAGATGAAAAAACACTTTTAGCTTACAGAAATTTAGCAAATTGCTATGTTGTAGATGTAACCGAAGTTAATGCTTATTTGGTATCTGTGTTTAATGCTGTTATTATGGAAAAATCAGCGTTAGAATCTATTACAAAAGAAGGATAATTATGGCAGATATTACTGATATTAAAACAATACTTTATACAGAAAAAAGTTTGAATTTGCAAGAGCAAGGTGTCGTAGTTATTCAAACTTCTCCAAAAATGACTAAAACAAGTTTAAAAGCTGTTTTAAAAGAGTATTTTGGCGTAACTCCACAAAGTATTAATTCTTTAAGAATGAGTGGAAAGGTTAAACGCTTTAGAGGTCGTTTAGGACAAAGAAACGATTATAAAAAATTCTATGTTAAGCTACCTGAAGGTGTTAGCTTAGAAAATGTGGAGGCTTAAGATGGCAATTAAAACTTATAAACCATATACTCCAAGTAGAAGATATATCACTGGTTTAAGCTCAGAGGATATTACAGCAAAACCAAGTGTTCGCTCACTACTTGTTAAACTTCCATCTCATGCGGGACGCAATAGTTATGGAAGAATTACAAGTCGCCATAAAGAAGCTGGCGCTAAAAAACTTTATAGAATCATAGACTTTAAGCGTCGTAAATTTGGTATCGAGGGTAAAGTAGAAGCAATAGAGTACGATCCATATAGAAATTGTAGAATTGCTCTTATTTCTTATAGAGATGGTGAAAAAAGATACATTATCCAACCACGTGGATTAGGCGTAGGTGATATTGTTGCTGCAGCAGAAGGCGGACTTGATATTAAACCAGGTAATGCAATGAAGCTTAAAAATATTCCTGTGGGCACCATTGTTCATAATATTGAATTAAAGCCAGGAAAAGGCGGTCAAATGATCCGTTCAGCAGGTGCTTATGCCCAACTTATGGGTAAAGAAGAAAAATATGTTATCTTAAGACTTGCAAGTGGAGAAATGAGACAAGTTTTAGCTGAATGTATGGCTAGTATTGGTGAAGTAGGCAATGAAGAATGGTCTAACATCACTATAGGTAAAGCGGGTAGAAATCGCCATAGAGGTATCCGTCCTCAAACTCGTGGTTCTGCGATGAATCCAGTTGATCACCCACACGGAGGGGGAGAAGGTAAGAAGAATTCTGGACGCCATCCAGTAACTCCATGGGGTAAACCGACTAAAGGTGCAAAAACTCGCCGTAAAAAAGCTAGTGATAAACTAATAATTTCAAGAAGAAAAGGAAAGTAAGATGGCTAGATCACTAAAAAAAGGTCCTTTTGTTGATGATCATGTAATGAAAAAAGTCATCGCTGCTAAAAAGGCTAATGATAATAAACCTATAAAAACTTGGTCTCGTAGAAGCACTATCATTCCTGATATGATAGGTTTAACTTTTAATGTTCATAATGGAAAAAGTTTTATCCCAGTTTATGTGACTGAAAATCATATCGGTTATAAACTTGGAGAATTTGCTCCGACTAGAACATTTAAAGGCCATAAAGGTTCTGTTCAGAAAAAGATAGGTAAATAAGGAGAGGTGTATTTATGAGTAAAGCTTTAATTAAATTCATAAGATTATCTCCGACTAAAGCAAGACTTATTGCTAGAGAAGTTCAGGGGATGAATGCAGAACTTGCAATGGCTAGTTTAAAATTTATGCCAAATAAGGGAGCAAAATATATTGCAAACGCAATTTCAAGTGCGGTAGCAAATGGCGGTTTTGAAGCAAATGAAGTGATTGTAAAAAGTTGTCGCGTGGATGCAGGTGCTGTCTTAAAAAGATTTAGACCGCGTGCTAGAGGAAGTGCAAGTCGTATAAGAAAACCTACTTCACATATTTTAGTAGAAGTAGCAAAAGTAGAAACAAAAATTGAAGAGAAAGCAACTAAAAAAGCTTCTGAAAAAAAAGCGACTACAACAGCTAAAAAAACAAGCACTAAAAAAGTAACAGCGAAAAAGGAAAGCTAATGGGACAAAAAGTAAATCCAATTGGTCTAAGACTAGGAATCAATAGAAATTGGGAGTCAAGATGGTTTCCAACTAAAGCTAATTTGGTAGAAAATATTGGCGAAGATTATAAGATAAGAGCTTTCTTAAAAAGAAAACTTTATTATGCAGGAATCAGTCAAATTTTGATCGAAAGAACTGCTAAAAAGCTTCGTGTAACTGTAGTTGCAGCAAGACCAGGTATTATTATCGGTAAAAAAGGTAGCGATGTTGATAATTTAAGAAAAGAATTACAAGATCTTATCGGAAAAGATGTCAATATCAATATCAAAGAAGAAAGAAGAGCAGGAGCTTCTGCACAGCTTGCAGCTGAAAGCGTAGCAACTCAACTTGAAAAAAGAATTGCTTTTAGAAGAGCAATGAAAAAAGTAATCCAAGGAGCACAAAAAGCGGGTGCCAAAGGAATTAAAGTTTCAGTTTCTGGCCGTTTGGGTGGTGCTGAAATGGCAAGAACAGAATGGTATCTTGAAGGACGCGTGCCACTTCATACTTTAAGAGCAAAAATCGATTATGGTTTTGCTGAAGCTAGAACTACTTATGGTAACATAGGCGTTAAAGTTTGGATCTTTAAAGGCGAAGTATTACAAAAAGGTTTGCAGGCTGAAAAAACTGAAGAAAATGCTCCAGCTAAAAAACCAAGACGCACAAGAAGGAGTAAGTAATCATGTTAATGCCAAAAAGAACAAAATATCGTAAAATGATGAAAGGGCGTAACAGAGGTTATGCTAATCGTGGGACTGAATTTACTTTTGGCGAATTTGCTTTAAAAGCAACTGAAGCAGGAAGAATTAATTCACGTCAAATTGAAGCGGCTCGTATCGCTTTAACTCGTTTTGTTAAAAGACAAGGTAAGACTTGGATTAGAGTTTTCCCTGATAAACCTTTAACTAAAAAGCCTTTAGAAACTCGTATGGGTAAAGGTAAAGGTGCTGTTGAAGAATGGGTAATGAATATCAAACCAGGTCGTATTATTTATGAAATGGCAGGAGTAAGTGAAGAAATGGCTAAAGAAGCATTAACTTTAGCAATGCATAAATTGCCATTTAAAACTAAGTTTGTTACAAGAGAGAGCCAAAATGAAATATACTGAGATCAAAGATAAAACAGCAGCTGAGCTTGCAACAATGCTAAAAGAAAAAAAGTTGCTTTTATTCACTTTAAAACAAAAGCTAAAAACAATGCAGCTAGCTAATCCTAAAGAAGTTAGTGAAGTTAAAAAAGACATTGCTAGAATCAATACAGCAATTAACGCTTTAAAATAAGGATAACAAATGGCATTTAAAAGAGAAATTCAAGGCGTTGTTGTGAAAATTGCTGGAGAAAAAACAGCAAGTATTTTGGTTGAAAGAAAGGTTGTTCATCCAAGATATAGAAAAATCGTAAAACGCTTTAAAAAATATCTAATTCATGATGAAAGAAATGAAGTTAAAGTTGGTGATATTATTGTTGCTGTAGAATGCAGACCAATTTCTAAAAGAAAATCATTTCGCTTAAAATCTGTATTAGCAACAGGAGTTGAGTAATGATTCAAAGTTTTACAAGACTTGCAGTAGCTGATAATAGCGGTGCAAAAGAACTTATGTGTATTAAGGTTTTAGGTGGTAGCAAAAGAAGATATGCTACTGTGGGTGATGTTATCGTTGCATCTGTAAAAAAAGCTTTGCCAAATGGTAAAGTGAAAAAAGGTCAAGTCGTAAAAGCAGTTATCGTTAGAACTAAAAAAGAAATTCATAGAGATAATGGTTCCTTAATTCGTTTTGATGAAAATGCTGCAGTAATTCTTGATAATAAAAGAGAGCCTATAGGAACTCGTATTTTTGGACCAATAGGTAGAGAAGTTAGATATGGTGGCTTTATGAAAATTGTTTCACTAGCACCGGAGGTATTATAATGGCGGTTAAATTAAAAATAAAAAAA
>JACHTQ010000016.1 GCA_020135845.1 Campylobacter sp. W0018 | reverse complement strand
AAATCATCTATAAAAAGTAAAGATTTTAATTTTTATAGATGTGATTAAAATAATGCAAAAGCCAATTTGTGACATTATCTAAAATTTATTTTAACTAAATTTTAGAACACTCAGTTGTTTTTCCATTGTAGATCAGTGATTGTTGATTAAAATTGCTAAATTTGGGAATATGAGCATATCCACTTAGAGGATCAATCACTATGCAAATTTGACGTTTATATTTGGAGGTTAAGCGAATGATGCAATTTTTGCCACTTTTTGCTAAATTTTTATCATAGAGACTTTTAGAATTTTTAAGCGGAGAATATAATCTTCCCATTTCATCAAAAACAATTCTTGTCGAACCGCTGCAAGATCCTTTAAATTCAACTTTTTCTATATCGAAAGTTTTAAAAATATTAAATCTTTTGGTTGCTTTTTCATCATCCTTATCGATCACTCCGCTTTGTCCTGAATTCATGAGTTTTTTAGGATTTAAGATATCTATGGCAATTTCTCTATCGATATTGATATCTGTTTTACCTAAATTTGCATTGCCATCGCCATTTTTATCTAAAAAAATGGTATAAGTTTGCTCATAATCAGTCGCTGCAGATTTGATAAAATAGAGTTGCCATCTGCTTTTATACCATTCTCTTTTGGCCACCGCTAGATCTGAATTTCTAAAGCTTTCTTGTATCATGGCTAAATTTCTAAGATAATTGATATCATTAAGGATTTGTTTTGCGCCCAAAATCGATCTGTCTTGTTTTATATTGATTTTAGCTATAGAAATAACAATGCCTAAAATAAAAATAATCAAAACAAGTTCTAAAAGAGTAAAAGCCCTACTTAAAGCTTTTGATTTGATATTTTTTTTCAAATTTACCTAACTTGACTTTGATTATTTTTTGATTTTTATCATCTTCTTTATCATTTTTTATAGCACTTAAATAAAAAGTATTGCTATCTTTAATCCCATAAAATTTTAATCTTTTTTGCAAGGCATCAGAAACTCTGATCGCAAAAATATTTTGCTTTTTTAATTCTTGACTTAATTCTTTAGCAAAATGGTAATTGTTTGCAAAATTTCTTTTAGGATTTGAAACTATATAATACAAAAATTGATTTCCTATAATAACAAAATAACAAAATAACAAAAAAATAACTGTGCATTCTATAAAAATTTTATATTTCAATCTAAACACAGGCAATCTTACGCGATAGCTTTCCATAAAAGTTTTTATCATCAAAGGAGTGCAAATGACACAAAATGGAAGAAAATCTTCCAAATAAAGTTTTTGCCTTAAAGAAAGCAAGGAGCAAAAAATAAAAGTAATACTCATTAAAAACCAAAGTAAACTTTTTTTCTCTCTAAACATCAAACGATAAATAACATAAAAAAAATAAATAAAAACAAGCGGAGAAAAACAAGCGGAGAAAATTCCTAAAGTATCCAAAAAATATCCTCTTGGACGTCCGCTTATATCAAAACCATAAAAACTGATATTGATTCCAAAAAGTATCAAAGATAAATTCAATAAAAGAAAATCTTTTTTATAAATTCCGAAAAAGAAAAAGGTTAAAAATAAAATATTAAATGATTTATCCACGCACAAAGAAAGGATTAAAAGAAGATAAAAAAGCCATTTTTTTTCATACTCGTAAGCACAAAGTATTGCTAATGTTAAAAAAATAACTATAGCAGCCTCATTGACCAATAAAGCACTCGCAACAGTCCCAGGAAGTAAAATAAAAAGTAAAAGTGAAAGAAAGGTATCAAGAGGTGTTTTGGTATATTTTTGTGCTAATTTATAAAGTAAAAAACAACTTAAAAAATGAAAAAATAAAATAGGAAATCTTAAGCCAAAATCATTTTGACCCAAAATAAAAGTTCCAAAATGAGTCAGATAATAAAGCAAATCATGCGAAAAAAATAAAAGAGAATTTCTTTCTCCAAAATAAATTTCAGCCTCATCACTACTGATACTTAAAGTAGAAATTCCATAAAAAAGGGCTAAAAAATCAAAGATCAATAAAATAATAAAATGCGTTTTTTTGACTTTTTTCATGAATTTAATTCTAGCAAATTAATCTTAAATTATAAATTTAGCTTAAAATTGATACTATGTTTATTTTAATCGAGCTATATATAAATTTTTAATTCACCTAAGGTTAAAATGCAAATTGTCACTCAAATTTATACAAGCGGTATTGAAATCAAAAAATCCACTTTTTTAGCTTTTCTTTGTCCTTATGAGCATTTTAAAACACTTTTAAGCAATTTAAAACAAGAACACCCAAAAGCTGTGCATTTTGTCTATGCTTATAGATATTTAAATGATTTTAATCAAATCGTAGAAGATAAAAGCGATGATGGCGAACCTAAAGGAACCTCTGGAATGCCCTCTTTAAATGTTTTAAGAGGTTTTGATCTGATCAATACAGCTGTCATTGTGGTAAGATATTTTGGCGGGATAAAACTTGGCACAGGAGGACTTGTAAGGGCATATAGTGATGCTGTTAATGAAGTGATCTGTCATTCAACTTTAATGCCTTTTGAAATTAAAGAAAAAATTGAAATTGTTATCAATATAAAAAATCTTGGGCGCTTGGAGCATTTTTTAAATTCAAACACTTTAAAATTTCAACGCGATTTTATAGATGAAAGAGTGATTTTGAGTTTCTATGTTAATAAAAATGAAAAAGAAAAATTTGAAGTATTTTGTAAAAATTTTACACCTCTAGAAATACAAAGACAGTAAAGCCCCATAAATGGGACTTTGATTAAATTGCACTTAATAAATCATTCAAAAGAGAGCTATTCTTTTGTTCATT
Source organism: Campylobacter sp. W0018 (assembly GCA_020135845.1). GTDB lineage: Bacteria > Campylobacterota > Campylobacteria > Campylobacterales > Campylobacteraceae > Campylobacter_D. The sequence goes on along the minus strand of JACHTQ010000016.1, from coordinate 30,960 downwards.
CTGATTTAAAAGATCATTATGCACACTTGCACTTTGAGATCTTAAAGAAAGATCCCCTTCATTTTGCCTAAAACGATAAGCATAAACATTTGAATTTTGGGCGTATGTGCTTAAAGAATGATTTGAATTTGAATTCTCATTGTTTATTTTAGAATCCAAATTCTGCGAATTTTCATTCTCGCCTAATCTATCTAAAAGACTTGTGAAATCAGAATTAGAAGAATAATCCTCAACTTCTTTATCCACTTTTTTATACTGACCACTTATAGCATCGTATTCATACGAGCTTATGGTTTTGTAACTTACTTGCATAACTTTCTCCTTTCAAAATATGCAAAAATTATGCAAGCAAAAATCGTTCCTTTTAAAGATTAATCGTGATGAGTTGGGACATATTCCACGTCAATTTCGCGATTTGCTATGAAATTTTCTTTAGCTTTTTTGCAGTTTTCATCACGCATTTTTCGGTATTCATTGCGTATGGTAATTTCTTTATCGCTTAAAGGTCTATCCTCTAAAAAACTGATATGAAAATAGGTATCATCGGGCTTAGAATAAGCCTTATAAAAATCAATATAATCAAAATAATCTTTCCCGTTATCAAATTCTACAACTTCTTCGATATAAATAGTCGGACCAAAACCTTTATGATTTTGAGTAAAATGCCCAAAACCTGCACTGTATTGAATTCTAAATTTAGCCATTATTTTCTCCTAAAAATTCTTCATAATTTCCTCTAAAGTCCAAAAGTTTTCCATCTTTTAATTCCCAAATACGATTAGCAAAAGAACTGATGAGTTCTCTATCGTGACTCACACAAAGTACCACGCCTTGAAAATTATACAAAGCCTCTCCTAAAGCAATAATACTTTCAAGATCAAGATGATTATCAGGTTCATCTAAAAGTAAAAAATTTGGACGCTCTAACATAAGACGAGAAAGCATTAAGCGATGTTTTTCACCTCCACTTAAATTTGCGGCCATTTTTTCTTGATCGCTTCCACTAAAAAGCATTCTTCCTAAACACTTTCTAATCTCATCTAAATCTTTAAATTTTTCACTCATAAGCCATTCATAAAGCTTTAAATTTTCATTGATGATATTGCTTGTATCTTGTGGAAAATATCCAAGCTCTATAGTTGCACCTAAATGTAAATTACCGCTATCTGGAGTGATGGCATTTGCAATGATTTTTGCCAAAGTTGATTTACCCACGCCATTTGCTCCGATTAAAGCAATTTTATCATTTTTTTCTATCTTAAGTTCCAAATTTGAAAATAAACTATGTTCATAAGCTTTAGAAATTCCCTTAAGCTCTAAAACTTCATTGCCAATCTCTCTTCCTAAACGAAAAACGATACTAGGATCCCTGCGACTTGAAATTTTAATTTCCTCAAGCTCTAATTTTTCGAGTGCCTTAGCCCTACTTGTGGCCTGTTTTGCCTTGGATGCATTTGCGCTAAAACGGCGGATAAAATTTTCTAATTCTTCTCTTTCTTTTAAAGTTTTATCGCGTTTAAGTTCAGCTTGTTTTGCTAAAAGCGTCGAAGCCATATACCAATCATCGTAATTTCCGGCAAAATCTCGAATTTGCTTAAAATCAACATCTAAAATTCTTGTGCAAATTTTATTAAGAAAATGCCTATCGTGAGAGATCACTACCAAAGTTCCCTCGTGTCTTAAAAGTTCATTTTCAAGCCAAGAAATTGCCTCTAGATCAAGATTGTTTGTAGGCTCGTCCAAAAAAAGCACATCTGCACCTAAAAATAACACTTGTGCGAGTAAAACTTTAAATTTATCCGCACTTTGCAAAGTACTCATCAAAGCATCAAAATCTTTGATTTTTAAAGAACTTAAGATTTTTTCACAACGCGTTTCACAATCGTAATTTGGATCCTCTTCAGCCGTTATCATCTCAAGTTCGCTTAGGCGTTCATTGATTTCATCAGTAAATTCTTCACTCATATAAAGCTTTTCTTTTTCTTTTAAAGCCTCATATAATCTTTTATTGGCACACATAACCGCATCTTTAATGGTGTAGTTTTCAAAAGCAAATTGATCTTGCCCTAAAACTGCGATCCTTAAACCCTCATCAAAAACAACTTCACCACTACTTGATTCTATTTCACCTGAAAGAATTTTCAAAAAAGTTGATTTTCCAGCACCATTGGCACCTATAAGTCCATATCTTTGCCCGCGAACGAGTTTTAAATTGACATTTTCAAATAAAAGTTGATTTGCAAAACGCATGGTAAGATTTCTTACTTCAACCATAAAGTTTCCTTAGATTTTTACTTATAAAAAATTTTGAGAAATTGTAGCAAAAAAAGACTTGAAGTTAATTTAGTATAAACAATGAAAAATAAAATTTTCATTGTTATAAAAATATTAATAATCTAAAAGTTCCACAAAAACTTGTTTTTTGTCGTCGCTAAATTGAGCACTATATGAAATTTGAGTTTCATACTCCCCTCCATCAAATAAAACTCCCCTTAAACTACCTTTTTCATATTTTTTTCTCATATCATTGGGCATTTGTGGATAAGTTAATTTCAAACTAGCTTTACAAAAAGTTGTTTTTTTGTCATTACTATCTTGAGTTATAAAGCTACCAAAAGAAGTATAAACTACTTCATTGGCATAATCTTTCAAATCAAGCAAAGGTTTAAAATGCGCCCTTAAAATCCCAATCGTATCGGACAATAAGAGGGCTTCTATATCTCTTATATCCATACCTTTAGAGGCAGAGATCATTCTTAATGTCTTTAAAGACTGTTCATTTAAACCATACTCAACATAAACCCACTCATCATCGTCTAAAATACTTTTTAATGTAAGCTTAACATCTTCATCATCGCATTTTGGCTTGGTATCAAAACATCCAAAGAATAATAAAGCTGAGAGCAAACTTAAGAAAACTTTTTTCATTGCTTATCCGTTATTATTTTAATAAATTTCATAATTTCGTCATTTTTAGCACCATCTTGACTTAAGAGATTTCTTAACAAATCCAAGCTAAGCTGTGGTGGAAATACAAGATAAGCATTTGTCGGAAAACCATTAGAATTTAAACCGATACAAAATTTTTCATCTTTATTTGTATATGCTTTTCCTGCAACGATTTTAAAAGTATCTTTGTCATAAAGCAAAGTGGGTTCTGTTTCAAAAGGTGCATATTTTTCACTCATTTTCATCTCCTTTAATTTAGGTATAAGTTAAAAATTTTTCTTTAATTTATGCAAGTTAAGACTTGACCTCATCTATAATTAAATTAACTTTTTCAAGATTTTGATTTCTGAGTAATACCCCAACTATAAATAAATCTATTATCGCTATACCGAAGTTACCATAATCAAACATCTTTGAAACAGATATCCAAAATGAATCATATGAAGATTCAGCAACAAAGCCAATTATTACAGAAAGTAAAGTTAAAGCTAATCTAAAAATTCCAAATCCAATTTGTCCTATATAAAATCTTGCTACACCAAAACCACCCAATAAAAAATTATAAACCCAAAAAGCTAAAGTTGGATTTTTAAGCTTAGTATATTGAAGTCTTGCGTACACCTTATCTAACTCGTCAGAACTTAAAGCTTCAAGCTTTTTCTTTAAGTCTTCATTTGACATAATAGGCTCAGAATATTTATATCCTCGACTCATTCTTTTTCTGAAAAATCCATATTCTTTTGGCAGTTTATTTTCTATTGATAAAAATAAACTCGTAGCATCCATTCTTTCACTCCTTAAAAATAAATAAAACTTTGGAATTATTCCACATTAAAACTTAATTATTATTGAAATATTAAATATTTTTATAATAAATAATTGAATATTTCAAATGTTTTTAATAAAGAAAAACTAATGTAGAATTTTAAAAATTTTAATAGGAATTAGATGATCAAAAAAAGCAAACGCGACATGGCGTATGAAATTGATGTTGATGTAAGCACACTATATAACTGGAGAAAATATAAACCTAATTTATATCGTATTGTCATGCTAGGATTTAAATTTGATGAACTTTTAGAAAAGCAGAAAAAAGACTACGAAGAACTCCTTCATATGGAACAAAAAATCCAAGAAGAAATCTCAAAATTTAACAAAGACTAATTTTTAAGTTTTTTTATATAAAATTCTCAATTTTTATTATTTATAAGGTTGATTGATGTTTTTTTTAGATTTTTTAAGTTATTTTAGTTTGATTTTTGAAATTTTAACGTTATTTTTAGCTTTTTATTTTAAAAATACGCGTATATTTTTTATCACTCTTGCTTTACTTGTCTTTCATTTGCCTTATTTTTTCAATAGTATATTTCAAGCTCACTTGTTTGTTTCTTTATTTTTGCCTTTGATTTTTGTTTTACTTGGAGTAAAAAAAATATCCAATAAAATTTTAGAAAAAAGCAATCTTAGCTCTTTTCTAATCATCATTTTTATAGCAATTTTAGGTTTTATCCTTCCAAATAACACCAATTTCAATGCTAGTAATTTAGACTTTCATTTAAATTTAATTTTACTTAAACCGATTAATAAACTTGCTTTTTTATTTTTTATCCTTTGTGCTTTTATCTTGATTATACAAAGCTTTAAAAGAAAAGAATATTATCTTTTATTAGCCTTTGTTGGAGCAAATTTACAATTTTTATTTGATTTTTTTTGTAGTGTTAAATACTTTGAATTTGCTAGTTTGATTTTTTGCTTTGTTATTTTGTATCAAATATATCAAAATTTATTTTTTGATGCTTTGACAAAATTGCCTAATGAAAAAAAATTGATGCATTATCTTAAAGGAAAAGATCATTACATCATCGCCTTACTTCATTTTAATGAATTACAATATACTCAAGAATCTTATGTCAAGCTTATTTTAAAACAAATTGCTAAAATTTTAAAACGCTTTAAGACAAAAATTTTTATACAAAATTATGATTTTATTTTAATTTTTAATGACAAAAATACTGCTTTGAATCATCTTGCTTTTTTAGAATCGACTTTAAAAAATACAGAATTAAAATTAGAAAATGAAAGCTTTAAACCAGAATTTAAACTTATATGGAAAGAAAATAAGGATAAAAGTTTAACTTATATTTTAGAAAATCTAAGAGAAAAGCTCTCTTAGATTTAGTATTATTTTTCGTTTGCTTCAGCATCAATACTTAAAGTGATATCATCACCTAAAGTAAGCGTAGAAGTTCCGGCACCAAATTTAAATTCAGAACGCTTGATTTTTCCATTTAAAGAAAAGCCTACTTTTTCTTTGCCATCTTTTCCTTTAGCCATACCGCCTATTTCAGTATCTAAAACCACTTCTTTTGAAACTCCAGCTATGGTTAAGATCCCTGTCATTTTTCCTTTTTCTTTACTAATTTTTTCATATTTTTTCATTACAAATGTCATATCAGGATATTTTTTTGCTTTAAAAAAGTCATCTTGTCTTAAATGATTATCTCTGGTTTGATTATCAGTATTAACAGAGGCTACTTTGATTACAGCTTCAAGTTTTTTAAATTCATAAGTTTTAGGATCAAAATCTATAACTGCGCTATAATCCTTAAAATTTCCCTTTACGTTGCTGATTTGTAAATGTTTAATTTTAAAACCAACATCTGTATGAGCTTTATCTAAAGTGTATTCTTGTGCAAATAAACCTGTACTCAAGAAAGATGCAACAACTAAAGAGCTTAGTAAAATTTTTTTCATTTTTTTCCTTTAATAATAATTTTGGCGAAAGAAATTGTATAAGAGAAAAAATAATCAATAATTAATATCAATTTAAAGTATTGAGTAAAAATTTCACAAAATCATCAAAATTTGGCAATTTTAAATCTTTCATTTCTCTTTGTTGCTTTCCCCACATGCATTCTGGAAAATAAGCATCATCTTTAAAACGGGCCATTATATGAAAATGAACTCTTGGTACATAGTTTGCAAATGAGGCTATATTGATTTTTTCTGGATTATAAAATTCAATCATAGCTTTTTCACAAAGTAAAATTTTATCAAAAAGTTCTCTTTGTAAATCACTTGGGCAATCACTTAATTCTTTATAAAGATGTTGAGTGAAAATCTTTATCCAAGGAATTTGAGATTCTTCTTTTTCTATGTAAATTAAATCGTTTTTATAAATCATTATTACGCCTTATTAAATTATTAAAAAATCATGCTGGAAATATTTTACAAAAATTATCAAATTTTTAAGATAAAATGGATAAAATTTAGAAAAATGTTAGGAGAATAAATGCAAATTGGCTCAAATTATGGCTCATATTATCATTTTAATCACTCTTCTAATGACTCAAAAAATAGCAATTCTATAGATGCGAAAAATAACGATGATACCTCATCTAAAGAAAATAATCAACGAGATACACAAATGATCAATGGCGTTGAACTTGACGCTAAACAAATTCAGCAACTTAGAGAACTCCAAAATATAGATAGAAATGTAAAAGCACATGAAGCCGCACATCAAGCTGCTGGTGGTGGATTAGCTGGAGCTGCAAGTTTTACCTATACTAGGGGACCTGATAATCAAATGTATGCTACAGCAGGCGAAGTTCCTATCAGCATGCAAAAAGGAAATACACCAGAAGAAACAATAGCTAATGCTCGTCAAATCGTAGCCGCAGCTATGGCTCCTGCGGATCCTAGCCCACAAGATTATAAAGTAGCGGCTAATGCTACAAAAATGGAATTTGAAGCAAGAGCTGAGGCAATGAAACTTAAAGCCGAAGAAGCTAAAGAAAAAGAAGAGGAAAATAAAGAAAAAACAGAAGAATCTAATAATACAGAATTAAAAAATTCCAAACAATCATCTACAGATGAAACAACAGATAAAAAATTTAAAAATTTCGTAGCTAAAACTTATCAACAAAACTCTCAAAATAATTATATTAATTTTAGTATTGCCTCTTAAAACTTAGTTTTAAGTTTTGTAGTAATTTAATTTCAAAATTTATAAATAGGCTTGAAAGTAAAGGCTTTCAAGCAAGAATTTTTCCACTTTTATGATATTTTAAAATTCCTTCAGCACAACGATAAGCTAGAGCCCCTACAGTATCTGTTGGATTATAGCCACTATTATGTTGGAAATTACCAGCTCCTACAACAAAAAGATTATCCGCATCCCAATGTTGCAAATAAGTATTTACTACACTGATTTCAGGACTTGCCCCCATGGTTGTTCCACCAGTGTTATGAGTGGTTTGATAAGGCACAATACTATAATTTTTAAGATAAGAGCCTTTTTTAATTGATTTCACACCCTTCATTCTTTGTGCTATTTGAGCTGTTTTATCTGTAATGAATTTATGCAAAGCTCTGTCTTGATCTGTAAAATTATAAGTTAAGCGTAAAAGCGGCATTCCAAAAGCATCTTTATAAGTTGGATCCAAACTTAAATAATTATTTTTATGAGGTAAAGAAGCCCCTTGACCACCTATAAAAATATTTCTTGTAAAATTATAATTTAATGCTTTTTTAAATTCAGCACCCCAAGAAGGCGTTCCTTGAGGAACTGGAGCTGATTGTATAGGACGATTTCCTGATTGAACGCTATAAATCATAGCTCCATGTAAAAATTTTTCCTTAGAATGATCAAAATTATCTCCTATAAAATCATCACAAGTTGTTCCTAATGCACCTGATCCCATAAAAGTATTAAATTGTTCTTCAAAAAAAGCTGTTGTTCCCATATTCATTTGATAACAATAATTTTTACCTAAAGTTCCTTTGCCTGTTTTTGGATCATACTGAGATCCTATTTCGCTCACCATTAAAAGCTTAGCATTATTAAATACATAGCTTGTAAGCACAACTATATCAGCAGGTTGAATATATTCTTTCATGGTTCGAGTATCTACAAATTTTACCCCTGTTACCTTGCCGTCTTTTTTTAGAATTTGCGTAACATTACTATAAGTCCGTATAGTATATTTACCTGTACTCATAGCTTTAGGAATAACCGTTGTTATAGGACTTGCCTTTGCTCCATATTCACAACCATATCTTTCACAGAAAGCACAATATTCACAAGGAGCTAATTCTTGACCATCTGGATTAGTATAGCTAGATCTTGAATTAGCTGCTGGTAATCTAAATGGATGCAAATTCATCTCTTTTGCCGCATTTTCAAAACGTTTGAGTATTTTTGTATTTTCTAAAGGTTTTTGAGGATAAGGATTTGATCTAAAAGAACCCATTTTTTCAGCAAGCGGATTAGGCTCTCCAGAAATTCCACAGGTTTTTTCAAATTTATCATAATAAGGCTCCATATCTTTATAAGTTAAGCCCCAATCTTGCAAAGTATAATCATCACCTAATTTATTTCCATATCGCTTAAAACTTCTACTTTTGATTTCAAAATCATAAGGCATAAATCTAAAAGTCCAACCATTCCAATGAACCCCAGCACCCCCAACGTTATTTCCAAGCAAAAAAGAACCCATTTTTCTATAAGGTAAAGCCAATTCTTTCAAATCATTTCTAAAAGTAACAGTATCCTTGGAGCAATCTTGCATTAAACCATAATTAATTCCATATCTCCATTCATCATGGATAAAATTAAAATTTTCAGTACTTTGCATATGTCCTCGTTCCAAACTAAGGACATTAAGTCCTGCCTTTGTTAGCTCTGCGGCTATAATACCACCTGTCCAACCTGCACCTACTGTTGCCACATCTACTTTTTTTAATATTTCAGCCATTCTAATCCTCCATATCCGCTAAACCTACAGGTTCGATATTAAAAAATTCATCACTTGCAATTTTATCTATATAACTCATTTGAGCTCCAGGATACTGCATCATTCTCCAACCGTTTTTATTATCATTTCCACCATAAATTGGATCTGCTAAAACTCCTGCAATTGTCATTTCTCTTAAAAGAGTAAAAAAATAGGAAGATTTAAAACCTATGGTTTGAATTTTACCTTTTTCAAAATCTCTTAAAATTTCATCTTGTTCTTTTCCTTTAAGTAAAGAAAAAGATTTTTTATAACGTTTTTTAGCATTTGTTTCTAAAGCATGAACACCCTCTAAAAAAATATCCTTACGTTTCATAGGAGTTTGATATCCTTGCTCCTCTTTGCCATCTATAAAAGGTCCTTGCATATATTCTCTATCATTGTATCCATACGCCGAGGATAATTGATTATCAATAAAATAAGGAACACCTAGATCAATAGCTCCTTCTCCTTGCTTATCCTTAGGATAAATTCTTTCACAAGCTGCACTCAAAGTATCAAATTCAGTTTGAGTTTGAAAAAACATTCTGCCTCTAATTTTGTTTGATTTAGTTTGTAAAGATTTTGGAGAACCTGTAAGCTCTGCTGCTTTTAATACAGCACCACCACCTAAAGTACTTGCAGCTACAACAGAGCCACCCAGAAGTCCTAATTTAAAAAAACTTCTTCTATCTATAATATTATCTTGCATTTTGTTTCTCCTTTACATACGCAATTAAGATTATATTACTCTTATTAATATTAACTAGACTTTAAATCAAAAAAATAATAAATATTATTAAAAATTGATGAAGAACTATAGAAAATTTAATAAATTTCTATAGTTTTAGAATTTAATTCTTTATAAGCAGCACAAGCTTCTTTATGTTTTTTATCACAAGCCATACCAAAATAAATTTTAGCCTTTTGCAAATCTTTTGTTTCAAGCTGGTTGTAGCGTCCAAGAAGATAACATGATTCAGCATAGCCTAAATTGCAAGCTTTAAAATAAAAAGATAGAGAATATTTTACATTTTGCCTTACCAACTCTCCTTTTTCATATAAAAAACCCAATTTATAACAAGCAGCAGCGTCTTTGAATTGACAAGATTTTTTGTAAAAATAAGTCGCCAACTTTCCATCTTTATCTTTTTCATAAAAAAGAGCTATATTGTTACAACTTTTCACATCTCCTAAATTACACGCTTTATTAAAAGCCAAAATTGATTCGTTAGCATAGCCTTGATTTTGCAAAATAAGTCCCATGTTAAAGCAAGCTTCAGGCAAACCTAAATTACATGCTTTATTATAAAGTTTATAAGCAGTGTTAAGATCTCTTGAAATTCCTTGAGCATTTTCAAGCATATAAGCCATAGAAAAACAAGATTTTGCACTATCTTTTTCGCAAAGTTTTTTAAACATATCATACGCTTTAGAAAATTTATTTTCTTCATAAAGCTGCAAGGCTCTTTCTAAATCACTAAAAGCAAAAATGAAACTGCAGTAAATTGATATTAAAATTAGAATTCTTTTTAGCATTTTTATTCCTTTAAAAGTTCGAAAGATTTAATGATTTGGTTTTTTCTTTTATCAAGTTCTGTTTTTTTAAACTCTATAAAATGTTTTTTATTTTCGATTAAAATTTTATTGTCCTTAAAAAAATTCTTGATCATTTTTATAATAACTGGCTTATCAATCAATAAATTTTCAAATTCATAAACATTAAGCTCCTTTAAAACCCTTTCATAAATTTCACTTTTTTTAGGATAAAATAGAGCAAATTCGGAGCTATCTAACTCATAAAGAGTGCGACTTTGATTTATTTTATCACTTAAAAAGCTAAGGGTGAGTCTTGTCGCGTTTTCATAATTTGCAAAAGCTTTTAAATTGAGTTTTTCAAAAAATAAATCAAGCTCTAATGCATTTTTAAACAAAAGTTCTTTAAAGTCTTTTAAAAAATATTCTTCACTCGCATTTGAAAAAACTCTAAGCTCACTAAAATTTCTATCGCTTTGAAAAACATTATCTTTTTGAATGTTTGAAAATTCTGATTTAAAAAATAAAATTTTCTTTTCCAAAACATTTACCAAATTGACTAAATTTTCCTTAATTTGCTCAAAAGAATGATAAATTTCATTTTTAATTTTTTTAAATTCTTTATTCATAGAATCTGAATGATAAAACATCGATAAATAAGTATCATCAGTTGAAATGTAAGGTATTTTATAAGCATATTTTACGTATAAATTTTTTGTTAAAATTTTTTTTGATTTTTGATAAAAATAAGCTTCTTTTTCTTTAATGCAATTAAAAATTTCATTTGAAATTTTTTCACCGATGCTTTTTAGTTGATTTAAAACTTGATGGTTTAAAATTTCAATTTCTTTTAAAAATCTTTCGTAAATGGAATTTGCATGTTCTTCATAAGTTTGAAAATTTAAGAAAAGTTGATCAAAAATATCTAAAAAAAGCTTATTTTCATTGTCTAAAATTTTACATAAATTAAATATTTTTCTTCTTGTAAATTTTTCCTTTACTTTTTGATCATCGATAGATTGTAAAAAATCAATTAAAAGTTCAAAATTAGAATGCTTATAGCTTTCTTGAAATTTAGCTTCTTTGCAAGATATAGCGATAATATCTTTAAAATATTGAGAAAAATTTTTTCTAACGTAATTTAAAACATTATCCAGTTCTTGTTCATTTAATTTATCTTTTTGATTTAAAACGCAAATACTATATTCGCCCAAAATTTCCGCATTTTCTTTGATAACCTCTTCTTCGCTTTTTTTTCCTGCATTATCGATTAAACTTAACCAAATAGCTGCATGGATATTTTTTAACTCGCTTAATGTGGTTAAGGTGTCATTTTCGTTTGCATTCAAACCAGGAGTATCAATAAGAGTGATTTTTTTCAATAAAGGCACCGGAGCAAAAATGTGTAAATTTTTAGCCTTTTTAATCTCATTTCTTTGATCTGTATATAAAGCAAGATTTTCTATTTCAGTAATCAAATCGCTACCATCTTCAAATTCCACTCTTAAAAAGTATTCTTTTGCATAATGTAAAAAAGTTGGCTTAAAAGTTACAGGAATGACGCCTGTAGGCAAACATTCTTTTTTTAGGATCAAATTTAAAAGACTTGATTTGCCACCAGAAAATTGCCCGATAATTGCTATATTGATATTTTTATCTAATGAAAAACATAACTCTTGTAATTCTTTACTCAATTCAGGACTTGGATGCATAAAAGGTTCATTAAGATTTTGACAAATTGTTTTAATTTTTCCGCTAAAACTATCATCATAATGATTAATATAAGCTTTTTCATAAGAACTTATAAAATCATTTAAAATATTAATTTGCATACAAAAGATCCATTCTAAGCTGTTTTAATTTAGCAATATTTTGTAAATTATCTTCAAAAGAAGTGAGTATATTACTATTTTTATCGTTGATTTTATCCATTAAATCTTCAATATTTTTTAGCTTTTCTTTTTGAATTTCTTCATAATCTTGAAGTTTTTGATCCAAAAAATGAAAAAATGCTCCATTGATATCAAGACTTTGCAAAACGCTTTCAAAATTGAAATTTTGAAAAATAGTATTAATGCTTTGAGTCAATTTGATCTCAAGATCAAATAAATCAATATTTTGACTCATAATATTTTCAATTTCAAGTTTTAGTAATATTATTTTTTCATCATTAAAAATACTTTCTATATCTTTAGAAATTTTATCTTTAAAATTTTCAAAATCATCGCTAAAATTTTCTTTTAAAAAATCATATTTCAAAGACAGATGAAGTTTTAATTCTTCAATTTTTTTCATATTTTTAAATTTAACTTCTCTTAAGATATCGCTTATACCATCTTTAATCGTTGTATCTATGATCATTAAAATACGTTTTATATCAACTTTTTGAGATTTATTTTTAAAATATTTTAATTCATCAACTAGCCTATCTTTAAGCTGTTTTGCAAGCAATAATACAAGATTATCAATCCCACTTTCTAAATTTTTAAGTTCCAAAATGGAATTTGAAATCTCGCCTTTGGCTTCTTTTAAGATTTTTTCTTGATTTTGCATCTGAAGTAAAAATTGCTTGTTTTGTTCGTCTAAATTTTGTTCTTTTTCTTGTATAAATTTATTTTGCAATTCATATTCTTTTAAAAGATAATCTAGCTCTAGTAGCAATTCTTTTTTATAAGATTCTAAGGCAATTTTACTTTTTTCTCCAGAATAAAGCTCATTAAATAAATAATTTTCAAATTCTTTCATTCCGCTTTTTTCAAGACTTTCCTCACTTGCAAGATTTTTATAAAAATCATTGGCCATTTTCGCACTTACTGATAAAAAGTCAATCTTTGCGACTAAATTTTCATCTTTAAGCTTTTCTTTTAGAACCTTTTTAATATAATTTTTCACCTCATCAAGCTCTTGTTTTTTTAGCAGATCAGCTTTTGTTAAGATGATTAAAAATTTACTCAAACGTGAATTTAATAAACAATGAGTTAAAAACTCGATATCTTTTTGAGTTAATGCTTGTGAAGCATTCATGAGATGGATTAAAAAATCACTCTCTTTTAAATATTCATTTGTCAAAATTTCTCTTTGAATAACCACATCATCAAGCCCAGGAGTATCAACAATGCAAACATTGTTTTTTAAAAATTCCAAATCGCTTTTAATCTCTATTTTTTTAATCAAAGCCGAAATATTATTTTTAGTAGAACTAAAATTTTTTAAATCTTCTAAATTAATTTTTTGACTTAAGGCCTCATCTTTTATATATTTATCAATATCAAGCTCTAAAACTAAACGATCGAAAAAAGCTTTTAATTCTTCATTAAAGCTAGAAGTTTTTAATATATTTTGCCACTCATATTTATCCCAAAAATAAATCATAACTTCTTTATTTGCACCATAACTTATAAGAGTTAAATTAGCCGTTTCTGGAATATTTGATACCCCTAAAATATCTTTTTTTAAAAGAGCATTTAAAAAACTAGATTTCCCTGAATTCATAATTCCAGTCACTGCGATATTAAAATCTAATTTTTTAAATTTATCTATTTTTTTATGAAGTCTTATTTTTACATTCTCATCAAAACTTAATTTATAAAGCTCTAAAGCAATAATATCTAATTGATCACATTTTTTTAAAAAAAGTTCTTTTTTATCTACAACTTTTATTTTCATTTTTTCAATGAAATTAAAAACTTCACAATTATCTGAAATTTTTTGCAAAATCTGCAAAGCATCTAATAATTCTTGCTTTTTAATCCATCCTGATTTAAAAAGATTGATTACGCAAATTTGAGCCTTTTGAACACTAAAAATATCGACTCTTAAATGAATTTTTTCAAAAATAATTCTAAATTCATTTAAAAGAAAATATCTTTCATAATTTTCTTGATTTACGCTTAAAATGATAGCAAGTTCTGATACATCTAAAATATTTTTATTGGTAAAATTGAGATTAAAATCTAAAAATTGAAGTTTATTTTTCCAAATTTTTTGAAGCAAATCTTTCATGTTTTCCCCTTAAAAAAGGGGAAGTTTTTATTTGTTCTTTTGAGCAACAAGTTGTCTTCTCATGTAAGCGATTTTACTTTGCAAAGGTAAATCTTTAGGGCAATTATCCTCACAAGCAAGCAAAGACATACATCCAAAAACACCATCATCATCGCCCACTAATTCATAAAAATCTTTTATGCTTCTATGATCATGTGGATCTTGTAAATATCTTGCAGTTCTTAAAAGTCCTGTAGCTCCTATAAAATCAGGTCTCATAAGCTTAGTTGCACATGAAGCAACACAAATTCCACATTCTATACAACGATCAAGTTCAAAAGTTTCATCTGCAACTTCAGGCTCTATGCGTTCTTCTAGTGCTGAAATATCGGTTTCTTTTTCATTATGAACCCAGCTTTCAACACGCTTACACATACCTTCAAACCATTCTCCAGTATTTACACTCAAATCTTTAATATGTCTAAACGCTGGCATAGGCATAAGCTCAATAACGCCATCTTCATAATCTTTTGTTAAAGTCTTACAAGCAAGTTTTGGTACACCATTGATCATCATAGCACAAGATCCACAAATTCCCGCACGACAAACAAAATCAAAACTAAGATCAGCATCCATTTTTTCGCGAATCAAAGTCAAGCATACAAAAACAGTCATAAAAGGAGTTTCTTCAAGCTCATAAGTTACAAAATGTGGTTTTGAAATTTTGCTTAAAGGATTATACTTAAATGCTTTTATAGTTAATTTTCTACTCATAATCCACTCCTATTCTTTGATTTGGTTTTTTAAATTTTGCTTGAAGTTCATAAGGCATTAAAGCATCTTGAATTTCATAACGACTTTTACCTTCTGCTTCCATTTTTTCACGGATTGCATCCACTTCAGCTTGGCGTTTTTCACTTAAAGGGTTTTCGATGATATTGCCTTTTGCTCCATATCCACGGAATGCTGGTGGCATTTCCATTTTCATAATATCAAGATCTTCATATTCTACACGTGGCAAAGTTTCGCCTTCAACCCAATAAGTATTTGTTCTTTTCATCCAATTTAAATCATCTCTTTTTGGATAATCTTCCCTATAATGCGCTCCACGACTTTCTGTTCTTAAAAGTGCTCCATAAGCAACACAAAGTGCAATTTTTAACATTCTAGGAACTCTATACGCTTCTTCAAGTTCTGGATTAGCACAATCAAGCTCTTTACAATGTACTTTCACATCTAAAGAATCTTTATAAAGTTTTTCTAATTCATCAACAGCTTCTTTAAGTCCTTCTCCATTTCTGAAAATAGCTACTTTATCCCACATGATCTCTTTCATTCTGTTCTTGATTTCAAAAACATCATGTTTGCCTTCTTTATCCACTAAAGATTTAAGATATTGATATTCTTTGCTTAAGAATTCTTTAACAACATTTGTATCAACAACTTCTCCGTTATTTTTACAATATTGTGCAAAATAATCCCCTATAATCATTCCAGCAACTACAGTTTCAGCACAAGAATTTCCACCCAAACGGTTAAATCCGTGCATATCCCAACAAGCTGCTTCACCGCAAGCAAAAAGCCCGTCTAGCCATTGACTTTCACCGGTTGGTTTGGTTCTGATTCCACCCATAGAATAATGCTGCATAGGTAAAACCGGCGCCCAACCTTTTGGACCTTCATCAGCTGGATCAATTCCATTAAAAGTTTTGCAAATATCTTGCACATCGCGGAGATTTTTTTCAACATGAGCACGACCAAGTATAGAAATATCAAGCCATAAATGATCTCCATAAGGACTTTTAACACCTTTTCCTTTTCTAATGTGTTCCATCATTCTACGACTAACAACATCGCGACTTGCAAGTTCTTTTTTCTCTGGCTCATAATCAGGCATGAAACGATAACCATCCACATCACGCAAAATTCCGCCATCTCCACGACAACCTTCAGTAAGCAAAATTCCACTTGGAACTATAGGAGTTGGGTGAAATTGCACTGCTTCCATATTTGAAAGTCTGCAAAGTCCAGTTTCAAGAGCTATAGCCGCACCAGTTCCTTCACAAATAACGGCATTAGTGGTTTGTTTATAAATTCTTCCATAACCCCCAGTTGCTATCATGGTTCCACGTGCGATATAGGCGATCAATTGCCCATTGGTTAAATCTCTTGCAATCACACCTAAACATTTTTTACCATCATGGATAATTCTTACCGCTTCCATTCTATCAATAATCTTAACTTGATGTTTAATAGCTTCATTTGCTACACCATAAAGCATACAATGTCCAGTTGCATCAGCTATATAACAAGTTCTCCATTTTTTAGTTCCACCAAAATCACGCGCATTAATAAGACCATGGGCTTCTTCTTTTTCTTCAATAACTGTTTTTTGCGCATTGATAACTACAGTTCTTGGTCCTTTTGTCACCCTAGTCCAAGGAACACCCCAAGCTGCAAGTTCTCTAACAGCTTTTGGAGCAGTTTGAGCAAACATTCTTGCCACTTCTTGATCACAACCCCAATCGCTTCCTTTTACCGTATCTGCAAAATGAAGATCTTCATTATCTCCTTCGCCTTTAGCACCATTTCCAAGGCTTGCTTGCATTCCCCCTTGAACAGCTGCAGAATGAGAACGTTTTACTGGACAAATACTCAAAAGTGTCACACTTTGACCACTTTTTGCAACTTCAATTGCAGCTCTAAGGCCTGCTAAACCTCCACCTATTACCAAAGCATCACTATATTGTATATTCATAAATTTGCTCCATTATAAGTTTGTATCATTGCAATGGTTGAATTTTGATAATTTGCTAAACCAATTTTTACAAAAGCTAAAAGACTTAAAATACCTAAAGCTAAGAAAAATACACTTACAATCCATTTAGCTACTTTAAGTTTTTTTCTGCTTTCTTTTGCATTTTTTCCTTCAAACCAACCCCATTTAACACAAAGTCTATAAAGACCTATGCTACCATGAAGCTCTACACATACCAAAAGCACAGCATAAAAAAGCCACATAAAATGACTTATTACTCTATCTCCTGACATAGCATCACTGATTTTATCCGCATTCGTAATGACAAAAATAAGATGAGCAGAACCCAAAAAGAACATTAAAAATCCAGTCAATGCCTGAACCCACCAAAGCGAAGTATCACTATGTTTCATTGTTTTAGCGTGCACTCTTAAAATTTGATATTGGCGATAATTAATAGGGAATTTTCTCATAGCCAATAAAGCATGGATAAAAAATATCACTAAAACACAAGTTGCCAAAAAAGAAGTGATATAACTCATTATAGGATTATTATAAACAAATTTTAATTCTAAAAAATGAACAACAGAATTAAAAAAATCTCCGCTTACTAAAATTGTAGACACGAAAAACATATGTGCCCACATAAAAAGACCTAAAAAAAGACCTGAAGCACTTTGGATAAAATCTAATTTTGCAGGCATTTTGCTTTTTTTACCTTCAATACTCTTACCCAAATACCCTTCGATAAGTCCGCTCATCTATACTCCTTTTATAAAAAATAAAAAAACTTTCTGATTATATTACAATAATCTTTAATATAAATTAAATATTTACTTTTTTAAATTTTATCCAAATATAAAATAACAATGCAACAAGAAGCATAATCAAACTTAAAATTTGCCCCATACTCATCCCCCAAAGCACAAAACCTATTCCAAAATCAGGCTCTCTGAAAAATTCACAAATAAAACGTGCTAAAGAATACATACAAGCATAAACAATGATTAATTCTCCACAAAAAGTTTGTTTTAATCTTGCTATATAAACAACTATAAAAACAACAATGCCCTCCAAAAAAGCCTCATATAGCTGAGATGGATGTCTTAAAACCCCATTAACATAAATTCCCCAAGGTACATCAGTTATACGGCCAAAAAGTTCTTGATTTAAGAAATTTCCAATACGTCCAAAAACATAAGCTAAAGGCACACTCAAGGCTACTAAATCTAAAAATTTCCAAGGGTTTTCTTTGTGTTTTTTGCAAAATAAAAAAGTTGCTATTAAAAAACCAATAATAGCTCCATGATAACTCATACCACGAATTCCCACAAATTCACCATCAATATAAGGATTAAAAATTTGCCAAGGATGAGCAATATAATACATTGTATGACTATCATAAATTAAAATATATCCAAGTCTTGCGCCTAAAATCACCCCAATTTCTACCCAAACAAAATAACTATCTAAGCATTTATTACTAATACCCATATTCATTTTTTTAGAAAAAAACTTAGCCAAAGCTAGAGCTAAAATCAAGGCTAATACATACATAATTCCATACCAATGCACTTTTAATCCAAAAACACTAAACGCAACGACATCAAAATTTGAATAAATATGTCTCCAAAATTCCATATATTTTCCTAAATTTTTGTTTTCTAAAATATAACAAAAAAAACTTTAACTTGCTATAATTATATAATTTTAATCATTGACAAGGATAAATCATGAAAAAATATTTTTTTATTTTTATTTTTTTATTTTTAAGTGCTTGTAGTAACACTAGTAGTACCTTTGTAAATGTTTCAATGCCTAATTTTAAACCTCAAACTCCTATTAAAACGGAATCTATAGATTCTGGAATTACCATTGCTCTTGAGCCTATTAACATAGAACAAAATAATAATTATTCTGATTATTTTGAAAATTCTGTGCTTAAAATTCGTATAGAAAAAGAAATTGAACTCTTAAAAGAAAATTTAGAAGAACAAATAGCTACTGTAGCAAAACTCAAGGGTTATAAAATAGTCAATTCAAATCCTGATTACACCCTTAAAAGTTTAATCAGCATTTATATAGAAGAACAAAATCCGCAAAAATCAGATAGTTTTGTAAGCGGGGATTATGTTAAGTCCAATTTAGGAATTCAATTTCAAGGAAAAGTAAGCTTTATTGACGCTCATAATCCTCAAAATTCAACCGATTTAACAAGCAATACTAAATTAAATTCCTTGATCGCTCTTACTTATCCTATAAAAAATGATGATGGAATCAATATGTTTAAAACCACTATATCCACAGTCCCAACCCAACTTAATAAAGGTTTAGAGCGTCCTGCATTTGAAATTGATAGAAGTTTTATAGCCTTTTATAAAAATACCCTAAATACACTCTATGGCAATCTTCCAAAAGCAATCGATGTAGCACAACCTTCAAATAATCCTGAGAAATTTAACAGCTTTGACAATAACTCTTCCTTTGAAGAAAATCCTTCACAACCATCTAAAGATACTTTTAAAAATATCCCAAACGATAACTCTAATGTAAAAAAAGAAAATGATATAAATAATGATACAAATAAAAATCAAGATGGAGTTATTATTTTTGAATAAATTTTTTGAAAAATTCTTATAGAATTTTTCAAAAATTAATCCAAATTTAAAGCTTGCATCATCGCCTTTTTTATTTCTTCTCTTTGATTTTTAAGATCAAAAAATAATTCAAAAGCAAACACTCCTTGCCACAAAAGCATTTCAAGTCCATTTTTTACTTTCAAATTGTATTTTTTACAAAGTTTATAAAAAGGAGTTTCTTTATTGTAAATAACTTCAAAAGCAAATTTAGCACTCGATAAAAGCTTGTGTAAAATTTCCTCGGAACAGGGTAAGTCATCGCTCACTAAACCAGCTGAAGTGGAGTTAACAATCAAATCAAAATCAAAGTCTTTTAAATCTTCATAAAGACTATTTTTATAAGCATTGAAACATCGAAGTCTTTTGGCGCTACGATTAGCGATATAAACATCCGCGCCTTTTTTTCTTAAAACATAAGCTAATACAAGAGCCGTTCCACCCGCTCCTAAAATCAAAGCTTTTTTGATGTTTTTAAATTCTTTAATGGCTTGTAAAAAACCTATTCCATCTGTATTGTAAGCATAAATTTGATTGTTTTTAAAACAAAGAGTGTTAGCAGAACCTACATGAGTTGAAACTTCATCTTTAAAATCGGCAATTTCATAAGCTTTTTCCTTAAAAGGAGCGGTAATATTTACAGCATCAAAACCTATTTTTAATAATTCTTCTTTTAAAAATAAATCATTTTTTAAACAATAACGGGTGTAAATTCCCTCTAATTTAAGAAATTTAATCGCATTATTATGCATTCTAGGCGATTTAGAATGCATAATAGGATTGCCTATAACGGCTAAAAATTTCATTTTAGAGTGAAAGAAAATGCGTCTTTAGCTACTTCTTTTCTAATTTTGGCAAGCTCTTGTGAAATATTTGCTTTATCAAATGGTCCAATTAAAACCTTAGTTATTTCTTTACCTGCAACTTTTGTTTTATAAAGCTTATACTCATAACCTTTTTTTCTAACAGCTGCTAATTCTCTAGATTTTTGATCTAAATTATTTACAGAAAAAATTTGGACATAAATTCCAGAAGGTAAACCGTCCGGATTAACAGGTTTTGCATCTACGTTTTTGAATAAATCATTAGCACTTTGCTGCTGATTTTGTTTTACAACATGTTCTTGTTTTTTAGTTGCGGTATCTTTTACTGTAGTAGGTTTCTTAACCTGATCTTTTGGTTGTTCTTTTGGCCTTTCTTCAACCTTAGAAGCTTGTGTATTTATAATAGCTTGCTTTTTCTCATCTGAAATATTTGAATTTGATTCTTGTTGAACACTATCTTGATCAGGTAAAGCAAAATTTGCATTATCAAGATTTTGATCTAAGGTGTTAGCTTCTAAACTACTATCGTTTTGATCGCCTTGAATTTGCTTTCTTAAAGCTTCAAATTGATCCTCTGCGGAATTATCCGTACTAATAGACATATTTTCAAAAGAATTATCTGTATTACTATCTTGAATAGTATTTGCAGGTTCACTAGGCAAAACTGTTTGATTTTTATTATCATCGCCTCCGCTATTGATCAGTTTCATAACAATCATAATGATTAAAAATAAGATAATTAAAGCAATCACTCTTAAAAGAATTTTTTTTATCTTTTCACTTTTATTGCTTTTTTCTAAAATGATATCATCAAAATCATTTTTGTTATTATTTTCCATATTTTTCCTTTCTTACATATGTTTAGACCAAGAACTACCACGTTCTTTCTGATAAACCTCATAAGGTAAAACTAAAATATTAAATTCCCTTGGAACGTTCATACTTGGAAAAACTTTCCATTCTACAGGCATTTTACTTGCAAACATCATTGAAAGTTTAGACGCTAAAGAATAACCTTCGTTTAACGAAGTATGTCCTTTATGAATATATAAATGCAAATGCCCTGGAGTTTTTGTTTTATAAGCTGTAAAATTGATAAAACCTTCCTCGCGCAAAATGAGTTGGGCACGATGATAAAATCTTTCAGCATTAAAACCATTATAGTCAAAAACAATATTTTCAACTTTATTGTCTTTAGTGATTAAATCATGGGCAACGACAATTTTTTTAGCTGCATGCTCTCTGATAATATTCAAATTTAAAGGTGAGTCAATTCTTTCAAACTTGTCAAAAAATAAACGTCCTCGATGAGTAACTTTGTTAACAATTCTATTTCTCATGATATAATAATGACTACCAATTATCTTAATTAATGACATATCCATAGGTGAAATCAAAACATAGCCTTTGTATAAATTATAAAATTTTTCGCAAGTTCTTCAAGTTTTAATCTGATGTCTTTTTGTAAATTAGTATTATTAATATCATCTAAAATATCTGCTATATAATTTGCAACAATCTCCATCTCTTTTTCTTTAAAACCTCTAGCAGTAAGCGCTGGTGTTCCTAGTCTTAATCCACTGGTTATAAACGGACTTCTGGTTTCACCTGGAACTGTATTTTTATTTGCAGTTATACCTGAATTTCCTAATGCTATATCTGCATCTTTTCCGCTAAATTCACGATCTAAAAAGCTCATTAAAACAAGATGGTTATCTGTGCCATCGCTTACAAGTTTATATTTTCTATCCATCAACACTTTAGCTAAAACTTGGGCGTTATTTCTTATTTGTTTTGCATAAATTTTCCATTCTTCACTAAGATTAAATTTAAAACCTACGGCCTTAGCGGCGATTACATGTATTAAAGGGCCACCCTGAATTCCTGGGAAAATTGCCGAGTTAATTTTCTTAGCAATCTCTTCATCATTACTCATGATAATACCGCCCCTTGGACCCCTTAAAGTTTTATGGGTTGTGGAACTTACAACATGAGCATGAGGAAAAGGATCGGGATGTTCTCCAGCAACAACAAGCCCTGCAATATGCGCTACATCTGCAAAAAGATAAGCACCAATCTCATCCGCAATTTCTCTAAATTTAGCAAAATCGATAAACCTAGCATAAGCACTTGCACCGCACACTATCAATTTTGGCTTAACTATGCGAGCTATTTCTCTGACTTTTTCATAATTAATTCTTCCATCAAGCTCTACACCATAAAAAAAACTTTCATAAATTTTTCCCGAAGAGCTTACTTTTGCACCATGAGTTAAATGGCCACCATGACTTAAATCCATACCTAAAATTTTATCTCCTGGATTTAAAAGAGCTGCATAAACGCCTTGATTGGCTTGAGAACCTGAATTAGGCTGGACATTAGCAAAATTACATTTAAAAAGTTTTTTACATCTTTCAATAGCTAAATTTTCTATTTCATCGACAACTTCACAGCCACCATAATATCTTTTATTTGGATATCCTTCAGCATATTTATTTGTTAATACGCTTCCCATAACCTCCATAACTTCAGGTAAAGTGAAATTTTCACTTGCTATCATCTCAAGACCTTCACATTGACGCTTTAATTCTTGATTTACCAAATTAAAAATTTCTTGATCAAAATACTCTAAACTCATTCTTTACCCTCCTTTAATTCTGATTTTAATGGTCTCATAGCTGGGAATAAAATAACATCTCGAATAGATTTTTTATTAGTTAATAACATAACCAATCTATCAATTCCTATTCCCTGTCCTGCCGTAGGTGGCATACCATAGCCCAAAGCATTAACAAAATCTTCATCCATTTCACATGCTTCTTCATTGCCTGCATTTTTTGCTTCTATTTGCTTTAAAAATCTTTCATATTGATCTAAAGGATCATTTAATTCATTAAAACCATTAGCCAATTCTCTTCCGCAAACAAATAACTCAAATCTTTCAGCTATATTAGGATCTTCATCGCTACGACGAGAAAGCGGACTGATGGAAACTGGAAAATCCGTAATAAAAGTAGGATTGATCAACTTGCTTTCTACATAATTATCAAATAATTCTGCCTGCAAATGCCCTAAATCTAATTTTTCATTGGCTTCAAAACCATCAGATTTTAATTGAGTTAAAATTTTATCTTTATTTTCTATAATTTCATCACTTAAACCACCATATTTTTTAAGGGCTTCCTTGTATGAAATTCTTTCAAAAGGTTTTGAAAAATCAATTTTATGACCATCAAATTCTATAACTTTTTCTAAATTTAATTGATCTAAAAGTAAAGAAAAAAGCTCCTCTGTAAGATCCATCAAATCTTTATAATTGTGATAAGCCCAATAAAATTCTATCGTTGTAAATTCTGGATTATGTGTTAAATCCATACCTTCATTTCTAAAACAACGATTGATTTCAAAAACTGCTTCGAAACCTCCAACTATAAGCCTTTTTAAATAAAGCTCTGGTGCGATCCTTAAAAATCTTTCAACACCTAAAGAGTTGTGAAATGTTACAAAAGGTTTAGCATTAGCACCACCTGCAATTGGATGCATCATAGGTGTTTCAACCTCTAAAAAACCTTTACTTTCAAAAAAATGGCGAATTAAACTTACTACTTTAGAACGAATTAAAAAATCTTTTCTAACATCTGAATTCATAATCAAATCGACATAACGTTTACGA
Organism: Campylobacter sp. W0018; assembly: GCA_020135845.1. Lineage (GTDB taxonomy): Bacteria > Campylobacterota > Campylobacteria > Campylobacterales > Campylobacteraceae > Campylobacter_D. The sequence continues at coordinate 6,826 of JACHTQ010000016.1, read as the reverse complement.
TATCGTTGTTCTATATCTGTAAGTCCATGATATTTTTCAGGTAGTGGAACAATGGATTTAGTAGCAAGTTTTACTTCGTTTGCATGAAGGCTAAATTCGCCTGTTTTGGTTACAAACGGAAAACCTTTTACTAAAACAATATCTCCTACCTCAAGATTTTTTTTGAGCAAATTAAATTGTTTTTCGCCAATACTATCTTTACTGAAATAAATCTGCAAATTGGTATTTTCATCTTCTATATTTGCAAAAATAGATTTTCCGGCTATTCTTAAAAGCTTCAAACGTCCTGCAACAATACCAAAACTATTTTCATCTCGCTTGGTTTCACTTTGAAGCACATAAGAAAATTTAATTTTAAAATCCAATAAAGACATTTCTTTTTTTAGAAAATGCGGATAAGGATTTATACCAGCTTTTCTAAATTCATTTGATTTTTCTATTCTTTGTCGTTCTAAAATATTATCAAACATTAGATTTTCACCTTAATTTTTTGATTGCATTCATCGCAAATTCCATAAAGCTGCATTAAATGTCCCGTTAGTTTAAAATTATATTCCTTAGCAATTAAAGCTTGTTGTCTTTCAATAATAGAATTTTCAAATTCAATAATTTTACCACAATTTTTACAAATCATATGATCATGATGTGGTTTATTTGCTAATTCGTATTTTTTTCCAGCTGAACCAAAAGAGATCGAAGTAACCATTTCTGCTTCTTCAAGTAAATTTAAAGTTCTATAAACAGTAGCAATACCCACATTTAAATCTGGTTCAACTTGTTTTATTTCCATATATAAACTCTCTGGTGTATGGTGTGTATCACTATGGTATAATGCTTTTAATAATATTTCCCTTTGTTTTGTGTATTTAAGACCACCTTGTCTTAAAATTTTTTTAAATCTTTCTAATAATACATCATATTCTACATTTTCAATCAACATTTATTGTTCCTCTTGAAAGCTGTTGAGATTATTAGTTGTATTTTTTATTTTATTAAGACCATCTTCAGCTAAAGGTTGATTCATGATAAAAGAACCTGTATTTTTAAGTATTTCCAAAGTATAACTGTCTTTAGCAAAAGAATTTAATTTGCTGTTTAAAAAATCTATTCTTGTTATACAAAAAACAAAAATAGCAAAAATAAAAAATATTTTCCCGCAACCAAAAATAAATCCACCTATGCGATCTAAAAAACCTAATCCGCTAAGCTTAACTAATTTTGAAAGAAAATTTCCAAGCAAAAGGCAAACTATCCAAAAAATAATTAAAATCGCTAAAAAACCTGCAAAATCAGCTAAACTTTGATTTTCAATTCTATAAAAAGTATTTTCTATAAAAGCAGACGCGGATGAGGAATACTTTGAAGCCACAAACACACCGCCAATAATACCTAACAATCCAAATACTTCTTTAATCAAACCATTGATAATACCTTTAAGACCCAAAAGTAAGGTAAAACCTAAAATAAAAGCATCAAACCAATAAAAATTCATACTCATTCACTTTCACCATATCTTTAAAATTATTCTATAAGTAAGCATTAAATAACAAGTTAATCATTCTATAATCTTAGGCACGACAAAAAAATTCTCATCTTTTTTTGGAGAATAAACTAAAACATCTTTAATTATATCTTTGTTTTCTATTTGATCCACTCTTAAAGGAGTACCACCTCTAAGAGTGCTTACCGTAATCTCAGAAGAACTCAAATCTAATTCATTAAGCTTTTCGACAAAATTAACAATTTCCTCAAGCTCTTGTACCAATTTGCTTCTTTTATCTTCTGCAATTTTTAAGGCACTTAATTTTTCAAGTTTGGTAAGCAATTCTTCATTTATTTGCATTTTACAGCCTTGACTAAAAAATTTAAATGATAATAAAAAATTATAACATAAAAAAGCTTTAATTATTTTACAATGTCTTAGAATTTATAAATTTATGTTACAATAATACTAAATTTAAATTGTAAAAACAAAAACACTAAGGATGAAATTTGAGCTTAAAAGATAATTTAAAATCTATTAAAACAGAACTTAATGCTGAAGAAAAAATGATAGAAAATTTTATAAAAAGTGAAAGATTTATAAAAAAATATAAAAAATATATATTTTTAATTGCAATTATCGCCGTTCTTTGGTTTGCTATTAGTTTTGGAATTTCTAAAGTTGAAGAATATAGCAAAAAAGAAAGCAATAGAATTTATACCCAGTTATTAAAATATCCAAACGATGAAAGCCTTTTAAATCAACTAAAAGAAAAAAATATTAATCTTTATGCTATATTCCTTATTAATAAAATTCAAAATGATGAAAACGATACAAATTTAAAAAATCAACTCAAAACCATAAGTTCCAATTCTGAAATAAATCCTTTATTACAAAATATCATTTTAGCATTTTTAGGAGAAAAATCAATATTTTTAAAAGATTATGATAAACTTTTAGAAGCTTGTAAACTTTTAGAGGGAAACAAAATCGAACAAGCCAATGTATTGCTTTCTCAAATTAATGAAAATTCACCTCTTAAACAAATCGCTAAAAATCTTAAACATTATCAAGGTATTTCGCAATGAAACATTTTTTTATAACTTTATTTGCTTTGATTTTTATTTGCGCTTGTGGCACAAAAAGACAATATTTCGAACCAGCTTATATAGATGGAGAATTAAATCATAATGGTAGCCTAAAAGCTAGTATAGTTGATTGGAATTTATTTTCTGCCAAACTTAGCAATAATCAAATCATTTTAAAAGATACTCAAGCGACTCATGATTTTAAGCTTGATAAAAACTATATTCTCTTAGCCTATCAAGATAGAGAATTTACCGAGGCGGATAATAATGGAAATTTAAAAATTTATAATAGTGCCCATGAAGAAACTTATTCTTATAAATTTGACGCTGCTGTTATAGGAATTGCCTTAAATGGAGATGATTTAGCACTTGTTTTGGCTAATAATAGCATTGTTTTTGCGAATCGTTCTTTAGGTATTAAATTTATTCAAACCCTCACTCCAGCACCTGCTCAAGATAATCGCGTGGCAAATCCGATATTCTTAGATAATGTTATCATTTATCCAACCTTGGATGGAAAAATTATGGTTTTATCAAAAGATACTTTAAAAATAGTCAAAGATATTGTTGTTTCTGCGGAAAACTTTTTTAACAATATCATTCATCTAAGCATACGAAATAATCAAATTATCGCAGCCTCAGCAAAAAGAGTAATAATCATTGATCCTAAAAGAACTATTTATCAAGACTTTGATATCAAAGATATCGCGGTGAGCGATGATGCTATTTTTATATTTGAAAAGAATGGAAATATCATTAAAACTGATCATAATTTAAGAATATTAGAACAAAAGAAATTTGATTTTGCTATCTTTACAAAAGTGAATTTATATCAAAATCATTTATATGCTTTTGAAAAAACGGGATATTTAATAAAATCAGATTTAAATCTTAAAAATATACAAATATTTAAATTCTCAGATCCTGTTGAAAAAATGTCTTTTATGGGCGATGGCAAATTTTATTATGGAAATAGAATTTTAGATTTGCAATGAATATTTTAAAAGAAGCGATGGATATTTTAAATTTAGATCTTAAAACTTTTGATCTAAAAAAAATGAGCACAAAAAAAACTTATTTATGTGCTTTAAACAAAGAAGTTGTACTTTTTATCTATACTGGCAAATCTCGTTTTGTTTTAAAAAATGCCTTATTTTTAGATGATTTATCAAGTAATTTTAATTTAAATAAAAAGTTTTTTTTTACCAAAAGCGCTCTTTGCTCTAAAGCAAAGCAATATCTTAGCGAAAAAGGATTTAATATTCATGTTGTTTTGTGATATCGGCAATTCCAATGCTAACTTTTTAGAAGATCATAAATATTTTACACTGAGTATTGAACAATTTTTAGAATTTAAAAGCGAACAAAAAATTTTTTATATCAACGTGAATGAAAATTTAAAAAATCATTTAAAATCACAAAAAAATTTTATTGACTTGGAGCCATTTTTCGTTTTTGACACTATTTACCAAGGTCTAGGGATAGATCGTATTGCAGCTTGTTATACGATAGATGATGGAGTAATTGTAGATGCTGGAAGTGCTATTACGATTGATATTATTGCTAATTCTATACATCTTGGAGGTTTTATCTTGCCTGGGATTGCAAATTTTAGAAAAATATATGCTCATATTTCACCGAGGTTAAAATATGAATTTAATACTCAAGTGAGTTTCGATGCTTTTCCACAAAAAACAAAAGATGCTTTAAGTTATGGAGTTTTCAAAAGCATTTATTTACTCATCAAAGATACAGCACAAAATAAAAAACTTTATTTTACTGGTGGAGATGGACAATTTTTAGCAAATTATTTTGATAATGCGATTTATGATAAACTACTCGTTTTTAGAGGTATGAAAAAAATCATACAAGAAAATCCTAATTTATTAATATAAAATGTTACAGAAATTCTCATTAAAAAGATTATTTTGATATATTTTAACCATTTGTAAAACAAATTCAATTAAACTTCTATAAATAAATTCTATGATTTATAAAAAAAGGAACAATAATGCCTCAAAAAGAATTTGATGTATTAATCATAGGAGCTGGAATTTCTGGATCTGCATTATTTTATGAAATCGCACGATATACAGATATCAAAAATATCGCTTTAATAGAAAAATATCATTCTCCTTCAACTCTGAATTCAAAAGGAACGAGTAATTCTCAAACCATACACTGTGGTGATATTGAAACAAATTACACCTTAGAAAAAGCCAAAAAAGTCAAAGCAACAGCAGACATGATCGTAAAGTATGGAATTTTGCAAAATGCCCAAAATCGTTTTATGTTCTCTCATCAAAAGATGGCTTTAGCGGTCGATGATATAGAATGCGATTACATGAAAAAACGCTATGAAGAATTTAAAGAACTTTATCCTTATATAAAATTTTTTGATAAAGAAAAAATCAAATCCATCGAACCTAAAGTAACTCTTGGAAAAGATGGAGTAAATAATAGGCCTGAAAATATTTGTGCTATGGGCGTAGAAGCAGGAGAAATTTTTACAACCGTTGATTTTGAAAAAATGAGTATTAGTCTTATCGAACAAGGGCAATTGCAAAACAAAAATACTTTTGTAACTTTTAATGAAGAGATTATTCATATAGAAAAAAAAGATGGATATTTTCTTTTAAGAACAAATACTTATAAAGAATATTATGCTAAAGCTGTAGTTGTAAATGCCGGTGCGCATTCTTTATACTTGGCGCATAAAATGAATTTAGGTTTAGATAAATCCTGCTGGCCTGTTGCAGGTAGTTTTTATCTTACAAAACAAAAATTACTCAATGGTAAAGTTTATATGGTTCAAAATCCAAAATTACCTTTTGCTGCACTACACGGGGATCCTGATTTGCTCGCTGATATGAATACGCGTTTTGGACCAACTGCACTTGTTATTCCAAAATTAGAACGCTATCATGGATTAAAATCCGTACCTGAATTTTTTGAAGCTTTAAAATTTGATAAAACTGTTTTTAAAGTCACTTTAAATATGTTCAAAGATCCAACTATTAGAAATTATATACTTTATAATTATCTCTTTGAATTGCCTTTTATTAATAAAAATATCTTTGTAAAAGACGCTAGAAAAATAGTTCCAAGTTTAAAAGCCAGTGATATATATTATGCAAGAGGTTTTGGGGGAGTTCGTCCTCAAGTCATTGATAAAAAAAGAAAAGAATTGATGTTAGGAGAAGCAAGTATTACTGAAATTCCTGGAATTATTTTTAATATGACTCCTAGTCCAGGTGCAACAAGCTGCTTAGGAAATGCACAAAGAGATGCGAAATTAATGTGTCAATACTTAGGAGCTAATTTTAATGAGGATAAATTTAATTCGGAATTATTATAAAATAAAAATTCAAAAGAAGGATTACCATGCTTAAAAAAACAAAAATCGTAGCAACTGTTGGACCAGCGAGCGAAAGTGAAGATGTGTTACGCCAAATGATTATCAATGGTGTTAATGTCTTTCGTTTAAATTTCTCCCATGGAACTCATGAGTATCATAAAAACAATCTTAAAACTATACGTAAAGTTGCTAAAGAACTCAATACCAGAATAGGAATTTTGCAAGATATTAGCGGTCCAAAAATCAGAACAGGAGAATTAAAAACTCCCTTTGAGTTAAAAAAAGGAGATAAACTTGATTTCTACTATGAAAAAATTATAGGAGAAAAAATTAAAGAAAATCATTATAAGCTTAGCATCAATCAAAGCGAAATTCTAAATATGCTTAAAATTGATGATTATATTTATTTATATGATGGTTCTATTCGTGCTAAAGTAGTCAGTATCGATTCTGATAAGATTCAAACCCTTATTGAAAATGATGGTTTTTTAAATTCAAATAAGGGAATTAATTTTCCAAATACTAAAATTAACATTGATGTTATCACCCAAAAGGATAAAAATGATTTAATTTGGGGAATAGAAAATGGAGTTGATTTTCTTGCCATTTCTTTTGTTCAAAACGCTCATGACATCAATGAAGTACGAGAAATTTTAATAAAAAATAACGCTAAAATAGCTCTTTTTGCTAAAATAGAAAAATTTGATGCTGTTGAAAATATAGATGAAATTATTGATTCTAGCGATGGTATTATGGTAGCACGTGGTGATTTAGGTATCGAAGTGCCTTATTATAAGGTTCCAAATATTCAAAAAGAGATTATCCGCAAAGCTAATAATGCCTCTAAACCTGTTATTACAGCCACTCAAATGCTTTTTTCTTTAGCAAAAAGCAAAA
>JACHTQ010000015.1 GCA_020135845.1 Campylobacter sp. W0018 | reverse complement strand
GTTGCAAAATGTTTTGTTTTTTTATTATAAATAAGATCTTTTCTTTTTATACCAAACATAACATTATTTTCAATTATTTCTCTATTAACCGCATAGGTTAGTATAGGATCTAGTGTTGTGAATATTTTTTCCAACTTCAGATTTTTTTTGTAATTTAATTTTTTCAAGTACATTTAAAATATCACTTCTTTTGATAGGGCTGATAGGAATGTCATCTATAAGATCATAACAATGATTCTCCATCTTTTTATATAGATTCTATTGAGAGTACGTTTTGTTATATTATTTTTTTGGTAAAATATTATTCAGCAATATTTCTAAAGCTTGTCGTACATTCTATTCTCTCTTTTACACTTCCACTGTTTTTTAAAGAAATTTTTATCTCATTTTTTTTATCTCGAGCTTCTTTAATTGACATTTGCGGAAATTGTCCCAAAGTCATTCTTTTTCAGTTTTCTTGTTTTTGGATCTTTGTAATCAAAAACAAAAGATTTGTTTCCGCTAGGATAAACTAAAACAAATAAATTATCACCATCGCCAACTAAAAATTTTTTAGCTTTTGGACTAATATTTACTTATATCTTTTTGTGTAAGCATTAAGAATTAACTCCTTGAACTGATTTTATCCTAACTTTTTGATTTAAAAATAAAAAGTTAGGATAAAAGTTAGGAAAAATTTTTCAAAATAGATTTTAATGGAAAAAACTTTAATTTAGGTTTCAAATAGCTTCAAAGTCCTATTTTATAAATATTTTTTTGAGTTTGATATTTATAGCAGTTTATATTTACTTATAGTAGTTTATAGTATAAATGGTGCGGTTAGCGAGATTTGAACTCGCACACGCTGAGCGCACCACCCCCTCAAGATGGCGTGTCTACCAGTTCCACCATAACCGCACAAAAGCCCAAAATAGGGCCTTTATTTTTTAAGATGCAGGAATAAATTTTATAAAAGGGTTTGCATAAAGCGCTATAAGAGCAATAACAAGTGCATAAATTACTTGCGCTTCAATCATAGCTAAAGCAATAAACATTGTAGTCATTAATTTTGGTCCAAGACCTGGGTTTCTAGCTGTTCCTGCTATAGTTGCTGCAGCTGTATTTCCCATACCGATAGCGCCACCAAGTGCGGCAAAACCTAATCCTAAACCAGCAGCTAAAACTGAAAAAGCTTTAATCCATGTATTCATAGCCTCTTGTTCTACCAAATTATTTGTTTCAGCTGCAAAAGCTACCGCTGAAAAAGCTAAAAATAGAAAAAATATTTTTTTCATAATAAAATACCTTTGCATTATAAAATTTTTTATCTTAAATCTTTGAGATTAAATACTTTCGGCTTGCGTATCCCTACTTGATACCTAATTTAAAGATTTAAGTTAATTCCGAAATGCTATCATGTTTTATCTTTATTTTTATTGAAATAATTATGTAAATTTATATTCTTTCATAAAAGATTAAAACTTTTTTTGCTTTAATAAGCGTTTTAAAATATATTTTAAGGTTGTATTTTGAGCTCTAAATTTTCAAAAATAGGTTTTATTTTGGCTGTTGCAGGTTCGGCTGTAGGCTTGGGAAATGCATGGAAATTTCCAACTCTTGTAGGACAAAGTGGAGGATCTGCATTTATTTTGCTTTATATTATTTTAACTTTAGGGGTGGGTTTTGTTATTTTTTTAGCAGAATTAAGTATTGGAAAAATCAGCGAAAAAGATCCAGTTAATGCTTATAAAAAATTAGCGCCTAAATATAAAAAAGCTTGGTCTTTTGTAGGTTTTACCATGATAGGTTCAATTTTAATTGTATCTTTTTATGCTTTGGTGATTGGATGGGTGGTAAAATATGCTTATTTGAGCGTGATTGGACAATTACCAAATAGCTTAGAGCTAAGCAAAATCGAATTTGAAAATCTTACTGCTCATGATTTTTTAAGTCAATTTATTTGCTTTACTTTAGTGTTTTTTGTTATTTTTTATATTGTTTCTAAAGGCATTAAAAATGGTATTGAAAGATGGAATGTTTGGATGATGCCTTCTTTGTTTATTTTATTAATTTTAATGCTTATTTATGCAATGAGTAAAGATGGATTTGTCTCAGCTTTAAAATTCCTTTTTATTCCTGATTTTCATAAAATCAATATTTCAAATACCCTTGAAGCTTTAGGGCTTGCCTTTTTTAGTTTATCTTTAGGGGTTGGAACTATTATCACTTATTCTGCAAGCTTGCCAGATCGAACTAATTTCATCACAAGTACTTTAAATATTATTTTTATCAATCTTTTGGCAGGGCTTTTAATGGGTCTTGTTGTTTTTACCTTTATTTTTGAATTTGGATATGATTCTAATCAACAAGGTCCAGGTTTTGTTTTTGTTTCCTTGGCTACTTTGTTTGAAAAACTTGGTTTAGTTGGACATATTTTTGGGGCAGCCTTTTTTATTTCTTTGGTGTTTGCCGGTATTACTTCAGCTGTTTCCATGATAGAACCTTCAGCTTTTTATTTGATTAATACCTTTAAAATGAGTCGCAAAAAAGCTTTAACTTTAATAGGTATTTTTGTATATATTTTGGGCATTTTATGTATTTTATCTTCTTTAGATGCTACGCAGTTTAAAATTTTAGGGATGAGTTTTTTTGATTTATTAGATAGTTTTTCTAGTAAGATTATTATGCCTTTGGGTGGAATTTTAATTGCAATTTTCGTTGGCTTTGTAATTAAAAAAGAAACTTTGGAAATTTTATTTAAACCTTATATGAGAGGTATATTTTTTAAAATTTGGTATATTTTTGTAAGATTTATATCACCTTTGGCAGTTTTGGTAGTTTTGGTAACAAAACTTATAGGATTTTATATACAATTTTAATTTATTGAGTAAAAATTTACTCAATAAATTCTTTTTTTGCTTTTTAATCTGATTTTTTATATTAAATAATTTTTTATTTTATTATTGTTTATTATGTGTAGAATGTTATTATTTTCTTTGTATAATACATTGATATTAATGCCTAAGGAAAAAGCATGGCTAAAAAATTTATAGATGTAATGGATACGAGTTTTAGAGATGGCTTTCAATCAGTTTATGGAGCCAGAATTTCAACAAAAGATTTTTTACCTGCCTTGGAAGCTGCAAAAGAAGCAGGGATTAGTCATTTTGAATTTGGCGGTGGAGCTAGATTTCAAAGTTTATATTTTTATCTTAATGAAAATGCCTTTGATATGATGGATAAATTTCGTTCAGTTGTGGGTAAAAATGCTAATTTGCAAACCTTAGCAAGAGGAGTTAATACTGTTGCTCTAGATACTGGAAGCAGAGAGCTTGTGGAATTGCACGCAAAACTTTTTGCAAAGCACGGAACAACAACTATTCGAAATTTTGATGCTTTAAATGATATTAACAATCTTAAATTTAGCGCAGAATGCATTGTTAAATATGGATTAAAACATGAAATTTGTATCACTTTAATGGATTTGCCTCCACGATGTCGTGGGGCTCATGATGTGCCGTTTTATGAGAAGATTTTGAAAGAAATTTTACTTTCAGAAATACCTTTTCATAGTATTTGTTTTAAAGATGCAAGTGGAACTTCAAATCCTAATAAAATTTACGAAACGATTAAAATGGCAAAAAGAATTTTGCCTTCAAATACCCATGTAAGACTTCATACTCATGAAACAGCTGGAGTGAGTGCGGTCTGTTATTTAGCAGCTTTAGAAGCAGGCGTTGACGGTATTGACTTAGCTGCGGCTCCTGTTAGCGGAGGCACTTCACAGCCTGATATCTTAACTATGATGCATGCGCTTAAAGGAAAAGATTATGATTTGGGCGGTTTGGATGAGGAGAAAATTTTAAAATATGAAGAAATTTTAAAAGATTGTCTTAAAGATTATTTTTTGCCTCCTGAAGCAGGTAAGGTTAATCCTTTAATTCCTTTTTCGCCTATGCCAGGCGGGGCTTTAACTGCCAATACGCAAATGATGAGAGATAATAATGTTTTAGATCGTTTTCCAGAGGTGATTAAGGCAATGCGTGAAGTTGTTGAAAAAGGTGGATTTGGCACTTCAGTAACTCCTGTTTCACAATTTTATTTTCAACAAGCTTTCAATAATGTCATGTTTGGTCCTTGGAAAAAAATTGCTGAAGGGTACGGTAAAATGGTTCTCGGTTATTTTGGAAAAACACCAGTTAAACCTGATGATGAAGTTGTAAAACTTGCAGCAGAGCAACTTAGATTAGAGCCAACAAAAGAATTAGCGATTGATTTAGCAGATAAAGATGAAACAAAAAGAATATCTTATTTTAAAAACATATTAGAAAAAGAAAATATTGAAGTAAATGATGAAAATATTTTTATCGTAGCAACGTGTAAAGAAAAAGGAATAAGTTTTTTAAAAGGAGAAGCTAAAATCAATATACGTAAAAACGATTCAACGCCACCTAAGCAAAATATAGATGAAAATCATTTTACAGTAAAGGTTAATGGAAATAAATACTTTGTTGAAGTGAGTTCTGGGTTTGATGATAAAGTGGAAATTAAAAGTGTGAAAAAGGTGCAAAATAATACTCAAAACATTGATTCTAATCAAGGAATTCAAGCTCCAATTTCAGGTGCGCTTTTTAAAATTCATATCGATGAGAATTCTGAAGTTAAAAGTGGTCAAGTTGTAGCTGTTTTAGAAGCAATGAAAATGGAAATTGAAGTTAGCGCACCTAAAGATGGAGTGATTGAAAAGATTAATATAAAAGTAGGTGATAGTGTTAGTGAAGGTCAAATGATTGCGACTTATAAAAACAATTAAAGGATAAAAAATGAACAAAATAGAAAATTTGGGTTTAGAAAATACGGGTAGAATTTATCATAATTTAAGTTATGAAGAATTGTTTGAGCATGAAAATATTAATCAAGAAGGACAATGCACTCAAAGTGGTGCTTTTAGTGTTGATACGGGTATTTTTACCGGAAGAAGCCCAAAAGATAAATATTTTGTCAATCAGGAGCCTTCAAGTAAATATATAGCTTGGGGTAAGGTAAATCAAGCTATAACAAAAAATTTATTTGACAAACTTTTAAATAAAGCTAAAAAACAACTCAATGGAAAAGATATTTATGTGCAAGATGTTTTTTGTGGAGCTTCTTTAAAAAGTCGAAAAGCTGTAAGATTTGTAACTGAAGTGGCTTGGCAGGCCCATTTTGTAAAAAATATGTTTATTGAACCCAATCAAGTAGAATTAGAAAATTTTAATCCCGAATTTATTGTTTATAATGCTTGCAAATGCAGTAATGATGAGTTTAAAAAAGATGGATTAAATTCCGAAGTTTTTGTTTTGTTCAACATAGAGGAAAATGTTGCTGTTATTGGCGGAACTTGGTATGGTGGAGAAATGAAAAAGGGTATTTTTTCTATGATGAATTACTGGTTACCTCTTGAAAACAAACTTTCAATGCATTGTAGCGCTAATGTTGGAGAAAAAGGAGATGTGGCTTTATTTTTTGGATTAAGTGGAACTGGAAAAACAACTTTATCAACAGATCCTAATAGAAAACTAATCGGAGATGATGAGCATGGATGGGATGATGAGGGTGTGTTTAATTTCGAAGGGGGTTGTTATGCAAAAACTATTAATCTTGATCCTAAAAATGAGCCAGAAATCTATGCAGCCATTAAGAGAAATGCGCTTTTAGAAAATGTGGTTTTAAAAGAAGATAAAAGCGTTGATTATAGTGATGCAACCAAGACTGAAAATACAAGGGTATCTTACCCAATAAATCATATCAAAAATCATGAGCCAACTTTAAAAGCAGGGCATCCTAAAAATATTATTTTTCTAAGTGCGGATGCTTTTGGAGTTTTACCTCCTATTAGCAAATTAAGCAAAGAGCAAGCCATGTATTATTTCTTAAGCGGATATACTGCAAAAGTAGCAGGAACAGAACGCGGAATTACGGAACCTCAGGCTACATTTTCAGCTTGTTTTGGTGAGCCTTTTATGCCACTTCATCCTACTGTCTATGCGAGATTATTAGGAGAAAAAATTGATCAGTATAGCGTGAATGTTTTTTTAGTCAATACTGGTTGGACTGGTGGAAGTTATGGAGTAGGGCAAAGAATGAGTATTAAGACTACTCGATCTTGTATTAATGCGATTTTGGATGGAAGTATTAATAACTGCGAATTTGAAAATTTTGAAGTATTTGATTTGGCTATCCCTAAAAACATTATAGGAATTGATAGTTTGCTTTTAAATCCTATTAATACTTGGAAAAAGAAGGAAGAATATTGTTTAAAAAGAAATGAGCTTGCAAAAATGTTTATAGCAAATTTTAAACGCTATGAAGATGTTAAAGAGGGTTTAGAATTTAGTAAATTTGGTCCAAAGATTTAATGTTTAGATTTTCATCTAAACATTAAATCTAAAATGCATCACATCTCCATCATTTACAGTATAATCTTTTCCTTCAAGTCTTAATTTTCCAGCTTCTTTAGCTTTTGTTTCTCCACCATGCTCTATATAATCTTGATAAGAAATCACTTCAGCTTTTATAAAGCCTTTTTCAAAATCATTATGGATAACACTTGCTGCTTTTGGTGCCTTCCATCCTTTTTTTATAGTCCAAGAACGCACCTCTATAACTCCAGCTGTAAAATAGCTAATAAGTCCAAGTTTAGAAAAAGCTGTGCGTATGATTTGATCAAGTCCACTTTCGCTAACACCTAAAGAATTTAAGAATTCGCGACTTTCTTTATCACTTAAGCCAACTAATTCTTCTTCGATTTTTGCACAAAGCTTTATGACTTCATGATTATTTTTTTTTGCATATTCTCTTAAATCTTTTACATACTGATTATCTTCACTGATGCCTTCTTCATCAACATTGGCTCCATAAATGACTTCTTTTGCAGAAAGCAATCTTAATTCTTTGATTAAATTCTTATAAGATTCATTTTCCCTATCCGGATAAGAACTAGCTGGCAAGCCTTTGTTAAGATGCTCTAATAATAAATTGGCAAGTTCTAAGTTTTCTTTAGCGCCTTTTTGATTTGATTTAACTTCTTTGGCAAGCTTTTCTATTTTTTTATTGAGTTGCTCAATATCTGCTAAAATAAGCTCGGTATTGATAATTTCTATATCTCTTATAGGATCTACCTTGCCTTCAATATGGGTTATATTTTCTTCATCAAAACAACGCACTATATGTAAAATCATTTCAGTTTCGCGTATGTTAGAAAGAAATTTATTTCCCAAGCCTTCGCCTTTGCTGGCTCCTTTTACAAGTCCTGCTATATCTACAAATTCAATCAAAGAGTGCATAATCCTTTCTGGATTCACAATTTTTGCAAGTTCATTGAGTCTAGTATCTGGAACTTCTACCATTGCTTTATTAGGTTCTATTGTACAAAAAGGATAATTAGCACTTTGTGCATTTTGTGCTTTGGTTAAAGCATTAAAAGTTGTTGATTTTCCAACATTTGGAAGTCCTACTATCCCAACTGAAAGACTCATTTATTTTTCCTTAAGAGATGAATTAAAAAATTAACACACATTCTAACACCAGCACCGCTAGCACCAAAATTTGAATATCCCCAATTTTTTTCCACATAAGCAGGTCCTGCTATATCAAGATGGAGCCATTTGTCTTTGTATTCTTGTCGTATAAATTTATCCAAGAAAAGTCCTGCTGTTATCGCACCGCCATAACGGCTTGATGCAACATTGCAAACATCAGCGATGTTGGATTTAATTAGATCTTTAAGATAAGGATTAAAATGTAAAATCGTTGCGTATTCTCCGCTTTTTTTAGAGCTTTTATAAAATTCATTTTTTAAATCTTCATTATTACCCATGATACCGCTAGTAAATTCTCCAAGACCCACCACACACGCACCTGTTAGGGTAGCCATGTCAATTAAAAGATCGGGTTTTAGATCTTGCGCATATGAAAGACAATCAGCTAATACTAAACGACCCTCTGCGTCAGTATTTCTTACTTCTATACTGACTCCTTCTCGAGAAATTAACACATCATCTGGTTTATAAGCGTTTCCGCCTATCATATTTTCTGTTGCACCTAAGATACAATGAATTTCTAGATCTAAATTAAGCTCTGATACAGCTTTAATGATTCCCATTGAAGCAGCAGCACCGCTTTTATCAGCTTTCATTGTTACCATATAATCAGAAGGTTTTAAGCTTAAACCACCGCTATCATAAGTAAGACCTTTTCCTACAAAGACTATTCTTTTTTTGGAATTTTTAGCTTTATAGCTTAAATGGATTAAACGAGGAGGGATGTTTGAAGCTTTATTTACAGCTAAAAAAGCATTCATTTTTTCTTTCATAAGGAATTTTTCATCATAAACTTTACAAGAGATATTTTTATGATCTTTGGCTAATTTTTGCGCATCTTCAGCCATCTTTAAAGGTGTATAAATTTCAGGAATTTCATTGACTATATCTTTTGCGAAATTAGTGGCATTGGCTAAAATTTGTCCGCGTTCTAAACCTATTTTAGCTTCACTTAAATCAAATTTTTTATCGTTTAATTCCTGACTTGAGATAATAATTTTTTTAAGCGTGCTTGTTTGTTTTTCTTTTTTATATTTATTAAAATTATAGGCTCCAAATAGCACACCTTCTACTAAACAACAAAAGCTTCTTACAGTGCAATCCCCAATAACACTAGGTAATTTAATACTTTTAATATTTAGTTTTTCTAAATTTTTATAAATATTAAAAAAGCATAGTCTGATATCTTCATAAGATAGACTTTTTAATTCTACAAAAAGCTTAGAATTTCTTGTATCTAATAGAGCACCTTCGCCTTTAAAATTATTTAATTTGAAAAAATTTTTTTCTTCGTTATATGGTTTTAAATTTTTATCTTGAATAAAAATAACTTCAAAATCAGCTTTAATAGAATTTAGTTTTTTATCTTCAAAAATAAATTGCATTATTTTTTTCTCCTTTCTTTTAGTATTGCTTTTTCTATACGTTTAAAAATGAAAATGATTCCTGATAAAAAGGCAATGACAATAATAGCAGCAAGATACCAGTATTCTTTAATCCATTCTTTTGACCAGTGGAGAAAAGTTTGGATTAAGCTGCCAAAATACCATGCTAAAAGTATAGTGATGGTAGCCCAAATCCATGCGCTCAAAAGATTTATAATAGCAAATTTTTTACTGCTATATCTTGTAATACCTATACTCATAGGAATGATTGTCCTAAATCCGTACATATAACGTTGTATGAAAATAATAGGCCAACCGAAACGTTGTAGAAGAAGATGTGCTACAGCAAATTTTCGTCTTTGAGATCGAAGTTTCTTTTGAATATATTTTTTATTATATCTTCCAATATAAAAATAAATTTGATCCCCAACAAATCCTCCAAGCCCTGCTACAAAAATAGCTAAAATCACATCCATTTTTCCATCATGTGCTGCAACTCCAGCTAAAATAAGTCCAAGTTCTCCTTCTAAGATGCTCCAGCAAAAGAGTATCAAGTAACCCCAAGTTTCAACGTGCTCATTCCAAATTTTTATAATAAAATCTTCTAAAGAAAAATCGTTTTTTGTAAAGTTGTAAATAATATAGATTACAATAGCGATTAAAACCGTAAAAGCAAATAATTTAAGCCATTTTTTCATTTGTTTTCCTTAAAAATCTAACACGCTATAAGCTGCGCAATATTTTTCTAATTTTTTCATTCCACCTAAGTCTTTTAAATTGATTAAAAAGCAAGATTCTATACACTCGCCTCCTGCTTGTTTTATTAGCTCCAAGGAGGCGATAGCTGTGCCTCCAGTAGCGATTAAATCATCTATGAGTAAAACTTTTGCATTTTTTACATTTTTAAAAGCATCTTGATGAATTTCTATTTTATCTGTGCCATATTCTAATTCATATTCACAGGTAAAAACAGATGATGGGAGTTTATTAGGTTTTCTAATTGGCACAAAAGGTAGATTGAGTTTTGCGCAAAGCATTGCCGCAAAAATAAAACCACGACTTTCTGTTCCAGCTATGAAATCCAATTTCATGCTTTTGTAACGTTCGCTTAAATGTTCAAGTAAAAAAGATAAAGCTTTTTTATTGTTTAATAAAGTAGTAATATCTCTAAAAATAATTCCTTCTTTTGGAAAATTTGGAACAACTCGTATACTTTGGGATAAAAATTTTTTTTCTTCTTCGGTAAGTTTTTTCATAATAATGCCTCGATTTTTGCTTCTAATTCTTTGATTCTTTGTCTTAATTTATCATTTTCTAAACGATATTGAGAATTTCTTGTTCTTAAAGAGCTTAAGTCGGTTTTAATTTTATTTAATTCTTCGGTTAAAATATCTATATTGCCTAAACTACGTTGAAGTTGAACTTGAAGTTTTCTAATAATAATCTCTGTGTCGTCAAGATTTGTTTTTATAAAGTCTTTAGAATTTTTCTCCTTGCTTAATAAAGTTTTATAATAGAGTAACATTACAACAAGATAAAGTGTTGCGCATATGAGAATAGTTAAAACAAACCAATTTGTAAACATTGTTAATTCACCTCGATTTTTTGTATTCTTCTTATGTGTCTATCTCCATCGAATGGAGTTTGTATAAAATTTTCTACTATATTAATAGCCATTTCAAATCCAATCAATCTCCCGCCCAAAGCCAACACATTTGCATCGTTATGCTGTCTGGATAATTTTGCACTCAAGCTTTCATGACATAAAGCACAACGGATATTTTTATGTCTATTAGCGGTGATAGAAATTCCAATACCTGTTCCACAAATTAAGATTCCAAAGCAGTTCGAGTCTATTTTAGAAGCTAATAAATGTGCAAAATCGGGATAATCACAACTTTGAGCATTATTTGTTCCTAGATCTTCAAAGATTATATTTTTTTCTTTAAGATAGGTGCAGATTTTTTGTTTGAGATCAAAACCGGCATGATCACTAGCGATATAAATTTTTTCTTTAAGCATAATACAAACCTAGTAATAATATCTTTGCGATAAATAATATTAACATAATTAAATATAAAAATAGCTTTTTAAAATAAATTTCAGACTAAGTTTTTATTTTATTTATATATGTTAAAATTATAGAATAAATTTTCTAATCAATTTATAACATATTAAAATTTTTAAGGAAATAAATGAAGCTTATACTTATAGGATCTTCTACGGGAGGTCCTAATCAATTAAAGTTTCTTTTAAATGATGTGGATATAAAAAATACAGCTGTGGTTATAGCGCAGCACATGAGTGCTAGTTTTATTCCATCATTTATCAATCAGTTTGACAAAGAAGCTTTGAGCAAAGTGGCTCCTTTAAATGATAGAGAAGTTTTGACAAATAAAATTTATATTTGCCAAAAAAATACTACTTTATCAGGAAATTTAAATCTTATAGCAAATTGGAAAGATGTTGTTACAAGTTTTAAGCCAAGTGTTGATTTATTATTTCATTCTGCAATTCCTTTGGTTAAAACAAATAAAATTCTTGCAATTATTTTAACTGGAATGGGCGATGATGGAGCTAAAGGTTTGTTTGAATTATATAAAGTTGGAGTAAAATGTTTGTGCGAAAATCAAACGGACAGTATTGTTTATGGTATGCCTAAAAAAGCAAAAGATATGAATCCTAATTTAAGACCTATGAGCTTAAAAGAAATCAAACAAGAAATTATAAATTTTATAGAATAGGGGTGGGTTTTTGATTATGAAAGAAAAAATTAATCCTACAGAATCAGAATTAAACGAGTTTATTCAAATCATCAATGAAATCAGCGGTATAGATTTAAATGAAAAAAGAAATATCTTAGCTTTAAAGTTATCCAAATTTGTTTCAGGAACTCAAGCAAAAAGTTTTGCTGAGTTTTTGAGTAAACTTAAAATTAGTAAACAACTTAAGCAAGATACTTTAGATTTTATTACTATAGGTGAAACTTATTTTTTAAGAGAATTGGCTCAACTGAGAGAGATTATTTTTTATGTCAAAAGCCTCGAGAAGCATGTTAATATTTTAAGTGCACCTTGTTCTAGTGGAGAAGAAGTTTATTCTATGGCAATACTAGCAGCCCAAAATTTTATAAAAGATTTATCCATTACAGGAATTGATATTAATTCAAATGTTATTGAAAAAGCAAAAATGGGTCAATATCAAGGAAGAACGTTACATCGTTTAAGCGAGAGTGAAAAGAGACGATTTTTTACTCATGATAATCAAGAAATTTTTACCATAAATAAACAAGAATTATGCAGATGTAATTTTGAGCTTTGTAATGTTTTTGAAGATAAATTTTTAAGATTGAATAAATTTGATATTATAGTTTCAAGAAATATGATAATTTATTTTGATTATGATTCAAAGATTAAGCTTATGGAGCGTTTTCATAGAATTTTATCAGATAAAGGGAGATTATATATTGGAAATGCGGATTTAGTTCCAGAAAATATTTTTTTTAAGAAAGTTTTTTCATCGCATGGAACTTATTATGAAAAAATCTAAAATTAATTTTTATCACGATTTTTTATGATTTTAAGGGTAAAATATAGTTTTTCTGGTTTATATTAGGATTTTTTAACATTTGTTTTATTAAAATCAACTTCTTGATTATTATCATTAAAAATATTTAAGGTTATTTTATGAGAGGTTATAAAATTTTTTCAGGTTCAGCAAATGTAGAATTTGCAAGGCAAATTTCAAAATATCTTTCCTTGCCCTTAAGTGATGCAGGTATTAAGCGTTTTAGCGATGGTGAAATTAGTGTGCAAATTGATGAAAGTGTTCGAGGAAAAGATGTTTTTATAATACAAAGTACTTGTGTTCCAACAAATGATAATCTTATGGAGCTTTTGATTTTAACTGATGCGCTAAAACGCTCAAGTGCAAATTCTATTACGGCTATTGTTCCATATTTTGGTTATGCAAGACAAGATAGAAAAGCCAATCCTAGGGTTCCTATTACTGCCAAATTGGTTGCAAATTTAATTCAAACTGCAGGGATTAACCGTGTGGCAACTATAGATTTGCATGCTGGACAAATTCAAGGTTTTTTTGATATTCCAGTGGATAATCTTTATGGAAGCATAGTCTTTAATGATTACATTAAAAGCAAAAATTTTAAAGATGCTATCATTGCAAGTCCCGATATTGGTGGTATTGCTAGAGCAAGAAGCGTCGCTAAGCATTTAGATCTTGATATTGTTATAGTTGATAAAAGAAGAGAAAGAGCTAATGAAAGTGAAGTGATGAATATCATCGGTGATGTAAAAGACAAAGAAGTTGTTTTAGTAGATGATATTATAGATACTGCTGGAACAATTGTAAAGGCAGCAGAAGTTTTAAAAGATAAAGGGGCAAAATCAGTAATGGCTTGCTGTACTCACGCGGTTTTAAGTGGTCCTGCTTATGATAGAATCGAAAATGGTGTTTTAGATGAACTTGTGGTGACTGATACTATTCCTTTAAGAAAAGAACTTCCAAATATTAAAGTGTTAAGTGTGGCTCCAATTTTTGCTGAAGTGATACGTCGAGTTTATCATAACGAGAGTGTGAATTCTTTATTTCTTTAAAAATTTTCCTATAGATTTAAATCTATAGGTTTTTCTACAAAATTAATCTCTAAATTTTATAAAAATATTTTTCACCTCCTTAATAATTTAAAATAAATTAATATTTTATTTATTATAATTTATTTTTTATTTTAAAAAGGAGCTAGAGTGTTGAAAAAAATTTTATGGTTTTTCATTGCCTTATTGGGTGCTGCTTGTTTTTGCTATTTGGCTTTGCAAAATGGCGAAAAAGTTTCGGCTATCTATTTGGTTGTTTCAGCCGTCTGTATTTATATGATAGGATATAGACTTTATGGGCGTTTTATTGCTTTTAAAGTTGTTGAGCTTGATAAAAATCGAGTTACTCCAGCTAAAATAGAAAATGATGGACAAAATTTTGTTCCAACAAATAAAATCGTTTTATTCAGCCATCAATTTGCTGCTATTGCTGGAGCTGGACCTTTGGTAGGCCCTGTTTTAGCAGCTCAAATGGGTTATTTGCCTTCTATGATTTGGATTTTAGTTGGTGGGGTTTTAGCTGGAGCTGTGCATGATTTTTTAGTTCTTTTTATTTCTATGCGTAGAAAAGGGCGCAGTCTTGGAGAAATGATCAAGGATGAAATGGGAAAATTTACTGGCGGCGTTGCTATGCTTGCTATTTTTGGAATCATGATTATTATCATTGCTATTTTGGCTATGGTGGTTGTAAAATCTTTAGCCAATTCTCCTTGGGGATTATTTACTATAGCAATGACTATTCCTATAGCAATATTTATGGGAATTTATATGCGTTTTATTCGCCCAGGAAGAGTAGGAGAAGCTTCGATTATTGGATTTATTTTATTGCTTCTTTCTATTCATTATGGACATGATGTCTCTCTTAATCCAACTTTAGCACATTTTTTTACTTTTGATCAACCTACATTAGCATTTATGATTATGGGTTATGGTTTTGTTTCTTCATTATTGCCAGTTTGGTTTTTCTTGGCACCAAGAGATTATCTTGCGACTTTTTTGAAAATGGGTGTTATTGTTGTAATGGCTTTAGCAATTTTATTTGTTGCACCTGATTTTTTAATGCCAAAAATCAATTATCAGTACCTTGATGGAACTGGTCCTGTTTTTGCGGGTTCTATTTTTCCATTTTTATTTATCACTATAGCGTGTGGGGCTATAAGTGGTTTTCATGCTTTAATTTCAAGCGGTACAAGTCCAAAAATGCTAGAAAATGAAGAACATGCTTTATTTGTAGGATATGGCGCTATGCTTGCTGAAAGCGGCGTGGCTATTATGGCTTTAATTTGTGCTTGTATTTTACATCCTGGAATTTATTTTGCCGTTAATTCTTCTTCTGCTTTAATTGGTACTGATTTAGCTCATGCGGCTAAGGTGATTAGCGAATGGGGATTTTTGGTGACTCCAGAAGAAATTACGCAGTTAACTAAAGATATAGGTGAGCAAACTATACTATCAAGAACAGGTGGGGCGCCAACATTTGCATTAGGAGTGACTTTAATCTTGCATAAAATTTTTGGCGGTGTTGAATTTATGGGCTTTTGGTATCATTTTGCGATTTTATTTGAAGCTTTATTTATTTTAACAGCTGTTGATGCAGGAACTAGAACTTCTAAATTCATGATTCAAGATATATTAGGTAATGTTTATAAACCTTTGGGAAATATCCATAACGTTTGGGCTGGTTTATTAGCTACTATTATCAGTGTTTCTTGCTGGGGGTATTTCTTGTATCAAGGAGCTATCGATCCTAATGGAGGAATTTATACTTTATGGCCACTTTTTGGAGTAAGCAATCAAATGTTAGCCGGTATGTCATTGCTTTTAGTGAGTGCTATTCTTGCAAAAATGGGTAAAAAGAAATTTCTTTGGGTTACTTTAGCTCCAGCAACTTTTGTATTGATCGCTACCCTTTATGGAGGTATTCAAAAGATATTACCTTATGAAGAAGGAGCAAAAATTCAAAATACCGTTAGCCATATCGCTACAGCTCAAATGAATAAAAAGGCTATTGAAAAATTAGAAAATGAAATTGCATCAATTAAATCTCAAAAGCAACAATCAAGTCAAGAAAATCAAATAAAATTTGAAAAACAAATACAAGAAAAAGAACGGCAAATTTCTAATTTATCTCATTCTTGGTTTGGAAATGTTTTAGATGCGGTTTTATGTATATTCTTTATGCTTACAACCTTACTGGTTATCATTTCTTGTATAGGAATTTGTATAGGAAAAATCAAAATTCCATTAAAAGAAAGTCCTTATGTTGATCTTAACTCATTAAATGCTAAACAAGTTTAAGAAAATTTATGAAAAAACTGAAAGGTTTTTTCATCCCTTAGCGGGACTTTCGAGTTATGATAAATATTTGGAGCATATGGAAAAATCACATCCAGAAAAAACTCCCAAAACAAGAGGGGAGTTTTTTAAGGATTGCTTAGAAAAAAAGTATAATAGCGGTGGTTTAAATAAATGCTGATAATCTCTAAGGATAAAGTCTTTATCTTACAAAATTAGGCATTTAAAAAGCCATGAATTCTTTTTAGTTCTTCACTTATAGGTTTTTTATTTCCTCGTCTATCAACGCTTACATAAGTAACAGTAGCAGAAGTTACATTTACACATATAGTTGAACCAAACTCATCTACTCTTTGCGCGATAACTTCAACTTCAACGCGTATTGAGGTTGTTCCAACTTTTACTACTTTTGCGTAACAAGAGATTATATCTCCAACAAATACAGGTTGTTTAAAAACAACTTGTTCCATAGAAATAGTTACAACTCTTTCAGGAGAAAGTTCTCTTGCTGCTATTACACCTGCTGTATCAATTTGTGATAAGATCCAACCGCCAAAAATATTACCTGCTGAGTTTGTGTCTTTAGGCATGGCAACGATTTTAAGTTTTGGTTCGCCCATATCTTTCATTTTTTACTCCTTATTTTAAATAATAAATTATAATTCAATAAAGTAAAGAAAGGAAACTAAAAAATGAATAATTTTAAAGAAGTGGCAAAACTTGTAAAAAAACGTAAGGAAAACATCAATATTTTTTATGAATTTTTGGATTCGGACTCATGGGACGGATATTTCGAGCATTTACTTAATCTTAGTGAATTAAAAAAGGAAAAAAGTACTTTTGTGGCTATTCTTAGACGTTTGGTTGATCTAAAAGAAGAAAATTTAGTTCAAGAATGGAAAAAGAATTTTTTTAAAGAAGAAAAAATTGCAGAATTAAAACATAAATTTTATGAGGAAATTAGAAAATTTTATGAAAAAGAACATCAAGAACTTATTCATGAAATTGTGGATAAAAAGTTATTGAATGAATTCTATGAAATTTTAATTCAAGGAGTTCATGAAATAGGAATAGTTATAAATTCTTATGAAATTTCTTGGACTAAAGAAATTATAGAAAAAAATAATAAAATTTTAGCATCACAATTTCCAAATCTTGATGATGCTATTGATTTTTTACATAAAAATAAATTATATCAAATCACCCCTCAAGGAGAAATTTGCGAAAGAAGCTATGGAGTGCTTGTAAGAATAGGAAATTTATGGAAATTTGTTCCTTATGCAAGATTTTTTGAAAATGAAACATTAAAGCTTGAATTTGCTTTTGAAAAAATGATAGAAAAATTAAAAAATATCGCCAAAGAAGAGGATGAGTTAGCTTATGTGGAGTATTTTGAAAAATTAAAAAATGCTTTTTGCCAAAAGGATGAAGATAAAATCATTGGATCGTGGCAAGAAGCAGAATTTGCCTGGATGAAAGTTAAGTCACCTTTGCAGGTTGGGCATCCTTTGGAGTATTATGAAGATCACTATACACATGCCGTTGCCTTGGAGTGGGATATAAGATTGGAAGATGAAAGTGATTTTGATGCTTTAAAATTCAGTAATGAAATCAAGGAAAGTTTTATAAAAGTATATGAAAATATAAATATCGAAGATGAAAATTTAAAAAAAGAAGTGCTTAACAATATAGATAAAACACAGCTTTATATTTGTACACCTATGATTTTTTATGGAGCTGAGCTTAAAGGTTTATTCTCTGCACAGGTTGTTCCTAATGATGAATTTGTAAGCAATGTAACAGGAAAGAAAATTTTTGCATTTTTAAATTTTGTTTATGAAAATACTTTAAGTAGACCTTTTATGAAAATTGCAAGTGAGGTTTTTGAGAAGGATTTTTTAGATTATGGTAGAGAAATTCTTTTTTTTAAAGAGGATATTTGGAAACGTGTTTATGAAATTTCAACCATAGGGCATGAATTTGGTCATATCTTTTTTATTACTAGTGATAGTGAAAAAAAGATGAATCAAAGTGGTTTTTTTAAAAATATAGAAGAATACAAGGCAACAACCGGAGGACTGATAAATTTCTTCTTTCATGAAGATAAAAAGCTTATATTACCGGTTTTTCATGAACTTATTAAAAGAGCAATTTCTCTTATAGCTTGGCAAAAAGTTGATGAGGTGCAACCTTATTATACCGAAGGTTTAATACATCTTTCTTTACTTTTTAAAAGTGGAGTTTTAAAATTTGAAGATAGATTAAAAATTAATTTTAATTTGGAATTTTATGAAAAATTTAAATTGCTTGTTTTACAAACTTATTATGATTTGGCTAAACATTATACTTTAAAGTTAGATGCAAAAGAATTTTTAAATCGTTTTTGCTTAATCGAGAATAAAGTTTTTATGCCTATAGAAAAAGAATGTAAGGAATTTGTAAAATATTATTACAAGCTTTATGAAAAAATTGGCAATGAAATTGATAACAGCGGTGAATTTGAGTTTTATAAAGCTAAAAAAGCTAAAAAAAATTACTTTAATGCTTGATATTCTTGGATTAATATGCTAGAATATGGTGTTTTAATAAATAGAAAAAGGAGTTTTTATGACTAAAGCAGATTTTATTTCTCAAGTTGCTCAAACTGCTGGGCTAACAAAAAAAGATGCTACGGCTGCTACTGATGCAGTTATTGCTACAATTACAGATGTATTAGCAAAAGGCGATAGTATTAGTTTTATAGGTTTTGGTACTTTTTCAACAGCTGAAAGAGCTGCTAGAGAAGCAAGAGTTCCGAGCACTGGAAAAACTATTAAAGTTCCTGCAACAAAAGTTGCAAAATTTAAAGTAGGTAAAAACCTTAAAGAAGCTGTTGCTAAAGCTAGCGGCAAAAAAAAGAAATAAAATAAAGGCTAGATTTTCTAGCCTTTTAATCCTTTTTTATCTTTTTAAATCAAAATCAAAATAAAATAGGCTTTTGTTATTGTCTACCAATTCTGCTCTAAATCGCATCGTATGCATAAAGCAAGAAGAAAGTATAAATTGGCTTTCATAGTCTGTTTTATTGATTTGGTAAATTTTTGGTTTGATTTCCCCCATAAACATATTTAATCCGTAAATTTTCAATTCTAAATTTTCATATGTTCCAAGATTTTTAATGAGTAATTTAGTATTTTGTAAAGATTTAACAGGCTTAGGATTTAGAGAAATAATTATTTGTTTATCTTTAAGTGTATAAGCGCAATCATTAATATTTAAATCACAATTTAAAGATTTTAAAGTATTAATTCTGGGTTCTTTTTTTGAAATATTATGGTTAAGAATAAAATACAATACTGAAAGTATTAAGGCAAAAATTAAAATAAAAAATATTTTTTTCATGAAAATACACCCTAAAAATTAAAATAAAATGTTTTTTTGAATTATATTTTAAAAAATTAAATATTATTTATTGTAAAAATTATTCAATTCTTATTTTTAATAATTATGATTTTTTAAGAAAAAAACAATATAATCTCACTTTAAGAATTTCTAGCAAAATATTAATGTGAATATTTAAGTTTAAGGAAAATATATTGTTTAAAAGATTTCTTATTTTATTTTTTTTAGGTGTATCTATAATAAAAGCTTCTGACTTAGTTAAGATTTATTTAGATCAGGGTTTAGATGCTGTTGGGGTAGAGATTGAAAAAGAGTTAATGGATAAAAATTTTTGGCTGTCTGAAATAGCAGATAAAAATGTTTCTCTTGGATATTATAGTGATAAGGTCGATATTGTTCTTGCGAATAAAACTGATAAAATTCTTCGCGTATATTCTTATGATGATGGAAAAATTAAAAAAGATTTTGAGCAAAAGTCAATTATTACAGGTTTAATGGGAGATAAAAAAGTTGAGGGCGATTTAAAAACCCCTGTAGGTTTTTATGAGCTAGGAAAAAAATTTAATCCAGGCGATCCTTACTATGGTCCTTTTGCTTTTGCAACAACTTATCCAAATTTATTGGATAAAGTGCAAGGAAAAACAGGTGGTGGAATTTGGATACATGGTTATCCTTTGGATGGTACTAGAATTGATGAGTTTAAAACAAAGGGTTGTATCGCTTTGTTTAATGAAAATCTTGAAAAATTTGCCAAAGTAGTTCAAGATAAAAAAGTATTTGTAATGACCGAAGAAAAGGATAATATTAGAGGGAAAAAAGAGGAAATTGCTTCTTTATTTGCGGAGCTTTTTGCCTGGAAATCTGCCTGGATGAATAATAATATAGATTCTTATTTAGGATTTTACGACCAAAATGAGTTTAAACGTTTTGATAAAATGAAATTTGAAGAATTTGCTTCTATGAAAAAAGCTATTTTTTCTCGCAAAGAAAATAAAAAGATACGATTTTCAGATATTAATATTAGCCCTTATCCAAATTTAAATAATGAAGTTATGTATAGAATTTCTTTTTATGAAGATTATTATACAAAAAATTATCAATTTAAAGGTAATAAAATTTTATATGTTAAATTAAACGATAAAGGAAAAATGAAAATTTTAGCAGAGCAATGATTTTATGTCTGTTATTAAACTAAATCAAAAATTATATGAAAATAATTTAAAACAAATTATCCAAAAAGTTGGAGATCCTTCGAAAATAATTTGTGTTTTTAAAGATAATGCTTATGGGCATGGAGCTAAAATACTAGCTCCTATCCCTAAAAAATTTGGTATTGATTTTGTTGCGGTTAAAAATGAAAAAGAAGCTTATGAAATTCAAGATTTATTTAAAAAAATTTTAATACTTTCACACAAACCTAATGGAAATGAAAATTCTCAATTTATATACGCTTTAAATGAAATTTCTAAGGTTAAAGAATATAAAATCGGCACAAAAATTCATCTTAAGATAGATACAGGAATGCATAGAAATGGCGTTTTTGTGGAAAATATAGAAGATGCTTTTTTAAAAATTGATGAAGCAGGATTAAATTTAGAAGGAATATTCACTCATTTTTCAAGTGCTGATGAGATGGATGCAAGTTTTTTTATCCAAAAACAAAAATTTTCTAAAGCTAAAATGTTGGCGCAAAAAAAATATAATCATTTAATCTTTCATTCTTTTAATTCAGCGGCTTTGTTTAGAGCTCACGATATTCCTAAAGATGAATTTTTTAGAATAGGAATTGCTCAATTTGGCTATGGAGATGAAAGATTGAAAAAAATTTTAAGTCTTTATGCTCATAAATTAAGTGAAAGAATTTTAAATTCCGGTCAAAGTGTAGGGTATGGAAGATCTTTTAGTACGGATAAAAAAATAAAAATTGCTACCTATGATTTAGGCTATGCTGATGGGTTATTTCGCTACAATGGAAAAGGCAATTTAACTTTAGCAAATCATAAAAATATTTTAGGCAAAATCTCAATGGATAGTTTTTCTTGTGAAGATTGTGGCGAGGAAATTTGTGTCTTTAATGATGCTGATATTTGGGCTGATTTTTTCAATACAATTTCATATGAAATTTTAGTTAGGCTTCATCCAGATATTCCAAGGATTTTAGTGTAATGTTCAATATAGTTTTGGTTAATCCTAGAATTCCTCAAAATACAGGGAGCATAGGAAGGATGTGCTATAATGCTGGTTTTAAACTTCATATTATTAAACCAACCGTTTTTGATATTTCTCAAAAGGCTGTTCGCAGAGCAGGGCTTGATTATTGGGAAAAATTAGAACCGGTAGTTTGGGAAAATTTGGAACTTTTTTTAGATAAAAATTTAAAATTTAAAGATCGTTTCTTTTTTGCCACAACAAAGAGTAAAAAATCTTATTTTGATGCTAAATTTAAAGAAAATGACTTTTTGTTTTTTGGCAGTGAAAGTTATGGTTTACCTATGGAGCTTATGCAAATTAATTGGGAAAATGCCATCACTATTCCAATGAAATCTTGCGGAAGAAGCTTAAATTTAGCTACTAGTGTTGGCATTGTTTCCTATGAGGCTTTAAGACAAAATTTTCAACATTTTATTTTTTAGCGTAACAAATTTATATTTTTTCATTATATTTTTTCATAAGTAAATGTGTTTTTCATAAAAAATATGTTAAAGTAAATTGAAATAAAGATGAAAGGACATATATGGGAGAGCAAAATTTAAATATTTCATTCAGTGAAAAAATTATAAATTATTTAGGATACATTACTCCTTATACAGATACAATAATGGTTATTTTGCTTATTATTTGTGGAATTTATTATAGTTCTTTAACAGGTTTTGTGCAATTTCGTATGCTCAAATCCGTATTTTCAATTTTAACTGAAAGAAATGGTGAAAGTTCTAAAGAGCATATTTCACCTTTTCAAGCCTTGATGATATCAACGGCTTCTAGGGTTGGGATAGGCAATATCGCAGGAATTTCATATGCACTTACAACAGGCGGTGCTGGAGCCTTATTTTGGATGTGGATTATGGCATTTTTTGGTGGAGCTTCAGCATTTGCAGAAAGTACTTTAGCTCAAATTTATAAATCCAAAGATGAAACAGGTGGTTTCAAAGGAGGCCCTGCTTATTATATAAGAAAAGCCTTAGGTTCGCATTTTTTTGGATCTTTCTTTGCTTTTATATTAATCATTACTTATGCTTATGGTTTTAATGGTTTGCAAAGTCAAACAATGACATCAGCTTTTAAAATATATTATAATATGTTTAATCCAAATTCACCAACAGATTTTACCTCAAGTTATTGGCCTATTGTTATTGGTATTGTTTTGACAATTTTTGGCTCATGGATGTTTTTTTCTCATCATACAAAAATCGGTAAAATAAGCTCTGTAATTGTTCCTTTTATGGCTATGGCTTATATTTTACTTGCAATCATTGCGGTTTTGATTAATTTTGATAAAATTCCTTCTGTAATTCATATGGTTTTATTGAGTGCTTTTGATTTTAAGGCTATTTTTGGTGGTTTTGCTGGTTCGGTTTTGGTTATAGGGATAAAAAGAGGGCTTTTTTCAAACGAAGCAGGAATGGGATCTGCTCCAAATGCAGCAGCAGCAGCTCTTACTAGTCATCCCGTTAAACAGGGTATTATTCAATCTTTTTCAGTATTGATTGATGTTGTTGTTTGTACTAGTTCTGGATTTTTAGTACTTTTTTCTATGGCTTATTTAAATTTCCACGGAAGTAATATAGGAGATGGTATGCCTTTGGTGCAAGAAGCTATGAGGGAATATTATGGAGGATTTGGAGTTCATTTTGTTACCATTGCTATTGTTCTTTTTGCTATTACATCATTAATTGGAAATTATTATTATGCACAAACCAATGTAAAATATTTGACAAATTCTAAATTTATAATGAATTTGTTTAGAATAAGTGCTGTAGCTATGATATTTATAGGATCACAAATGAATTTAAAGCTTGCTTGGAGTTTAGCAGATCTTACAATGGCTTTTATGGCAACGACAAATATTATTTCTTTATTGCTTTTAGGCGGTATTGTTAATAAAGCATTGAAAGATTTTAATGCGCAGCAAAAAGCAAAAAAAGATCCTCATTTTAGCGCTTCTAAATTAAATATAAAAAATGCAGAATGCTGGAGCTAGTCAGTCTTGTTTTTCAAGACTGATTAAATTTAGTGATTTAAAACTTTATTTAAAAATTCTTTTAATCTTTCATTTTTTGGATGTTCAAAAACTTCTTTAGGGGTGTTATCAACCGCTATATTTCCTTTATCCATAAAAAAAATTCGATTAGCAACGTTTTTAGCAAAACCCATTTCATGGGTAACTACAAGCATAGTTAAACCTTCTTTTGCAAGATCTTTCATAATACTTAAAACTTCTCCTATCATCTCAGGATCAAGTGCTGAAGTAGGTTCATCAAATAAAATAATATCTGGATTCATCATCAAGCTTCTTGCAATAGCTATGCGTTGTTTTTGCCCACCTGAAAGTTGGTGAGGCATGACGTCTTCTTTATCGCAAAGTCCAACTTTTTTAAGTAAATTTCTAGCTTTTTTGATGGCTTCTTCTTGATTTAAAATTTTAGTTTTTACAGGGGCTAGGCATAAATTTTGCATAATGGTTTTGTTGGCAAAAAGATTAAAATGCTGAAAAACCATGCTGACTTTTTGACGTATTTTATTTATGTCTGTTTTGGGATCTAATATATTTTCACCCTTGATAAAAATTTCTCCACTGTTGACTAATTCTAGTCTATTGATGCAACGTAAAAAAGTACTTTTTCCACTCCCGCTTGGCCCTATAATAGCTATAATATCGCCTTGTGAAATTTCAGTATTGATATTTTTTAAAACTTCTAAATTACCATATTTTTTATGTAAATTTTTTATTTTAATCATTTTTATTAATCCTAGTTTCAAGTTTTTTAGCAAAATAACTGAAAATTTTAACGCTGATATAATAAATTAAGCCTGTAAATATAATAGGTTTAGGATTATAAAAAATTGCTTGCAAACTTTGACTTTGCATGGTAATATCAATAACACTGATGAAACCAACCACGGAAGTTTCTTTAAATAAAGAAATAAATTCATTCGCTAAGGCAGGTAAAATATTTTTTATAGCTTGTGGAAGGATAATTTCTTTCATAGAGGTTTGATAATTAAGTCCCATAGCGCGAGCAGCCTCCATTTGTCCTTTGTCTATACTATTAATTCCGCTTCTAACTATTTCTGCGATATAAGCAGAACTATTTAACCCTAAAGCGAAAATAGCTGCGTATAGATTATCAATAAAAGTTAAAATCACAAAAGAGAAAATCATAAGTTGTAAAATAACAGGGGTTCCACGAATAATATCAATATATTCATCGATAATAAAATTTAAGACTTTAATATTAAAAAATCTTAAAATAGCTAAACCAAAGCCAACAATTATCCCGATAAAAACGGCACAAACAGTAAGTAAAAGAGTGATGCCATAGCTTTTTAAATAAGCATTTGCATTAGCTGTATAACCATAGCTTATTTCCCCATTAGAATTTTTAATTTGTAAAATTTCAATAGGAAAAGAAAAATAAGCCCATAAAATTATAATGACAAGAAATACAAAAATTCTGATATTTTTCTGATTCAAAATCAATCACCCCTTAAAATAATCTCAAAAACTTAAATTCTATAAAATTATCTTTGATTTTTCTTTAAATATTTATAAAATTATGTTAGGATTTTTAAAGGAGGCTTATATATGTCAATTTTAGATTTTATTTTTGTAGCTTTTTTTGTCTTTTTTATGATTTTTTTAATTATAGGTTTTAATCGTCAAATGAGTGAAAAAGCTAAAGAAAAAGAAAAAAGATTTCAAAAATATAAAATAAGGAGAGATAATGAGTAAAAAAATTTTAGTTCCAATGGCACAAGGATTTGAAGAGACTGAATTGATAAGCGTAGTTGATGTTTTAAGACGTGCTAAAGAAGTGGGTGGGGATTTGGAAGTGATTACGGCTTCTTTAAATTCTGATCTTTTTGTAAAAGGATCTCACGATGTTATTATTAAGGCTGATTATTTGCTAAAAGACATTACGCATATGGATTTTGACGCTATTGCTTTAGCGGGTGGATATGAAGGTATGAATAATCTTAAACAATCAGATGAAATTTTAAATATCATTAAAAAACTTCATGATAATAATAAAATTCTCGCTGCTATTTGTGCATCTCCTATAGTTTTAAATGCTGCAGGAGTTTTAAAAGATGAATTCACCTGTTATCCAGGTTGTGAGATTGGACTTAATGGTACTCGTATTAATCAAGCTGTAGTCGCTAATAAAAATATCATCACTTCAGCAGGTCCTGCAACAGCTATTCTTTTTGGTTTAGAATTAGCAAAACATCTATGCTCTAATGAAATTTATGGTAAATTATATGAGATGATGTTGGTGCCTTTGGTAAAATAATTTATTGCTTTTGTGGGGTTGTAAAACCTCCAAGCATATGAAAATGCAAATGAAACACTTCTTGTCCGCTATCTTTTCCACAATTTGTTATCAGTTTATACCCACTTTCATGAATATTTAGCAATATAGCTAATTCTTGGATGAAGCTTGTCATTTTTGCCATAAGTTCTGGATCAAATTCTTGAAAATTTTTAAAATGTTTTTTTGGAATAATAAGCACATGAATAGGAGCTTTTGGAGCGATATCGTGAAAAGCTAGAAAATCATTATTTTCAAGAACTTTATTGCATGGAATTTTACCTTCAACTATAAGTTCAAAAACTGTTTTTTCTTGCATGTATTATCCTTGTATTAATATTAATAATTTTTTAGAATTATATCTCTAAAAGTTTAATTTTTATGCTGAATTTAAAATACTTTTTAATAAAATTAAAATCAGATTTCACTTTGATTGGGGTAAAAATTGCAAAATTTTATTAAACAAGTTGAAGAGTGTAATAATTTAAATGATTTAGAGGCACTTAGAATTTCAGTTCTTGGTAAAAAAGGTGTTTTAACCGAGAGTTTTTCAAAGCTTAAAAATTTAGAAGGCGATGCTAAAAAAGAATTAGCTGCTACTTTAAATTTAGAAAAAGAAGCTTTCAATAAAGCCTATTTGGCTAAATTTGAAATTTTAGAAAATCTTGCACTTGAAGAAAAAATGAAACAAGATGTGCTTGATTTTAATTATTTTGATGAAAATGTAACAAAAGGTGCCTTACACCCTGTAATGGGCACTATGGATAAAATCATAGAATATTTTTTAAGTTTGAATTTCAGTATAGAAAAAGGTCCTTTAATCGAGGATGAATTTCATAATTTTGAGGCTTTAAATTTGCCAAAATCTCATCCAGCTAGAGATATGCAAGATACTTTTTACTTTGATGATAAAAGACTTTTGAGGACTCAAACTTCACCAGTACAAATTAGAACGATGCTAACCCAAAAACCTCCTATTAGAATGATAGCACCTGGTGCGGTTTTTAGAAGAGATTTTGATATAACTCATACTCCAATGTTTCATCAAATAGAAGGACTAGTTGTAGAAGAAGGACAAAAAGTAAGCTTTGCACACTTAAAAAGTATTTTAGAAGATTTTTTACATTTTATGTTTGATGACGTAAAAATTCGCTTTCGTCCTAGTTTTTTTCCTTTCACTGAACCTTCGGCTGAAGTGGATATTTCTTGCGTATTTTGCAAAGGAAGTGGTTGTAGGGTATGCAAACAAACAGGATGGTTAGAGGTTTTAGGATGTGGAATTGTTGATCCTAATGTATTTAATTTTATAGGTTATAAAAATGTAAGTGGTTATGCCTTTGGTCTTGGGGTGGAGCGTTTTGCTATGCTTTTACATCAAATTCCTGATTTGAGATCTTTATTTGAAGGTGATTTAAGATTATTGGAGCAATTTAGATGATAATTACTAAAAGTTGGTTAAGCGATTGGTTAGATCTTGGGGGTATAAGCGCTGAAGAAATTGTTTTTAAGTTAAATTCTATAGGCATTGAAGTTGATAAAGTTTGCAATTTAAAAGCTCCTAATAAAGTTGTAGTGGGTTTTGTAAAAGAGAAAATAAAACATGAAAATTCCGATAAACTCAGCATTTGTCAAGTAGATGTTGGAAATGAGATCTTGCAAATTGTATGTGGCGCTAAAAATGTAGAACAAGGGCAATATGTTGCTGTGGCGCTTAAAGGTGCTCGTATGCCAAATGGAATGGAAATTAAAGAAGCTAAGCTAAGAGGAGTGGATTCTCATGGTATGCTTTGTTCGAGCTTGGAATTAGGTTTTGGTAAAACCAATGAAGGCATTATGGTTTTAGACGAAAGCATAGGTGCTTTAGAGCTTGGAAAAGAGTTAAATTCATATGAAATTTTTAATGATGTATTGATTGAAGTTGAATTAACTCCAAATAGAGGAGATTGTTTTAGTATATATGGAATAGCGCGAGATTTAGCCGTAGCTTTTAATTTAAGTTTAAAAGAGTCTAAATCTTTCAAAGAGAATGAAAATGTGTTAGGTATAGGAAGAGTTTTGCGTCTTAATGCGCAAAAAGATTTGCATAGTTTTTATAATTATAGAGCTATAGAGGTTAAAGATGGTTTGCAACTAGATTTGATCATTTCTTTACGCTTGGCTCAAATTGAAAATTTAGAAAAAAATCCTATACAAAATTTATTAAATTATGCTATGCATTCAACGGGTGTTTTGTTTAATGCTTATGATTTAAGCAATTTTGCTAAAGAAAATGAAGAAATCACTTTAAATTTAAGTAAAGAAAGTTCAGGTGAAACAAAAATTTCTTGCCAAAATAAAACTTTAAGCATCAGTGGATTTTATCAAGAAGAAGAATATAAAATCAAAGAGAATTCCAAGCTAGTAATTATTGAAGCTAATTATACAGATCCTAATATAATAGCCAATGCAAAATTAAATTATAAAAAACAAGATGAGAAAATTTTTTATAGAAGCTTTAGGGGGAGCGAGCCTAAATTATACTTAGGAATGGATTTCTTACTTAATATTCTTAAGCAAAATTCTAATTTGAGTATATATAGCTCCTCTCAACAAATTTTACTTGATAAAAAGCTTTTAACCATCTCTATAAATATTGATCATATTAATAATATCATAGGTCAAGATATTGATAAAGATGATATTTTGAATATTTTGAAAAAATTAGGTTTTAAAATAATACTTTTAGATGATAAATTAATAAATGCTGAAGTTCCTATGCACAGACCAGATATAAGCAATTTAGCGGATATTTGCGAAGAAATCGTTAGAATGATAGGGATTAACAATATAGTTTCAAAAAATTTAGAATTTTTGGAAAAAAATCGCCTTAATCCGACTTATTTTTCTTATAAAAAACTTTTAGAATTAAGAAAAAATGCTGTAAATAATGGCTATTTTGAAAGTTTGCATTATGTTTTAGACAATAGTGAAGAGCTTGAAAATTTAGGATTTGATACCGTAAAAATAAAACTTTTAAATCCAATAACCAATGAGTTAAATACTTTAAGGACGACTTTATTAAATCATCTGTTAAGTGCTGTTAGTTTAAATACAAAAAATTCAAAAAAAATCATTAAACTTTTTGAATCAGGTTCTATTTTTTCTAAAGACACAGAGGAAATCAATAAAATTGCTTTTGTGTATTCAGGTTATAAGGAAGAGCCTAAAATCGCAAATAAAGCTAAACCAAGATTAGTGAATTTTTATGATTTTCTTTTAGATATTAAAAATATCATAGGTGATTTTAAACTCAAGTTTTCTCATTATGGTTTTTTAAGTCCTTATGAACAAGCAGAAATATTTATAGATGATAAAAATATAGGTTTTATCGGTCGTTTGCATTTGAAATTAGAAAATGAAAAAGACTTAATGAAAACATATGTTTGTGAATTAAATTTAGATCTCATCAAAGAAGAGAAAAAGGTTGCTAAAAATTATTCTAAATTTCCTGCTGTAAATAGAGATCTTAGCGTATTGGTTCCTAAAGGATATGAGTATGAGAGCATTAAAAAAGCTATAGAAGAATTAAATTTAGAAATACTTGAAAATTTTAGGTTGGTGGATTTATATAGTGATGAGAATCTTAAAGATTTTTGTAGTTTAACCATAGCCTTCGTTTTTAGAGATATGAATAAAACTTTAGAAGATAATCAAATTGTAGAAAGCATGGATAAGATTATACAGAAGTTAAAAGAAATGGGTCTTGAATTAAGATGATTATCCATGCTTTATCTGATAGCTTTGAACTAGAAATTTCAGATATTGCAGCCGATAAAAGCATTTCTCATCGTTTCGCGATCTTTTCGCTTTTAACAAAAAAAGAAAATAAAGCTAAGAATTATCTCTTAGCTCAAGATACTTTAAATACGCTTGAAATCTTAAAAAAACTAGGCGCTGAAATTAAGATTTATGGATCAAATATAAGCATAACTCCGCCTAGAAAAATTTTATCCCCTAAAGATATATTATATTGCGGGAATTCCGGAACCCTTATGCGTTTAATGATAGGATTTTTATCAGGAATTTCTGGTTTTTTTGTCTTAAGTGGAGATACATCTTTAAATAATCGCCCTATGAAAAGAATTTGTAATCCTCTTAAAAATATTGGAGCAAAAATATACGGCAGAGAGGATGCAAATTTAGCGCCAATTTGTATAGAGGGGCAAAAATTATTTTTTTTTAATTATGAGAGTCAAATTTCATCAGCCCAAGTTAAAACAGCTATGATTTTATCGGCTTTAAATGCAAATGGAAATTCTGTATTTAAAGAACCAAAATTAAGTAGAAATCATAGTGAGAATATGTTAAAAGCAATGGGTGCTCCTTTAAAAATAAGTAAGGATGGTTTAAAAATTGAAATATCAAATTTAAAAGAGCCCTTGCAAGAACAAGATATTGAAATTCCTAACGATCCATCTTCAGCCTTTTATTTTGTACTTGCAGCAATAATTATCCCTAATTCAAAAATAAAAATAAGCAATGTTTTATTAAATTCTACTCGCATAGAAGCTTATAAAATTTTACAAAAAATGGGAGCTAAAATAGAAATAAAAATCACTCAAAATCATTTTGAAAGTATAGGAGAGATTGAAGCGAGTTTTAGTAAACTAAAAGGAATTGAAGTTAAAGAAAATATAGCGTGGCTTATAGATGAAATTCCTGCTTTAGCTATAGCTTTTGCCTTAGCAGATGGAATTTCTATACTTAAAAATGCACAGGAACTTAGGGTTAAAGAAAGTGATAGAATTCATGCTATAGTTTCAAATTTAAAACTTTGCGGGATTAAGGTTGAGGAATTTGAAGATGGTTTTAAGATAGAAGGTGGAAAAGTAAATAAAGCTAAAATAAAAAGTTATAAAGATCATCGTATTGCTATGAGTTTTGCTATTTTGGGTATGGTTTGCGGAATGGAAATTGATGATTTTGAATGCATTGAAACTTCTTTTCCAAATTTTATAGAAATTTTAAAAAGATTAGGGGTAAAAATTGATTATTGAATTAGCCAAAAACTATGGTTTTTGTTTTGGGGTAAAAAGAGCAATTAAAAAAGCAGAGCAAATTAAAGATGCTGCGACTATAGGTCCACTTATACACAACAATGAAGAAATTTTGCGTTTGCAAAAAGATTTCAATGTGAAAACTTTAGAGGATATTAATGCATTAAGTGATGAAAAAAAAGCTATTATAAGAACTCATGGTATTACAAAGCAAGATTTGGCTGATCTAAAAAAAAGAAATATTGAAATTTTTGACGCAACGTGTCCTTTTGTAACAAAGCCTCAGCAAATTTGCGAACGCATGAGTGATGAAGGTTATGAAGTCGTTATTTTTGGTGATGAAAATCATCCAGAGGTTAAAGGCGTAAAAAGCTATGTAAGCACAAAAGCTTACGTTGTTTTAGATAAAAAAGAACTTGAAAATATTAAGTTGCCAAATAAGATTGCTGTAGTAAGTCAAACAACTAAAAAACCTGAACATTTTATGGAAATAGTTAATTTTTTAATGCTAAGGGTTAAAGAGGTTAGGGTTTTTAATACTATTTGTGACGCAACATTTAAAAATCAAGATGCCATTAAAGAGCTTTCTGTAAAAAGCGATGTGGTAGTAGTTGTAGGTGGTAAGAATTCGGCTAATACCAAGCAACTTTTTTTAATAGCAAAAATGCACTGTGAAAATAGCTATCTTATTGAGACAGAAGAAGAATTGAAAAAAGAATGGTTTTTAGATAAAAAACATTGTGGAATTAGTGCAGGCGCTAGCACTCCGGATTGGATTATAGATAAGGTAATTGCTAAAATTAAAACTTTTGTTGATTAAAGCACAATATTTTATTTTTTTAAAAGCTAAATAAAACTACAATTTAGAAAAATTAACAAAAGCTAAATTTTTAATATTTAGAATGAGGAAATTTAAAAATTATTTTAAAGGACAGTGATGATTGAGGCGAACAATAAAGTTCAAAGTGGTTTAGATGATTTTCTTGAGGAAGAAGATTTTGGGCAACTTTTAGATGCTTTTGATAGATCAAAAGAAGAGGCGATGGCAGAGGGAGTGATCGTAGAGATCAAGAATGATGAAGTTTATGTTGATATAGGTAGAAAATCTGAAGGAATTTTGCCACTTGCTGAAATTCAAAATAACGATGGACAATTATTGTTTAAAACTGGAGATAAGATTAAAGTTGCTGTAGTGGGTTATTATGGTGGAAGATCTTTATTATCTCATAAAAAAGCTTTAAGAAAAGAAAAAGCGATTGAATTTATTAAAAATTATAAAGAAGAAGATTCTGAAAATATATTTAACGTTAAAGTTGTTGGGAAAAACAAAGGAGGGCTTATTGTTATTGATGACAATGATATTGAATTCTTTTTACCTAAATCTCAATATGGTTTTAAAGAGAGTAGTAACGTTTTAGGTAAAACCTTTAAGGTGAAGATTATTAAAATCGATTATGAAGAACAAAGCATCATTGTTTCTAGAAAGAAAACTTTAGACGATGAAAGAAAAAAACGCAAAGAGTTGATCAGTAATATCGTTCAAGAACAAGGAGTGATTGAGGGTTTAGTTAAAAAAATCACCACCTATGGTATGTTTGTTGATGTAGGTGGAATTGATGGATTGGTTCACTATAGTGAAATTTCTTATAAGGGTCCAGTAAATCCAAGTCTTTTTTACAAAGAGGGTGATAAAGTTCCAGTTAAAGTTATAAGTTATAATAAAGAACGTAAACACCTTTCTTTATCCATTAAAGCAGCCTTGCCTGATCCTTGGAGCGAAATAAAAGATAGTCTTGAGGTGGGTGATACGATTAAAGTTGTCGTTTCAAATATAGAACCTTATGGAGCTTTTGTAGATTTGGGTAATGATATCGAAGGATTTTTGCATATCAGTGAAATTTCTTGGGATAAGAATATTAAAAATCCAAAAGATTATATAAGCAAAGGACAAGAAATTGATGTAGAGGTTATCGAGATCAATTCCGAAGAAAGACGTTTAAGAGTTTCGTTAAGAAATTTACTTTCAAAACCTTTTGATGAATTTTTGAAAAAATATAAATTATCGGATATTTTGGAAGGTGAAGTTACTTTAATAACTGCTTTTGGGGCATTTGTAAATCTTGGCATGATTGAGGGCTTATTGCACAATGAAGATGCTTCTTGGTCAAGAACCGAGAAATGTAAAGATAAATTTAAAGTCGGTGATAAAATTAAAGTAAAAATT
Organism: Campylobacter sp. W0018; assembly: GCA_020135845.1. Taxonomy (GTDB): domain Bacteria; phylum Campylobacterota; class Campylobacteria; order Campylobacterales; family Campylobacteraceae; genus Campylobacter_D. The sequence goes on along the minus strand of JACHTQ010000015.1, from coordinate 3,216 downwards.
ATCAAAATAGACACAGAAAATCAAAAAATTTCTCTTAGTATGAAAGAACTTTGTGAGTCTCCTGTTCAAGAATATTCCAAAAATCATAAAGTTGGAGATATTGTTAAAGGAAAAATTCGCGATATTAAAGATTTTGGCATTTTTGTAGAACTTAGTCAAAATGTTGATGCACTTATTCATAAAGAAGATATTAGTATTTCGACTTTAGAAAATTTAAAAATAGATGATGAAATTGAAGCAGCTATTGTTTTCATGGATGAAAAGAGAAATAGAATTCGTTTAAGTGTTAAAAATTTAGTCAAAATAAAAGAACGCGAAGTTTTAAATGAGATAAATGATAATGATAAAATCACCTTAGGTGATATCATAAAAGATCAATTGGCTTAATGATAAAAAAATATCTAACTATAAGCATTTTAAGCGTATTGTTTCTTAGTTTGCTTATAGTGGTTTTGATATTAATTTATAAATTTAAAGCAAATTCAAATTTTATTCCTGAAATTGTTCATAATGCAAATATAGAAAAAGATAACAAACAAAATAATAATAAGAATTTTACTTGGCAAGAAGAACTCGCTAAATGGCCAAGTAAAAATTTCACTCCTGCGGCAGAGCAATTTAATCTTTATATTGATGTTGATACTAGTGATTTAAAAGAAAAAAGTAAATATTATCAACTTATTATAGACAAAAATGATATCTATTCAGTGTTTTGTTTAAAGCAAACTTTAAAATCTTTTGATGTGAAGTATTTTTTATTAAAATCTAGCGGTAGTCCGGAAATTTTTTTAGATACTGGCAATAAAGAATTTATAGATGAAATTATTAAAGAGTTAAAAAAATACAAGATTAATGCCCAAGCTAAAGAGATTTGGCTCTAATTTATTATTTTCAATCTTTGATTTATTTTTCTAGGAAGTATTATAATGGCGCTTATTGACTTAATTGATGCAAATAAAAGATTTGATGAAAAAATTATTTTAAATGAAGCGAATTTTAGTGCTAATGATGGTGAAAAAATAGCGATTATTGGTAAAAATGGAGAAGGAAAATCCACTTTTTTAAAGGTGCTTTTTGGTGTTTTAAATTTAGATAGTGGTCGCGTTATAAGACAAAATGGAAAAAGTATCGCAATGCTTTCTCAAAATGTAAATTTTCATGCAAATTTAAGTGTTAGAGATGCTATTAAACAGGAGCTTTCAGAAATTTATACTGCTTTAGAAGAGTACAAAAAACTCTATTTAAAATTAGAAAAAAATCCAGAAAATAAAGAATATTTAAAACAAATGGATTTGATTATGGCTTTAATAGAAAGCAAAGATGCTTGGAACATAGAAGTTAAAATAAATCGTGTTTTAAAAGAATTTGATTTATTAAAATACATTGATCGTTTAGTGAGTACATTAAGTGGTGGTGAGATACGTAGGGTAGGGCTTTGTATACTTATATTAAAAAATCCTGATATTTTATTGCTCGATGAACCAACAAATCATTTAGATGTTTATATGACGAGTTTTTTAGAGAATTTGTTAAAAGAATCTAAAATGTGTGTTATTTTTATTTCACATGATCGTTATTTTATCGATGCTATTGCCGATAAGTGTGTAGAAATTGAAAATGGAAAATTAAGTGTTTTTAAAGGAGGATATGCAAATTATCTTGAAAGAAAGGCACAAATTTTAGAAAGTCTTACTAAGAGCCATGAGACCTTATTGAAGCAATTAAAAAGTGAAGAAGAATGGTTAAGGCGTGGTGTTAAAGCAAGACTAAAAAGAAATGAGGGAAGAAAAGAGCGCATTCTAAAAATGCGAGAGGAAGCTAAAAAAAATCCAGGAGCTATAAAACGCTTAAGACTTGAAATTTCAAAATCTACGCTTAATTTTAATACTGATAAAGTAATGAATCGAAAAAAAATGTTATTTGAGATTAAAAAGGTAAGCAAAAGCATAGAAGATAAAATACTTTTTAGAGATTTTTCGGCCCGTATTTTACAAGGAGAGCGTATAGCCATAGTGGGAAAAAATGGTTGTGGAAAATCTACTTTTTTAAAAATGCTTTTAGGGCAAATTAAGCAAGATGATGGAGAGATTAAAAGAGGGGAAATTAAGATAGGGTATTTTGATCAAGCTAGAGATTTGGTAAATTCAGATAAAACTTTACTTGAGATTTTTTGCCCCAATGGTGGAGATAGGGTTCAAGTAAGAGATAAAAATATGCACGTTTATGGGTATTTGAAAAATTTTTTATTTCCTAAAGAATTTTTAGATAAAAATGTTTCTGTATTAAGTGGAGGAGAGAAAAATCGAGTAGCTTTGGCTTTACTTTTTACTCAAACTTATGATATTTTAGTACTTGATGAGCCAACTAATGATTTAGATATCTCAACGATTAATATTTTAGAAGAGTATTTGTTAAATTTTGAAGGGGCGATTTTATTTGTATCTCATGATAGATATTTTGTTGATAAGATTGCAAATAAAATTTACGCTTTTGAGGGAAATTCTTCGATCAATATTTTACACACTCTTTATACAGAATATCTTGAAAATGAAAAAGAATTACACGAATTTGATAATTTCACCTTGAGTCTTGAATCAATTTCAAACAGCAATCAAAAAGAGAAAAAAAACCAAAAATTAAGCTATAAAGAAAATGAAATTTTAAATAATCATCCAGAAAAAATAGAAATTATTGAAAAAAAAATTGAGCAATTGAATAAAGATTTGTCAAATCCTAGTGTTTATCAAAATATAGGTATTAATAAACTTTATGAGGAATTGCAAAAGGCGCAAGAAGAGTTAGAAACACTTGAAATGGAGTATTTTACAGTTTTAGAAAAAAGCGAAAATATCTAAAAAGAAATATAAAAAAAGCGCTCTGATTATTTATAAAAATACAATCAAGAACCATAAAAATTTATGCAACTTATTATATTCTTAAAAACCAAGGACTATAAATGAAAATCATTTTAGTAATTTTAGCTTTAGTATTTTTAAACTCTTGTGCTTTAATAAAAAGCAAAGAAGAAAAAGAATTAGAAATTCTTTCAAAAAATTATGGTGGATTTTATGTTTTGATAGAAAAGTAAGGGAAGAGATATTAGAAATAGAGAAGAAAAGAAGTGAATTAGGAGATAATGATAAATTTAGAACTAAAAAACAATTAAAATCAGGGCAAATAATTTACTATATAGATTCTTAAGTCATTGACAAATTA
>JACHTQ010000014.1 GCA_020135845.1 Campylobacter sp. W0018 | reverse complement strand
TGTGTCCCGACAATAAAGAAAAAGATTGTACTCTTATGCCCATGCTTATAGAACTACAAGATAAAATAGATGGATTTTTAAACTCTATAACTTTAGCGGATATTATAAAAAAATAAATGGCAAAAAAAAATAAAATATTTGAACTTGTCTTCCCTTTTTTAGGGCCATTAATTGGACCGGTTTTAAAGGCTAAAAGTCTTACTATAGTTGGTTTTATAGTTTGTATTTTAGCTATTATTATCGTTCCTTTGCCAAGTCCTATTTTGGACTTTTTTTTGGCTTTGAGCATTGCTTTATCAGTTTTGATTATCCTTATTTCTATTTATATTCCAAAACCAACTGATTTAACCACTTTTCCAACCTTAATCTTAATTATAACGCTTTTTAGACTTTCATTAAATATCGCTACAACGCGTATGATCTTGAGCGAAGGACAAAATGGACCTGAAGTTGTAAGTGAAATCATCGCTTCTTTTGGTGAATTCGTGGTTGGTGGAAATATGGTTATTGGGGTAATCGTATTTTGTATCCTTGTTTTGATTAACTTTATGGTTGTAACCAAAGGTAGCACTAGGGTTTCTGAAGTGCAAGCAAGATTTACACTTGATGCGATGCCTGGTAAGCAAATGGCTATAGATGCGGATTTAAATGCTGGTCTTATTGATGAACAAACAGCGCGTGCAAGACGACAAGAAATCATCGCTGAAGCGAATTTTTATGGTGCGATGGATGGTTCGAGTAAATTTATCAAAGGTGATGCGGTTGCTGGTATTATTATTACAATTATTAATATTATCGGAGGCTTTTTAATTGGCTCTTTTCAACACGATATGCCATTATCCACAGCTGCTTCGACCTATACCATACTTACCATAGGCGATGGACTTGTATCTCAAATTCCTGGCCTTATAACTTCTACGGCTACGGCTATTATTATTACTCGCGCAAGTAAAGATGAAGATAATTTCGCAGAAGGAACCTTAAATCAGCTTTTAAGCGAATACAGAACCTTATTAATCGTAGGTTTTGTTTTGTTTATTTTTGCTTTAGTGCCAGGTTTGCCTCACTTATCCTTAGGTTTTATGTCTTTAGTCTTTTTAGGTTTAGGATTTTTAACTAAACAAGTAAAAGAGGGTAAAATTGAAATCATGGCAGCTAAAAAAACTAAACCAAGTGCTGCAGCTAGTGGTGGAGCGGCTACTCCAAATGCCGCAACTCCTGCTAAGAAAAGCGAAGAAGAAATTTTAAAAGAAGAAGAACATAAAATTAATGATATTCTTAAAGTTGAAATTCTAGAACTTGAGCTTGGATACGGACTTATAAAACTAGCTGAAAGTGAATTGACTGAAAGAATTAGATCCATGAGAAGAAGTATCGCAGAAAGCTTAGGATTTTTAATGCCAAAAATAAGAATTCGTGACAATCTAAGACTTAAGCCTAATGAATACAGCTTTAAATTAAAAGGGGTTTCTATAGCGAGTGCTGAAATTTATCCGGATAAATATTTGGCTATGGATAGTGGATTTATCACTGAAGAAATTGAGGGCATAGCTACCAAAGAACCTGCTTTTAATTCCGATGCACTTTGGATTGATGCGAATTTAAAAGATGAAGCAACTCTTAATGGTTATATAGTAATCGATCCTGCGAGCGTGATTTCAACTCACATGAGTGAGCTTATTAAATCACATGCAAGCGAGCTTTTAACACGTCAAGAAGTGCAAAACCTCCTAGATAAGGTTAAAAACGATTATCCTATCATAGTTGAAGGTGCCTTAAGTGTGGCGCCTGTAAGTCTTATTCAAAAGATTTTAAAAGATTTACTCAAATATCATATTCCAATTAAAGACATGCTTACTATTTTAGAATCGGTTAGCGATATCGCTGAAGTAAGTAAAAGTTTTGATATGATTATAGAGCATGTAAGAGCGTCGTTAGCAAGAATGATTACAAATATGTATTTAGATGATAAAGGAAATTTAGATATTTTTATTTTAGATTCTGCTAGTTCGGCGATTTTAATGGAAAATGTCCAATTTAGAGACGGTAGCTATCATCTACCTTTAAGTGTGGCGCAAACTGGCGTTTTAGTCGATACTTTAAGAGCTGAAGTAGCTGCGGTTTCTAATGGTCGTATCAAACCTTTCATACTTTGTGTTGAGCCACAGCTTAGAAAATTTATTGCCGATATTTGTTATAACTTTAATATTAACATTGTTGTGCTAAGCTTTGCTGAAATTGCTGAAAATACCAATTTCAATACAGAAGGTATTATTAAGATAGAACTTTAAGGAAAATAATGAAAATTTATCATCTTTCGCATACAGATCTTGATGGTTACGCTTGTCAATTTATCACTCATTTTTATTTTAAGAATGTGAAATTTTACAACTCAAACTACGGAAAAGAAATCAATGATAATTTTAATACTATTTTAAGTGACATCGAAAAAGATGAAAATTTTGAAAAAGCGATCATTTTAATCACAGATTTAAATTTAAGCCTTTCACAATGCGAAGAATTTAGCAAAATATGTCAAGAAAAAAAGATTAAGATTTTTTTACTTGATCATCATCAAAGTGGGGAAGAGTGTGCAAAAAAATATCCTTGGTATCTATTAGACTCAAAAAGATCAGCTACTAAAATCACTTATGATTTTTTCTCTAAAATTTGCCACACAGATTTAGAACTTTCACATTTTGTTGATGTAGTTAATGCTGTAGATATTTGGTTAAGCGCGGATGAAAATTTTGAACTTGGAAAAGTTTTTTTAGGCTTGGTTGCTAACGCTAAAGAAATCAATCGAGTGATGTTTAAAGAAATACAAGTTTATTATATATTTTTTCTTTTTGAAAGAGCTATCAAATTTATAGGAAAAGAAAATTCTCATATTTTACTTGAAAATGCTATACATTTTATAAAAAAAGATTTTTTTATGAGAAATTATGATGATACGCTTGCCAATTTAATTTCTAGTTTTGTTGTTGAAAAACTAGAGGAATTAAAAGATGAATTTAGTATAGAATATGAAGGACATAAGGGAATTTTAACCGTTAATATAGGAAACACTTCTATTATTGGAAATGATTTTTTGATTAAAAATCCAAACTATGATTTTTTTATTGATGTCAGTTCAAGAAAAACATTAAGTTTTAGAGCAAATGGTAAAATCGATGTTAGTTTAATGGCTAAAAAATTAGTTGGCGGAGGAGGGCATAAAAATGCAAGTGGTGGTTTATTTTCAGCTTATAAAGATAGTTCAAATTACCCTTATATTAAAGCTCAAATTCTTGATCTTATTAAAAGCAAAGAATTAAAAAAGGAAAACAAAGATGTCCAAACAAAAGAACCTAAATGAAGAATTAGAAGATTTACAATATGAATTAAGCATTGTTTTAGAAGCTATGCTTTTATATGCCGGAGTTAAAAGAGAGAAATTGGAATCAGCCATTGAGGCATATATAGACAATATAGATTTAGTATTAAAAGATTCTCAAAAAGAGGGCGTTGATGAAATTTTAGAAGTTGTGGAATTTTTAAAAAACAACCATAAGGATTTATTTCTATGAAAAAAATAGCTACAATAGTTTTAAGCTTATATTCTTTAAGTTATGCCAATATTTATGAAAATTTGAGTGATTTTGCTTATAAAAAAACTTCTGATAAAAATTTTAAAGTTGAAAATGCAAAAATAGTCTATTTTTACAAAAACAATAAAAAATGTTTAGATCTTTTAATTAAATCTGATCAAGTGCAAATTTTAAAAACTTACAATTCTTGTAAAAATTTAGATAAAGATTCTAATTTTAATGATTTTTTAAATCGTGATTTTTTAAATTTATATAAAAACGATAGACAAACAATCTCTCAAATGATTCAAGATTTAAAACATGCTATGCAAGATATTATGATTTATTATAAATTGCATTATAATTTTAGTCAAAATATAGATGATATGAGCAAAAATCCAAATTTAGATATTTTAAATATGGATCCAAAAGAGGGCGGAACCTTACTTTATAAAGTCAATAACCAAGCTTGTGTTGGCATAGAACTTTTAAGACATAATTCTAAAATGGCCATGAAAGTCTATGGTATAGAAAATTTAAATAAAAAGTGTAAATTCTTTATAGAATCTCCAGATTTTAAAGATATTTCCTACACAGCCGAAGATTTTAATTGGTATTATTTAGAATAAAAAAATAATTTAATTTTTAAAAATATTTTTTTAAAAAAACCGATTTTATCGGAAAAATTGTTTTGCCCTAGGGTTTGAAAAACACAAGTGTCTAAATCTCTTTTTTCTTGAATACTTAAATTTTTCATTGAAAATTAAACCTTATATAAAATATTGCAAACTTGTATTTTATTTAAAATTACTTTAGTTTTCCATTAAAAATTTAATTTCATTGACTTTTATTAACCAAAGTTATATAATTAATCGTGATTCAATTTTCTAAAAAGGAGAAAAGCTTATGAAAAAGAAAATTTCTGTGGCTTTAGCATTAATGTTATTTGGAAGTTGTGCATTTGCACTTGATCAAAAATTAGAAAAAACAAAAAGTGCTACAGGTATTGACTTACCTAAAGCTAAATGGGTTTTGCCTAAAGCATTAAATGAAGACGGTACAATCGATGAGAGTAAAATGCCAAAAGATTCTAAATATGCCCAAATGGTAATTTTTGGTAACAAAATTCTTAATGAAACTAGTAGATATACCGGACCTCAAGCAAAAGATCCAAAAAAAAGATTTGCTGGAAACAATCTATCTTGCTCTAGCTGTCATGCAGCGGCTGGAAGTGTTCCAAATCAAGCAGGTTTTGTAGGAATTTGGGGAAGGTTTCCACAATACAATGCAAGAGCGGATAAAGTGATCACTTTGGCTGATAGAATCAATGGTTGCTATGAAAGATCTATGAATGGTAAACGTATGCCTGAAAATTCTCCAGAAATGAAAGCAATGCTTACTTATATGCAATGGCTATCTCAAGGTGTTCCAGTAGGAGCTAAGATCGAAGGCCAAAGCCTTAAAAAAATTGATTATCTTGCAAGAGCAGCCGATCCAAAAAAAGGTAAAAAAATCTATATGGATAAATGTGCAGTTTGCCACCAAGAAAATGGCGGAGGTTTAAAAAATGAAGACACTAAAGGAGCTTATTACATTTATCCACCACTATGGGGAAAAGATAGTTACAATACAGGGGCAGGAATGTATCGCTTGATCAAAGCAGCTTCTTACATTAAAGAAAATATGCCACAAGGCGATCCTAACCTAACTCTTGAGGAATCTTATGATGTAGCTGCCTATATGAATTCCCAATCTCGTCCTGTAAAACCACATAGAGATCAAGATTTCCCTGATAGAAAAGTAAAACCTTTAGATATGGATGTTGGACCTTATGATGATAGCTTCTCTACAACACAACATCGTTATGGACCTTATAAACCAATGTTAAAAAAATAATTCTCCAAGGCAAGAAAATTTCTTGCCTTTATCTTTCTTAATTTTCTCTCTAAAAATTTATTACAATCTTTTTTCCTTACAAATTATAAAAAAAGAATTTTCAAAAATTCGCAATAGGGTATTAAAATTAAAAAAAATAAAGCTAAAATTTAGTTTTCAAAATACAAATAAAAATCAATAAATTTATACAATAAATTTTATGGATAAGTTAGAAACTTACAAAAGGTAAAGTATTTGAAATATGAAATATCCATACTTTAAAGTATAAACAAACGCTTTATATCCATAAAAATAAAAAAGTTTGAAAATTATAGTTTTCAATACAAAATTAGAATTTAATATGTATTTTTACCTTTTATCATACTTTTTTAAGTATTTTATATTTTTTAATCTAAAAAGTTTTTTTGACTCATAAAAAGCTTTTTTTTACTAAGTTGATATTAAAATATATTCTTTGTAAAATAAAATCGGGAAAAATAAAAATGAAATATCCTTTAAATTGTGAAGAAAATTTTGAAAAATCTTTTTTATTTTGGTTAGCTAAGTATGTAAAATTTAAACTCAATTCTCTTTCAAATAAAGAACTCAAAAATCCAGAAATTTTAGCTAAAATCAATTTCGCACTTACCAAAGGCATTTCAAATATAGAAGAATTAGATGCCTTGGCAAAAAAAGCAAGAAATATAGGTTTAAGCGGAGTTAATACCTATTTTAATCCTTTAAAAAAGCTTTTTGAATATTTAAAATTTTATAAACTCCACTCTCTAAAACAAATTGATGAAGAGTTAATCGTTGAAATTTTAGCCAGTATTACAGGATCTTTATCTGATGCAAGTAAAAAAAATCACAGAATTGCTGTGATTAATTTTTTTGATTTTTTAGATAAACAAAATGAAGAGGATGGTAAATCTCATATCTTTGATATTAATCTTAAAAATTGGGCAGGAATTACAGGTTCTAAAGGTGTTAAACTACCTGAATTTATGAGCGAAGAAGAAGTTAAAAAATTTCTTGATGCTATAGAAAATGCTGATTTTAAAAGCAATACTATACGCAATCAACTCATTATCAAAATCATCATTTTTACAGGAATTCGCGTCAGTGAAGCTATTAATATAAAAATGGGCGACATCAGCGAAGAAAACGATCTTTATCTTATAAGAATAAGATCAAAAGGTAATAAATATCGCATTGTTATGATTAAAAAAGAACTAATAGAGCATTTACTTAAAAATGTACAAATAAACTATATGAGCAAAGATACCTTGCTTTTTGTCAATAAAAAAGGCACTCCCCTAACTCAATCTTACGTTAGTCGCATCGTTGAGCAACTTTTATTTCGCGCAGGAATTCGCAAACAAAAAAATGGAGCACACATGTTGCGTCATACTTTTGCTACTTTGCTTTATAAAAAACAAAAAGATTTAGTTTTAGTACAAGAAGCATTAGGACATGCGAGCTTAAATACTTCAAGAATTTACACTCATTTTGATAACGATAAATTAAAACTTGCTGCACAAGTTGCAAAGGAGATCAGTGAGCGCTAAAAATTTTGCAGTTTTTGGAAAGTATTTATATTATGATCTAAAATACATTTTAAGAGCTTACAATCAAAAACAAAGCAAAAAATATTTCAATTTTGCAGAAAAACATAAAGAAAAATTTTATTTTATAGTCCTTGCTGATTATGAATTTTATAAATATTTATATGATGATAATTTTAAAAGCAAAGAGGCTTATTTGGTGTTTTTTGCTTACAAAAAAAGGAGGGAATTTTCTGTTTTTTCTATTGATGAGGATAGATTTTTACCCTCTTTTTATGATGGGCTTAATTTTCAAAACTATAAAGAAAATTTTTTAAAAGTTAAAGAAGCGATTGCCAAAGGTCAAAGCTATCAAGTTAATCTCACTCAAAATTTTCATTTTAACACTTTACTTGATGGCTTTGATCTATTTAATCTTTTATTAAAAAGACAAAATACGCAATTTAAAGCTTATATTAAAGATGAAAATCGAGAAATTTTATCTTTTTCTCCGGAATTATTTTTCAAAACTAAAAATAATACGATCATCACAAAACCTATGAAAGGAACAATCAAGCGAGATAAAGATCCAAAAAAAGATAAGGAAAATAAACTTTTTTTAAAAAATGATATTAAAAACTTAAGCGAAAATGTGATGATTGCTGATCTTCTAAGGAATGATCTTTCTAAGCTTATTAAAAAACAAAGTATGAAAGTAAAACTTTTTAAGATGCAAAGCTACCCTACTTTACATCAAATGACTTCTATAATTAAGGGAACTTTAAAGAAAAATATTGATTATTATAAAATTTTCAAAGCTCTTTTTCCTTGTGGATCAATCACCGGTGCTCCTAAAATTGAAACCATAAAACTTATCGAAAATCTTGAAAAAAGAAAACGTGGAATTTATTGTGGTTCGATAGGACTTATACATAAAAATAAAAGTAAATTTAGCGTTACAATACGCACTTTAGAAAAAAGAGAAAATTATCAATACAGTGTAGGCGGTGGCTTAGTTTGGGATTCTAATTTAAATGATGAATTTGATGAGTTAAAATTAAAGGCTAAATTTTTAATGCCTAAAGATTTTTTTCTTTTTGAAACTATGTATTATAAAAATGGCAAAATTCTATTTTTCAAACAACACCTACAAAGGCTTTTAAATTCAGCTATAAAATTTGGCTTTAACACTCAAATTTTACTTAAAGAATTTAGTCAAATATTGCAAGAAAAAGCCGATGTAAATGAGTTTTTAAACCTAAGTATCCACAAACTAAATAAAAAACTTTTTTTAAAAACACATAATTTATTTTATACTAGCAAGCTTAAAACCAAATATAAACAAGCCATTGTGAAACTTATTTTAGAAAAAAATGGAAATTACCATATTTCTTATCATCATATAAAAGATAATACAGGCAATACCCTACTTTTAAGCAAGGAAAAATTAAACTCAAAAAGCGATTTTTTATACCATAAAAGTTCTATAAGAAAATTATACGAAGATAAGGCTTCATTGTGGAAAAATAATTCATGCTATGACATAGCGTTTTTCAATGAAAAAAATGAACTTTGCGAAGGATCAAGAAGTAATATACTTATAAATAAAAATGGTAAATTTTATACACCACCTTTAAATAGTGGCTTATTAAATGGAATTTATCGCTCTTTTTTGGTGCAATTAGGCTATGTGCAAGAAAAAAATCTTTATGAAAAAGATTTGATAGAGGCGGATGAAATTTATTGCATTAATTCCGTTAGGGGTTTAAAAAAGGTTCATTTGCAATGAAAAAAATTTTATTTATAGATAATTACGATTCTTTTAGCTATACTATTATTTTTTATTTAAAAGAATTAGGATATCAATGCAAAGTTATCAAAAATGACGAATTTAAAAAAGCAAAAGATTTAAGCCAATTTGATTTTACTCATCTAATCATCTCCCCAGGTCCAAATTCTCCCGAAGAATCAAAACTAAGCCTTAAAGCTATAAAATACTTTAAAAAAAGTAAAAAAATTTTAGGAATTTGCCTAGGACATCAATGTATAGCCAAAGCCTTTAAGGGTGAAATTAGCAAAATGGAAAATCCAACCCATGGTAAAACTTCAACCCTTATTTTTAAAAAAGATCTACTTTTTAAAGGTATAAAAAAAGATATTAAAATTTGTTTATATCATTCTTTACATATAAGTAAAATGCCTAAAAAATGCAAAATTTTAGCCAAAAATTCTCAAGGTGTTATTATGGCGATTAAGCATAAAAAATACGATATTTACGGGGTTCAATTTCATCCTGAAGCCATTTTAAGCCAACAAGGTAAAAAAATACTACGTAATTTTATGAAAATTCATTGATTTTAAATATAAAAAATATCAAAAAAATGACGATATTTAAGATGTAAAAAATTTATTAGGAAAAATTATGCAAATCAATAATGCTTTAAGCGGCTTAAATCAATACGCTAAAATAAATTCGGATAAAGAAAATAGTCAAACAAAAGAAGAAGTAAAAGAAAATCAAAAATCAAATTCCGCCGTTGAAGTCACTATTTCCAAAGAAGCAAAAGAAAAATCAAATAAAGAAATAAACGCTAAAAATAATGAAAGCAATTCTCAAGGTGGTAGTACTGATAAGCTTGCGCAATTAATGCAAAAATTAGCCCAACTACAAGCAAAAATAGCTGAACTTACAGGAAAAATGGCTAATGCTGATAAAAATCAACTTGCAAGTTTGCAAAGCCAAGTCTCAACTTTAATCAGTCAATCTTCAACTATCCAAGCACAAATTCAAGAGCTTCAAAATCAGCAAAATAAATAATTTTTCCAAAAGTTTAAGAATGCTATAATAAGGCATTTTAATTTTTAAGGAAAAATATGACTTTTTTAGAAATTGAAGGTGTTGATTCTTTACAAGGTGAAGTTCAAATCAGCGGTGCTAAAAATGCCGCCTTACCCTTAATCGCTTCCACTATACTTGCTAAAAATGAAATTAAAATGTCTAATGTTCCTAATGTAGCAGATATTAAAACCTTAATATCCTTGCTTGAAAATTTAGGCGCAAAAACAAATTTTGAAAACAATACTGCAATTATAAACACAACCACACTTAATCAAACCATTGCCAAATATGATATCGTGCGTAAAATGCGTGCTTCTATACTCACACTAGGTCCACTACTTTCACGCTTTGGGCATTGTGAAGTTTCATTGCCTGGAGGTTGTGCTATAGGTCAAAGACCTATTGATTTGCATTTAAGTGCTTTAGAGAAAATGGGTGCAAATATAGAAATTAAACAAGGCTATGTAATTGCGAATGGAAAACTTAAAGGAACTGAAATCCTTTTTGACAAGATCACCGTTACAGGCAGTGAAAATATCATCATGGCTGCAGCTTTAGCTAAAGGAAAAACTAAGCTTTTAAATGTAGCCAAAGAGCCAGAAGTCGTGCAACTTTGCGAAATATTGGCCGATGCGGGACTTGATATTAAAGGTATAGGAAGTAATGAACTTGAAATTTATGGTACAGATGGTGAGCTTTTAAATTTCAAAGAATTTAGCGTGATTCCAGATAGAATCGAAGCAGGAACTTATCTTTGTGCAGGAGCCATCACCAATTCACAAATCAAACTTAAAAAAGTCAATACAGAACATCTAGGAGCTGTTTTAGCAAAACTCGATCAAATGGGTTTTAAAACTTTAATAGAAAATGATAATATTACCCTATTTCCAGCTAAAAAAATAGAGCCTATAGAAATTTTAACCAGCGAATATCCAGGCTTTCCAACTGATATGCAAGCGCAATTTATGGCTTTGGCTTTAAAAACAGAAGGAACAAGTATCATCGATGAAAGACTTTTTGAAAATCGTTTTATGCATGTAAGTGAGCTTTTAAGAATGGGAGCAGATATAAAACTTAATGGACACATTGCAACCATAGTTGGTGGCAAAGAACTTAATGCAGCTGATGTTATGGCTACAGATTTACGCGCTTCTTCAGCGCTTATACTTGCTGCTCTTGCTGCTAAAGGCACAAGCAGAGTGCATCGAATTTATCATTTGGACAGAGGTTATGAAAATTTAGAAAATAAATTTAAAGCCCTAGGAGCTAAAATCACAAGGCTTGAGGAATGAAAAATCTTTTTGAAACCTTAAAAGATTTAGAAAAAGAAATTACGCCTTTAGAAGAAATTGAAATCATCAGTCTAGAAAATGCAAAAAATCGCATCTTAGCAAAAGATCTTTATGCGCAAAAAAATTTACCCAGTTTTGATAATGCGGCATTAGATGGTTATGCTTTTAATTATGCAGATTTAAAAGAAGCTTTAAGTATAAAAGGTGTTATTTTTGCAGGAGATAATCAAACTTATAAAATTGGTAAAAATGAATGCTATAAGATTATGACTGGAGCAAAAATGCCAAAAAATGCTGATACGATTTTAATGATCGAGGATGAGTATTTAGAAAATGGTAAGCTTATTGTCAAAAAAATTCCTAAGCAATTTAACGCAAGGCGTTTAAAGGGTGAAGAATTAAAAAAAGGTGAATTTTTACTCAAAAAAGGAACAAGATTAAATTCAAGACATATTGCCCTACTCGCCTCTCAGGGAATTTATAAAATTGAAGTTGTAAGAAAAATTCGCGTAGGCATTTTCTCAAGTGGCAATGAGCTTAAAGAACCTTGGCAAATTTGCGACGAAGAAAACATTTACAATGCTAATGCATTGCCACTAATAACTATGCTAAATCATTGTGAAATTCAATACCTTGGAATCATAAAAGATGATTTTAATATAGTTAAAGATACTCTTTTAAAAACAAATTTTGATCTTTTAATCACTTCTGGTGGTGCAAGTGTGGGTGAAGCTGATTTTTTAGAAAAAGTTTTTGATGAGTTAAATTATGAGACTATTTTTAAGGGTGTAAAAGCGCGCCCTGCTCGTCCTACTAAACTTTACAAAAAAGATAAACAATTGGCCTTAGTTTTACCAGGAAATCCTATGGCGGCTTATCTTTCTTGTTTTATTTTTGCTAGAAAAATTATTGATTTACTTTGTAATGCCTCTCATAAATCTTGTAAGATTAGTGCTAAAATGGGAACTGATCTAAAAATTAAAAAAGGAAGAAATAATTTCATTTTAGGAAATTTAGAAGATGAATTTTTCATGCCTTTTAATAACAATCAATTTGGATCAGGCATGATACTGCCTTTAATTAGTAGTGAATTCTTACTTATAAGTGAAGAGAATATAGAAACTTATCAAAAGGGAGATCAAATACAACTTTTAAAGCTCTAATTCTTGACAAAGAATAAAAAATTTATTACAATTTCGCTTTTACTTGCGGGAATAGCTCAGGGGTAGAGCACAACCTTGCCAAGGTTGGGGTCGCGAGTTCGAATCTCGTTTCCCGCTCCACTTTGATTCTTTCTTAAAAATTTAATATAATTTATCCTATATCCTATTTTTTAACAATTAAAAAAATATGATTATTTTTAAATAAAGAATTAGCAATATTGCTAAAAAACAATATTGCTAAAAACCAAACTTTAATTTAGAATGATTAATCTAAAGCTAAAAGAGTGAAAGATGAAGTCAAGGAAACTAATTTAGCTTTAAACTTACTCTTTGAAAGATGTTTATATCTTTAAATATTTTATTATTTAAAGATAATTGAAATTATAGCAAAAAATAATTAAAATTATAAAATTAATTTTTTTTATAATTTGAATAAATAAAATTTATTATTTTAGCATGTTATTAAAAAACAATTACGAGTAACATAAAAACAACTAAAAAAGTAATGTAATCAATATACTAAATTTGACTTAAAATATATTTTATATAAAAATAAAGAAATTTACAAAGATCATTTAGAATAACTTTTAATTTATATTGTAATCTAATTACCTATAATCAAAATTATATTATAATGCTTAAATATTTGCACTCAAAACAAAAAACGTTTTTAAGAATAATTTTTAATTTTAACAAAGATACAAATTTTTGAATTTTTATTGCAGAGTAAAGGTATTGAAAATTTCTTTAGAAATTTTCAATTTATTGTTTAACCTAAAGTGTCATTTTCATCATAGTCGTGAATATAAGCATCGTTATTTTCTAAAGTCTCAACACTTCTTCCTATTCTTTCCCATCTAATAATGTCTTTATTATCATCCCAAGAAAAATACACAAACCAAGGCTCTCCTTCTATAAATTTATAAGGAACACTTCCCCAAAAACGACTGTCATAAGAATAATCTCTATTATCCCCCATCATAAAATATTCATCTTTAGGGACTTCAAAAACATAAGCATTTCCACCGCTAAAGCCTACTTGATCTCCAAGTTCTTTAAAATAAGTTGGTGACATAGCAAAATCATTTATGGCAAAATGTGCCAATATATCACTTTCTATATCTTTTTTTAGATCGTAATGAATTCCTTTTTCTTTATAAGGTTCTTTAACATAAATTTCCCCGCCAAGCTTAACCAAATCTTTGGGATAATGAGAACGCATAAATTCATCGCCCTCATGCATTCTTACATAAAGGGCTTTATTTGCATAAACTATCTTATCCCCCCCTACTCCAACACAACGTTTGACAAAATGCTGTTTTATATTTCTAGGATATCTAAAAACCACTATATCTCCTCTTTTTGGCCCTGATCCTGCGATTAAATGACCATTTTTGTTAAAATCTGGCAAAACAGGAATTTCTAACCAAGGAATATGTGGAGTTGGGATACCATAACTGAATTTTTTCACAAATAAAAAATCATGTATCAATAAGGTATTTTTCATAGAACCACTAGGAATTACAAAAGCCTGCATAAAGAAAAACATAACCAAAAGAACAATAATAACCGTCCCAGTCCAAGACTGACAAAATCTATAAAGTTTTTTAAAAAAAATCATGAATTTTCCTATTTTAATCTATTTTTGGCCGATCTTACCGTATTTTCTAAAAGCATAGCAATAGTCATTGGCCCAACTCCTCCAGGAACTGGGGTGATAAAACTTGCTTTTTTTGAAACATTTTCAAAATCAACATCACCTACTATTCTACCATCATCAAGGCGATTGATCCCAACATCTACAATAATCACTCCTTCTTTTATCATATCAGAACGTAATAAATTCACACACCCAGCCGCTACCACAATTAAATCAGCTTTTTGAGTGTATATTTTTAAATCTTTTGTTTTAATATGACAAATACTCACCGTCGCACCAGCATTTAAAAACATCGTAGCCATAGGGCGTCCGACTATATTTGATTCTCCTATAATAACTACATCTAAACCTTCTAAATTGATTTCATAAGATTTTAAAAGCTTCATAACCCCAAGCGGAGTGCAAGGTAAAAATCCACTTTCTAAGCCTAAATTTAAATATCCTACATTGATAGGATGAAAACCATCCACATCTTTACTGCTTATGATGCTTTCTAAAATTAAATTTTTATTAATATGACTTGGTAAAGGCAGCTGCACTAAAATTCCATGTACACTATCATCGTAATTTAAAGTATTAATGAGTGCTAAAAGTTCATTTTGGGTTGTATTTTCATCAAGATGATATACCAAAGACTTAATTCCACATGCTTCACAAGCTTTAGCTTTGGAATTAACATAAGTTTGACTTGCAGGATTGTTGCCAACCAAAATCACAGCAAGACAAGCTTGCATACCCTGTTCCTTAAGCATTTGATTTTTTTCTTTAAGCTCTTCTTTGATTTTCAAACTTAAGGCTTTACCGTCAAGCAAAATCATTACTTTCCTTTATAAAATTTTATTACTTTTTTAAAGTAAAAATTGTATCATATTAAAATTTCATTAGCAAGGTTAAATTTTGAAAATTCTTATAACGTTTTTATTCACAACCCTCACTCTTTTTGGTTCTGATTTTATCACCCCAAGAGAATACGCTAAAATGCTTTATGAAAATCCTAGAGGAATCAGTTGTAAAAAATGTCATGGAAATGACGGAAGTGAGCAAATTTTAGGATATTATCTAAAAAAAGGGATTAAAACGCCTTATAAAATTCCAAGCATTCAAAACCTTAGTTTTGAAAAATTTAAAAACTCACTCAACCAAATTAAAAACGCTAAATCCATTATGCCAAATTATTCATTAACCAATGAAGAAATTATAAGCTTGTATAATTACATTAGCCAATTTAATAAAAATAAAAAACAACAATCCATAAATACCAAAGGAGTGAAAAATGACAAATAAAAAAGCTTTTGAACAAGCATGTAAAATCATAGCAGGCGGTGTAAATTCACCAGTTAGAGCCTTTAGTAATGTAGAAAGTGAGCCTAGATTTATCGATCATGGTAAGGGTGCTTATGTTATTGACATTGAGGGAAAATCTTATATTGACTATGTGCAAAGTTGGGGGCCTTTGCTTTTTGGTCATTGTGATAAAGATATTCAAAAGGTTTGTCAAAATGCTCTTAAAAAGGGATCAAGTTTTGGAGCCCCTACTTTATTAGAAACTGAACTTGCAAATTTGGTTTTATCAGATTTTCCACATTTAGATAAAATCCGTTTTGTCAATAGCGGAACAGAAGCAACAATGAGTGCGATTCGCCTTGCACGTGGATTTACAAAAAAAGATAAAATATTAAAATTTGAAGGGTGTTATCACGGACATTCGGATTCTTTACTAGTGAGTGCTGGAAGTGGCGCTGCTACCTTTAATACTCCAAGTTCTTTAGGGGTGTTAAATGAAATCGCGCAATTTACTTTAGTTGCAAAATACAATGACATTCAAAGCGTCAAAGAACTTTTTAAACAACATCAAGATATCGCTTGTGTTATCATAGAACCTATAGCTGGAAATATGGGCTTAGTACCAGCTAAACAAGAATTTTTAGAAGAGTTGGTGCAAATTTGCAAAGCAAATCAAACTTTACTTATTTTTGATGAAGTTATGAGTGGTTATAGAGCTTCATATCTTGGATCTTATGGGGTGAATCATATTAAAGCTGATATTGTCACTTTTGGAAAGGTTATTGGTGGTGGATTACCAGCAGCAGCTTTTGCGGCTAGAGCTGAAATTATGGATATTTTAAGTCCTTTAGGTGGGGTTTATCAAGCTGGAACTTTAAGCGGAAATCCTTTAGCTATGGCAGCAGGAATTGCTAGTATTTCTAAAGCAAAAAAGAAAAAAGATCTTTATGAAAAATTAGCTAAGTTGGCTAAAAAATTAACCCATGGTATGAAAAAATTAGCTTCTGAAAAAGGAATTCCTTTGCAAACTTGCTATGTTGGCTCTATGTTCGGTTATTTTTTCACAGAAAAGCCGGTTGAAAATTATCAAGATGCTTTAAAATCAGATCTTAAACTTTTTTCAAAATTCCACCAAAAAATGCTTAAAAATGGAATTTATCTTGCTCCTTCTCAATTTGAAACGGGTTTTATTTGCTCTAAAATGAACAATAAAATGATCGACACCACCTTAGAAGCAGTAAAAGAAAGCTTTAAACACCTATGAACAGAAAAAAAATCATCCACAAAACCATAGAAGCTGCCGATGGCTTAAGCCTTGGAATTTCTATGGTTATTGCTGTTTTAATTGGTATTGGTATTGGATATTTACTCAAAAAATTTACCCCTTATCCTTGGCTATTTTGGCTTGGGGTTTTTTGGGGAATTTCTGGTGCAATACTCAACGTTTATAAAGCCTATAAAAAACAAGTGAAAAGCTATGAGGAATTTGAAAAACGTGATGAATTAGTAAAAGAAATTATCCAAAAAGAGAAAAATAAATAATGCGATACAAAAAAGCATTTGCTGTGATTATATTTTTAATTCATATTATATTTTTTTTATCTTTTTTATTTTTAAACCCTTTTAATCTAAATATATTTTTTAGCTTTGAAATAGCGTTTTTTAGTATTTTGCTGGTTATTATAACTTCTTATCTTAGCTACAAAAAAATGATCTATTCTCAAGCAAGAAAATACAAAATCAATCAAAATTTATTTTTATTTTCTCTCAAAAAAGTGAAAAGTCTGCCTAAAAATATAAAATTTACAATTCTAAAAGACGATTTAGAATTTAGTATAAAAAATAAAGTGTATTTTTTTGCAGCATTTTTTAATTTATTAAAAATTTTTGCTTATGTGGTTTTAGTTGCGGGTTTTTTATTTTTACACAGACAAGGAATACTTCACATTGTTGGCTATTTGTGTGGAATTTCAAGCTTGCTTATTTGTATTTTTATTTTTATTGCGTATGTAAGATATGAGTCCAAAAAAAATTATTAAATCAATGACAGCACTTTTTGCCAGTATGGCTTTTTTATTTGCTGGTAATGCTTTGATTGTTACTTCAATCGGCGTTGTTCTTAAAGAAAGAGGAGAAGGTCCTTTGGTCGTAGGGATTATCAGCTCTTGTTTTTTTATCGGTGGGCTTATTGGGACTATAAGCGCGCATAAAATTATTTCAAAAATAGGCCATATACGATCTTTTGGCTTATTTGGTGCTATTTTTGGAATTTCAGCTATGTTGCATACTATTAGCAATAATCTCATCTTTTGGGCTGTTTTAAGATTTTTAATAGGCATTTGCTATTATGGCTTTTTAATGGTAATAGAATCTTGGCTCAATGAAAAAAGCAAAAACGCTATACGTTCAAGAATACTAGGATTTTATGAAATAGTATTTTATCTTTCTTTTGGCATAGGAACTTTGATCATTGCTCTTGATCTAAGTAGGCATAATGTTTTTATTTTAAGTGCCGCTTTGATTTTATTTTCTTCGTTGCCACTAAATTTGATCAAGATAAAAGAACCTCTTTTGCCCACATCAAGCCCTATTTCCGTACCAAAAGTTTTTGATATCGCGCCTTTGGCTATCATCACTAGTTTTATAGCTGGAATGCTTATAAATGGCTTTTTTTCAATGGCTCCTTTATTTATACTTTTGCAAAAATTTGATAATCAAGCTGTGTCTTATTTTACTTTTTGTGGAATTTTAGGCGGCTTTTTTGCTCAAACTATCATGGGAACTATCTCAGATAAACTAGGTAGAAAATTTGCCATTATTACTTGTGCAAGCATAGGTTTTCTCACTATGCTTGTCTTTGTTTTTTTTAAACCTTGTTTGTATATTCAATATTGTTTATCTTTCTTGCTAGGTATGGGAATTTTTTGCCTCTATGCTTTGGCACTTGCTAGAGCTAATGATGTTTTGGTGATCAAAAATAAAGGCGTAGAATTAGGACGCGGCGTTCTTTTTTGTTATTCTTTAGGATCTTTATTTGGGCCTTTGATTTTGGGTCTTTTGATGCAATATTTTGACACAAAGGGTTTTACTTGGTTTTACATTTCTTTGCTTGGATTTTTAATACTTTTTACTATCAATAGACCTAATATCCTAAGTAAAAAATTCAGTAAAAAGCCTGGAAATATGGTGATGTTAGATGATTAATACTCAGCTTACAAGTCAAATTGCTAACGCACAAAAAAATGATATCAAGCTAGATAATACTCCAACAAAAGATAAGGTAAATTCTAAAGAAAATCCAAAAGAAGCACTTTCTAATGCCTTAAAACAAAATTTAGGGCTAGATAAAGATGCAAGCAATGAAGAGATTATTACTAAGCTTATACAAAACGAAACTAGTACAAAACTTAAAGAACTTGTTAATAAGCTTTTAGAACAAATCAATTCTCAAAAAAATCCTGATTCACCTGTACTTAAACAAAGTAAAAATTTAAACCTAGCTCCCAATTTTGCCAATGAATTAAAAACATTAAGCACTGAGCTTGCCAAAGATGATGTTTTTTCTCAAGTTTTAGATAAATTAAATCAAATTTTAAAACCAGCAAGCGAAATTAAAAATAATAATCTAGCTCCATTATTTAAAAATTCAGGTGTATTTTTTGAAGCAAAATTAAAAGATGCTTTAAATGAAGAAAACCTGCCTAAAAGTTTTTATTCTCTTTTGAGTACAATAAAAGGCTTAAGTAATGAAAAACTTAGTGCCCAAATTGCTCAATTGGCTGCTGCAAATTTAAGCCCAAAAGAAACCCTAAAAGAACTTAAAAACATATTACAAACCAGTAAAAAGGAAAATACGCGAATTTTAAATCAAAGCTCTTTCAAAGCTCTTCTTAAATTAGGCTCTAAAATAGAAAATTTTAAAAATTACATCACAAAGAACCCTAGCTTAGCTCAAAATAAAATCATTGATATCGCTTATAAAATTTCAAAAGATATAAAAGAATTAAAAAATGATTTTTTCAAAGCTTTAAACAAACCAGAAAATATAATGATTCAAGATACAAATATATTAAAAAATACAGCCAAAGCCTTTGAAAAATTAGAAAATACCTTAAAAAATATTTTAGAAAAATCAAATTTAAAAATGCCCAATCATGATGAAGATGATATTTTAAAAAACCTTATTTTAGATAAAAATGAAACTAAAAATGAAAATTCTCACGAAGTAAAACAAGTACAAGATAACGAATTAGAACATAAAACAAAAGATCATGATCAAGAAAATGATCATTTAAATGATCAAAAAACAAACAAAGAAGATGAAAAAGAAATAGAAAATTTTCAAGATAAAAATAAAAATAACTCAAATCAAGAAAATGTAAAAAACACTCCTAAAGAAAATGCTAAATTTTTTGAAACCAAAAATGAAAACAATATGCAAAAAATACCTCAAAATAACACACAAAATCAAGAAAATCTTTTTAGAAATCAAGAAATTTTTAACAAGCAAAATAATGTCAAAAATTTAGCCTTTGTGGTAGAAAATTTAGATCTAGATCAAGTGCAAAATCTAAGCAAGGATCTTGGTAATCTTTCAAGAAGACTCAATGAAAGCTTAAGGGAATTAGAACCTCATGTTCAACGTACAAAAACCAATCAAGCTGAAATAAAAAATTTAGAACGCAAACTTGATTTATCTATAAAGGATTTAGCCCAAATCAAGCCAAAAACAGATCAAGATGTGGCAGAATCTTTACATCATGATATCAA
The DNA here is from genome assembly GCA_020135845.1 of Campylobacter sp. W0018. GTDB lineage: Bacteria > Campylobacterota > Campylobacteria > Campylobacterales > Campylobacteraceae > Campylobacter_D. Next base: position 17,138 of record JACHTQ010000014.1, on the reverse strand, counting down.
ATCCACTCTTTTGCAAATTTCAAATTTAGCCAAAAATGAAGGTAATGAAGCTGTTTATAATCAAACCAATAGGCTTTTGGCTCAAATTGAAATCAATCAGCTTATTTCCTTAGCAAATGATTCTATTAATACCTATTTGCCTTTCTCTTGGGAAGATCTTAATGATTCTAAAATTATGTTTAGAAGAGGTAAAAAAGATAAATTCTTTGCCCAAATAAAACTCGAATTTGCTAAACTTGGTGATTTGGAAATTTTAATTTCTTTAAACCATGAAAAATATATAGATATAAACATCATGGCTGAAAATAAAGAATTTAGAAAAACGATTTATGAAAATGCTCATGAGCTTAAAAAAAATATCAACAAAGCAGGACTTTTAAGCGCTAATTTCTTTGTAGGTGATATCATAAGAAGCAAATTTGATAGCAGGGATATAAAGAATTTAGATCTTGAAATGGGTATGGATAAAACAGTATGAGTAAGATTAAAAAATCCATCAAAAAGGCTGTAGCCTTAGGCTATCAAAAAGAAAAACATTCTGCACCAAAAGTTCTTGCAAGCGGCAAAGGAGAAAGTGCTGCTAAAATCATTTCTCTAGCTAAAGAACATGGAGTACCTATAAAAGAAGATGAGGATTTAATCGAAATTTTAAGTAAACTTGATCTTGGAGATGAAATCCCGCCAAATATGTATAAAGCAGTGGCTGAAGTTTTTGCCTTTATCTATCAAATGGCAAATAAAACTCCTAAAAATTAATCAGAAATACTCTCTCCAAATTTGATTTTTTGCCCTATTTTTATTTTTTTATTCCATATGCCTTTTTGAGCAATCAACACTATAGTAGAACCCAATTCAAAATACCCAAGTTCTTCGGCTTTTTTTACTCTTAAATTCTCATACTTTTTCGTAAAGCTATAAGAAAATTTAGCATTAGTTTTAATGCTATCATCAAAATTAAAACACATTTTTCCAACATTTTGCGCGCCTATAAAAACAAGCCAAAAAATACCTTTTTCATTTTGACATTTTAAACTTACTCTTTCATTTTTAGTATAAAGATTGCTAATAGACTTTAAATGCTTTTCATTGACACTATAAAGTGCTCCTCTTGTATAAGTCGCACTTAAAATTTGCATATCACAAGGACTGTGATAACGATGATAATCTCTTGGAGAAAGATAAATATTGATATAATCTAATCCTTTTTCTAATTCATGAGGTTCAAAACTATCTTTTAAAAGTTCTACAACACTATAAGTATACCCTTTAATAGAAAAAGCAAAATATTCTTCATCGGCTAAAAAAGTGCTTCCACATTGCAAAATTTTTCCATCACTAGGACTTATAAAACCTTCATCTATAGCACGTGGAATTTTCATAGTTCTTGTAAAAAGCTCATTTAAACTTTTATATTCTAAAACATCATCAAATTCACTCATATCGATTTTAAAATAATTCACATACCATTGATTGATTTTTTTTTGAATGATTTTTGGAAATTTAAATTGAGCTATAAGACCAAAAAGTTTAGAACTTTCTCTTGAAAAATTCATTACAAGCCTCCTTTAAGATTTAAAATAATAATTTCACTCGGAGCAAAAACCCTAAGACTTGGACCCCAAAAACCCGCTCCGCTGCTAACATATAATTTTGTTTTTGCGCTTAAATTATAAAGCCCATAAACAAAACCTTGCTGAAGTTTAACCAAAAACATAAAAGGAAAAATTTGTCCCCCGTGGGTATGTCCGCTCAAAATCAAATCGAAAGCACTCAAATCATAAAGCAAAGCTGCTTTTGGCTGATGTGTTAGCAAAATACTTGGTTTTGATGTATTTAAATCCGCTTTAATCCTTGCTAAATTAGGAGCATATAACCCCTTGCTTATTCCGGCTAGATCTGCTAAACCGGCAACATTGATAAAACCTAGATCTTCATTTTGATTGAGCAAAATTTTCATTTTTGTATGAGTTTTAAGCAAGTCTAAAACACGATTGATTCCATGGTAATACTCATGATTTCCCACAGTATAAAAAGTTCCATAAGTGGATTTAAAATTATTTAATTTTGAAATATAAGGCTCTAAATCTTTAGAATTTGCATCTATTAAATCGCCGATGATAAAAATCATATCTGGTTTTTGCAAATTGACTTTATTAATCACTTGATCTAGAAATTTTTCATGTAAATTTTTACCTAAATGCATATCTGTTAAAACAGCTATTTTTAGATCTTTTTTTAAGCCGCTGATTTTTAAGTTTAAAGTATTGATTTCAGGAATTCTTAAAGCATTGCAAATACCCATATAAATTAAAAATACAGAAATACAAATAACAATAATTTCAAAAATCAAACGAATAAAAATATTAATCTTTTTATAAGCTCTCCCCAAAAGAATTAAAAAAAGTCTAAAAAAATCAAGTACTAAAGTAACAAAAAAAAGACAATAACTTGGAGCATAAGTCATGGATAAAATTTCATACCATGTATCGTTTAGATAATCATCTCTTCTTAAGATCAAAAAAATAACTTGAGCTAAAAAAAGCACAAAAAAAGCTAATGCAAAAATTTTTTGAAAATACTTAAAAAGTAAAAATTTTTTAATCAAACGCTTATAAACATATAAATTAACCAAACCAAATATAACTAAAATAATAAAAGATAAAAACAAATACATCATAAAAGTAATTATATCAAGTAAATATTAAATATCTGTATAAAATTATTTGTTATAATTTGTTTTTTGAAAATCCAAAATATAAGGTTTTACAATGTATCGTTTTGCCCCTTCTCCAACAGGAGATATGCATATAGGAAATTTACGCGTGGCTTTGTTTAATTACATCTGCGCTAAACAAAAAAACACTCATTTTGTCTTACGCATAGAAGATACTGATAAAGCAAGAAATATAGAAGGAAAAGAGGAAGAAATAAAAGAAATTTTAAGTCTTTTTGGAATTTCTTGGCAAGAATACTATGTGCAAAGTGAGAATTTAAAATTTCATCGACAAATGGCTTTAAGGCTTGTTAGCGAAAAAAAAGCTTTTGCTTGTTTTTGCACAGAAAAAGAATTGGAAGAAAAAAAAGAACTAGCAAAACAGCAAGGAAAACCTTATCGATATGATGGAACTTGTGAAAAATTAGCAGACATTGATGTTTTAGAATGTGAAAAACCTTTTGTTATCCGCCTTAAAAAACCTAATGAAACGATAGAATTTTCAGATCTTATCAAAGGAAAGCTTAGTTTTGAGCCTGATAATATTGATTCTTTTGTTATCATGAGAACAGATAAAACCCCTACTTATAATTTTGCTTGTGCTGTGGATGACATGCTTGAAAATATCACTTGTATTATACGCGGGGAAGATCATGTTTCCAATACGCCTAAACAAGAGCATATCCGTCAAAGTTTAGGTTATGAGCAAAAAATAAGTTATGCGCATTTGCCAATTATTCTTAATAAACAAGGTGTTAAAATGAGCAAAAGAGAAGCGCATTCTTCTGTAAAATGGCTACTTGATCAAGGGATATTGCCAAGCGCGATCGCTAATTATCTCCTTATCTTAGGAAATAAAACTCCTTGTGAAATTTTCACCATAGAAGAAGCTATTTCTTGGTTTGATATCAATAAAATTTCAAAATCTCCTGCGAGATTTGATCTAAAAAAACTTTTACAAATTAACCGAGAACATATAAAATTGCTAGAAAATTTAAAGCTTAATGAAATTTTAAACTCTAAAAGAGATCTAGCTAATTTGGCAAAATTTTACACCCAAGAAGCAAGTACTATCAATGAGTTAAAAGAAAAAATTTATGCTATTTTTAGCCCTAAAGATTATCTTGAATTTGAAAAAGAGTGCAAAATTTTAAAAGAAATTCTAAATAATGTGGAACTTTTTGAAAATTATGATGATTTTAAAAACTATCTTTTGCAAAAAAGCGGTTTAAAAGGTAAAAATTTCTTTATGCCTTTAAGGATAATTTTAACAGGAAATATTCACGGACCAGAACTTAGCGATCTTTATCCGCATATAAAAAATTTCATACATGAATTAGCAAGGATGTAAATTATGGTTATTGATTCTTTTATTTATGCTATTTTTCAAGTTTTACACATTGTTATTAATATTTACACTTGGATTATTGTTATTACGGCACTTTTAAGCTGGGTTAATCCTGATCCATACAATCCTATCGTTCAAATTTTATATAAGCTTAGCTACCCTGCTTATGCTTTGGTAAGAAAAATTCCAACACGCATAGGAAATATTGACCTAGCTCCTTTAATTATACTCTTAGCATTACAATTTCTCAGCTTTTTCCTTGATAGTATTTTAAGGAGCTTTTTGTGAAAAAAATATGCTTATTGCTTTTAGGTTTTATATATCTTAATGCCTTAGAATATGACTTAGAAACTTTAAAAAAACAAGATAATTCTTTGGCTAAGGATTATTATATCTATAGACTTTTAGAGAAAAAAACCTTACATAAAAAAGAAGTTGAAAATTTAAAATCGCATATTTTTCGCTATGTAGGCAAAATAAAAACAGAATTTGAAAAAATTATCCCTATTAAACCTTATATCAATCCAAAATATATACAATGCTATACTTATACAAACAATACCATTTTAGATGCAAATTTAACTTGTCAAAGCGTGCGTTTAAATTCAATTTCTTTTATAGCAAGCTTAAGCAATAAAGATAGAGAGGTATTGGCAAAGAAATTTGATTCTAAAAGGCCTGATTTAGCAAATTTACTTCTTGCTTTTAATTCCAATAAACCTATGAAATACATGGAAGAAAAAGACGATATAAATGGCTTTTTTAAACTCTATAAATACCTAAAAGCCGATCATGGAGATTGTGATTTAAATGCAAGTTTTGTGAATCAAATTTCAAATTATAATGATTTTAACAACTTTGCCCAAACCATCATCATCCAAAAACAATATCCAAAATTTAGATATTCTCTTTTACAAACCAATCCAAAAAATACAAAAGAATATACAGCATTTTATCTAGGTGTGAATGCCCTAACCTATGATAAAGATCATATAGCTTATGAGTTTTTCAAACAAGCTGCACAAACTTTTAAAAGCAGAAGTGGCAGAGATAATGCTATTTTTTGGATGTGGCTAATTAAAAAAGATGAAAAAGATTTACAAATGCTCGCTCAAAGTAATTCTTTGAATATCTATAGTCTTTATGCTAAAGAATTAACACATTCTGCTTTTCCAAAAATAGAAACTATCAAAGTTGATAAGAAAAAAAATAATTTTAATATGCAAGATCCATTTGCATGGCAAAAACTTAACAAAACTATACTTGAAGCCAATGCTACAAAGTTAGATGAGTTAGCTAAAATATTTGACACAGAAGAAACTTTGCCCATTTATGCTTATATTTTAGAACGAAAATCTAAATTTAAAAAACATTATTTCATCACACCTTATTATCAATACATCAAAGATTATGATATTCCTAGACAAGCTTTGATTTTAGCCATTGCCAGACAAGAAAGCAGATTTATTCCTACAGCCATTTCGGTTTCTTATGCTTTAGGCATGATGCAATTTATGCCTTTTTTGGCTAATCATATTGGAGAAAAAGAACTAAAAATTCCAAATTTTGATCAAGATTTTATGTTTAAACCTGAAATTGCTTATTATTTTGGAAATCATCATTTAGAGTATTTGGAAAAAAGATTAAAATCTCCCTTATTTATCGCTTATGCTTACAATGGTGGCATAGGGTTTGTTAAAAGATTATTGGTTAGAGATGATATGTTTAAAAATGGAAAATATGAGCCTTTTTTATCTATGGAATTAATTCCTTATCAAGAAAGCCGAATTTATGGAAAAAAAGTCTTGGCTAATTATATTGTGTATCGACATCTTCTGAACGATAGTATAAAGATTTCGGATATTTTTGAAAATTTAATTCAAAACAAGGCAGGTGATTTAAACAAATCCTAGCCTTAATAAAATTTTCCATCTTTATACTTGGAAGTGTTACCTCTAGATACTTTGTATAATTATTTTGCAATAAATATTTCAAAAAAGATGGATCAAGTTCTCGTACCCTAGCTTTCTTGTTATTTAAAAAAATCTCTAATTTATCTATCTTAAAAGAATCAGGCGTGAGCGTAAAAGCAAAAATATCATCATCACTAGCATGATCTAAAACAGGATTTAAATAAGACATTGTAACAATGGCACTAAGATTATTTTGTGTTATTTTGTATTTTTGAGAAAACATAAGAGTTTGAGTTTTTAAATTTGTATCCACAATAGCAGGATCTTTCATAGAACACGCACTAAAAAATAAAACACTTGATAACAAAAAAGAAATTCTCATACTCTAACCTAATCATAAATATTTTTTATAATTTTAACCTTTTAACTCTATTTTTTGGTTTAAAATATTATAATTTGATTTTAATTTTTAGGAAAATAAAAAATTATGGAAAAATTAATTATGGCCTTTAGTGGCCCATCCAATTCCGGAAAAACAACTCTTATCACAAAAATTTCAAATGAATTTATAAATCAAGGATTAAAAGTTCTTATTATTAAACACGATCCTGCGGATAAAGCACAATTTGATTTTAATGGTAAAGATAGTTTTAAATTTTTTCAAACCGGTGCAGAAGTAATGGTTTTGAGCCCTACAAGAACAACTTTTTTTTCTCACAAACAAAGAGATATTTTGCAAGCTTTACAATTATCACAAGATTTTGACATTTGTTTAGTTGAGGGTTTAAAAAGTTTAGATTTGCCACGAATTAGTGTTTTTTGTCAAGAAATCGATGAAAGTTATTTTCCATTTTCTCAAGCCATTGCAAGTTATGATAAAATTATTCATCCAAATTTAATTTGGCTTGATTTAAACAATATTAAAGAAATTTGTAGATATATATTAGATAATGCAAAAAAAATCTAAAAAGGAGGGTTGCAATGGAAGAATTAATTTCTTATATTCAAAAGGCCGTTTTAGAAATTTCAGATGCTTTGAAATTTCCAGATACAAGTTATAGCCAAAATCACAATTCCACAGGTGATACTCAACTTAAATTTGATATCTTAAGCGATGAGATCATTACAAAAACTTTAAGCCAGTGCTCTACTCTTAAAGCTATTATCAGTGAAGAAAAAAATGAAATTTTAAAAGTCAATGACAATGCAAAATATATTGTAGCTTATGATCCGCTTGATGGTTCTAGCCTTATGGATGTTAATTTTGCTATAGGTTCGATTTTTGGCATTTATGAAGAAAAAGCTAGTGCTAAAAATTTAAAAGCAGCAATTTATAGTATGTATGGAGCAAGACTAGAAATGGTTATTTGCGAGGATACTCCTAAATTATATCGTCTTGATAAAAATAACGAATTTGTTTTTATTAAAGAATTAAAAATGGGCGAAAAAGGAAAAATCAACGCTACAGGTGGAACTCAAAAATTTTGGGATGAAAAACACGCCAAATTTATCAAAACTTTATTCGACGAAAATTATCGCTTAAGATATTCTGGAGCTATGGTTAGCGATATCAATCAAATTTTACTCAAAGGGGGCGGAATTTTTAGTTATCCGGCAACAAAAGATTCTCCTATGGGAAAATTAAGAGCTTTTTTTGAAGTTTTTCCTTTGGCTTTTATTATAGAGAAAGCAGGTGGAAAAACCACAAATGGAAGCAATCAGTCCCTACTCGATCTTGAATTTGATGCTATACATGCAACCACACCTTGTTTTTTTGGCTCCAAATATGAAATAGAAAGGCTTTTGGAAATTTATAATGGCTGAAACTAGAGATGAATTTGAACAAGAAATGGATAATAAAAAAGAAATTTTATTATCCTGTCAAAATTCAAAAAACTTAAATTCTTGCTATAATTGCGAAGAAATTTTTACCTGCCAAACACGAAAAGACTATGTTGATGCTGTTTATAATAGCATGTCTAAGGGTAAAACCGAAGGCGGATTTGATTTTTAAATTTTTTAAGGAAATTAAACATGCGTTATATTACAACTCCAATTTATTATGTAAATGATGTGCCTCATTTAGGACACGCTTATACAACCATTATTGCTGACACCATGGCTAGATTTTATCGCTTGCAAGGCCATGAAACTAAATTTTTAACAGGAACTGATGAACACGGGCAAAAAATAGAACAAGCTGCAAAAGAAAGAAATTCAACACCTAAAGAATACACGGACAAAATCAGTGCCGAATTTAAAAAACTATGGGATGAGTTAGAAATTAATTATAATATTTATGCTAGAACTACAGATCAAACACATATTGACTTTGTGCAAGCTATGTTTTTAAAAATGTGGCAAAAAGGTGATATTTATAAAGATCAATACGAAGGACATTACTGTATTTCTTGCGAAAGTTTTTTTACCAAAAGCCAACTAATTAACGAAATTTGCTGTCCAGATTGTGGAAAAAGTACCACACTTTTAAAAGAAGAAAGCTATTTTTTCAAACTTTCAAAATACCAAAATCAAATCCTTAAATGGTATGAAGAAAAAGATCCTATTCTTCCTAAAAATAAAAAAAATGAACTTGTAAATTTTATACAAAATGGCTTAAAAGATCTCTCTATTACAAGAACCAGTTTTGATTGGGGTATTAAACTTCCAAAAGAAATCAATGATGATAAACACATTATTTATGTTTGGCTTGATGCGCTTTTCATTTATATTAGCTCTTTAAAGACTCAAAAGGAAAAATTTTGGCCTGCACATATTCATTTAGTTGGTAAAGATATTTTACGTTTTCATGCGATTTATTGGCCAGCTTTTTTAATGAGCGTGGAATTACCTTTACCTAAATTCATAGGTGCGCATGGTTGGTGGACTAAAGAAGGTGAAAAAATGAGCAAGTCTAAAGGCAATGTTATTAAACCTAAAGAAATTGCAGATACTTATGGCATAGAAGCTTTTAGATATTTCTTACTTAGAGAAGTGCCTTTTGGAAATGATGGGGATTTTAGTGAAAATATGCTTATTAATCGCATTAACGCTGAATTAAGCAATGAATTTGGTAATTTACTCAATCGCATCATAGGCATGAGTCAAAAATATAACAATGGAATAATTACTCAAAATAAAGTTTTAGATCTTTATAAAAATGAACTTGATGAAGCAATGCAATATCTAAAACTTGCTATAGATTATTTAGAAAATTTGCAGTGTAATCGTTATTTAGAAGAGATTTTCAAGGCTTTAAGCGTGGCAAATTTAGCTATCAGTAAATACGAACCTTGGAATCTGATCAAAGAAAATAAACACGATGAAGCAAATGCACTTATTGGACTTTGTACAAATATTTTAGCTAGGGCTAGTATTTTATTAAGCCCTGCTCTACCAAATTCTTGTAAAAAAATCTCTCAAGCTTTAAATTTTGAAATTTCAACTATCAATTATGAAAAACTGATTATCCAAAATGAATTATTTGATTTTAAAGCCACAGCTTGTGAAGTTTTATTTCCAAAAGTTGAAATCAAACAAGAAGTAAAGCAAGAAATTAAAAAAGAAGAAAAAGCAAAAATAAAAATCGAAGATTTTTCTAAAATAGAAATTAAAGTCGCTACGGTTTTAGATTGTCAAAATATAGAAGGTAGTGAAAAACTTTTGAAATTTCAACTTGAACTTGAAAATAAAGAAGTCCGTCAAGTAGTCTCTGGTATAGCCAAATACTACAAAGCTTCTGATTTAATAGGAAAACAAGTTTGCGTTTTAACCAATCTCAAAAAAGCAAAAATTTTCGGACATGAAAGCAATGGTATGATATTGAGTGCAAAACATAACGACAAACTCGTTCTTATTACTCCTGAACAAATCATTGACAATGGAGCATTAATAGGTTGATGAATATAAGCAATCTAAGCGAACTCATCCACGCAAATATACTCAATGAAGGAAGTATTTTAAGCGTGGCTGGATTTGCCTTAAATCTTAATGAGCTAAAAAGCGAATTTGCCTTTTTTAGTAACGATGAAAAAGAAATAGCCCAAGCAATCGATAAAGGTGCTTTTGCGATTATATCTGAATATGAATTTTTTATTGAAGATAAGGAAATTTATTATCTTAAGGTTGAAAATTTAGAAATTGCTCTAATGAAACTTTTACGTTTTTTATGCGAAGAAAAAGAATGTAAATTTTTATCGCTTAAATCTTATGAATTAAGTATTTGTAAAGCATTTTCTTTAAATGTTTTAAAAGGAAATGTGTTTATAGATTTTGATGCGCTTATTAAAGCAAAAAAAGGAGAAATTTTTTGTTTTAATGATGGAAATTATTTGCTTAAAATTTGTGCCAATATTGAAATTTTAAAAGAGGTTAATTTCACCCTTCTTTCAAGATCGAGTTTCTTTTTTACCACTTTAGTTTGTGATAATTTGTATTTTAAAAATCTAAATTTGCCTTTTGTGTATGCGCAAATTTTTGCCAAAATTATGACTTATTTAAAAGAAAAAAATACAAAAATCAGCTTTGATTTTAACAAAATAGATGATTTTAAAATTTATTTCATTGATGAAAAATTTGAAATTTGCGAATTTGGTACAAGCACAAAAGCTTTTATAGTTGTTAATAATCAAAATACCTTTGATTATTGGAATGAAAATTTTAAACACGCCAAAGGTTTTAAAACGGCGGTAAAAAATTCTTTATTTTGCGATTTTTCATATGATAAGCTTTCAGATCTTAAGAATTTAAAAGATTTTAAATATTGTCTTATTTTAGAAAATCATGCAGATTTTGAGCAAGAATTTGAAAATCAATCAAACCAACTTCCAAGCCTATTTTAAATTTTCACACCTTCGTTTTGAAGTAAAAATTTCTTGATATTAATTCCGCCATTGTATCCACCCATGCTATTTTTTGCAAGTACTCTATGACAAGGGATAAAAATAGGAATAATATTTTTAGAATTAGCATTTCCAACGGCTCTAAAAGCTTTAGGGTGGTTGATAATTTCTGCAAGTTCCTTGTAAGTAATCGTTTGTCCGTAAGGAATTTGCATCAAAGCTTTATAAACTTTGATTTCAAAGCTAGTTCCTTGAAATTTTAAAGGAGTTTTAAAAACTTTTAATTTTTTAGAAAAATAATTTTTTAATTCCCAAGTAGCAAATTCCAATAATTCACAGGATTTTTCCTCAAAATTATCCTCGAAACAAAAATCAACTTCGGTTAAAAATTCACCATCACTTTTTAACAATAAAGAACATATAGGCAATTTATAAAAAACTTGAAACATAACAAATTATACTAAAATCTTTATAATATCTAAAATGATTAATTTAAATTTAAAGCTTATTTGAGTTAAAATATCAAATCAATTTCCAAAAAAAGGAAAAAAATTGAAAATATTTTTTATTTTACTTTGCAGCCTATTAAATTTAGTAGCGCAAAATATTATAGATTGTGATTATATAAAAAAAAATAGAACGCAAGTTTTTGAAAAAGATATCAATTCTACGTATCTCAAAGTAGCCTCAAAATGTCCTGATTCTTTAAAAAATCAAATTTTTACCCAAAAGCTTTACAAAATAGCCAATGAAATTCGCGGAGAAAATAGCGCTTGTAACGGCATAGAGTATCTACCTAAGCTGCAAAAATTTGATTTTTTGCTTTTAAAAATCGCTCTTGATCCTAGATCTTATCAAAAAAGCCTAGATACTCCTGAAAATTTAGAAAAAAGATATGATGTTTTAAAATCTTATTTTAGATATTGGGCGTATCAAAGTATAGGTAATTTTAGACTTTACAAAGCTTTTTGGAAAGAATATAATCAAGCTATTAATCCTTTAGAAAAATATTTTCAAGAGAATTTCAGTTTTGATCAAGGAAGCAATACATATTATACAACCAATGCCTTAAATGAGTTTTTAAAATGGGCTGTGGGTGAAACAAAAATTTACAAAGATATCAGTCCTTTAGCTAAAGTAGTTTCAAATAAAAATAATTCCATAGAATATTTGCAAGATTTTCTTTTTAAAAACAATCTTAGCAAAGATGAACTTACTATAGGTTTGCAAGCTGCACTTTTAAATCAAAGAAGACAATCTATGCTTGATCTTTTGATTAACTATGGGGCTAGAATCGATGAAGGTTATGAAGATGCCTTGTTTTATGCGTTAGAAAATTATGACAATACTAAATTTTTATTAGATAAGGGTGCTGATGTTAATAGCAGTAATGCTTTTGGCAAAACCGCTTTATTTTATGCTATTGAATTTAACCGAAAAGATATCATTTCTTTGCTTTTAGAGCACGGAGCTGATGTTAATAAAAGATATATCAATAATAATGAAAAATTAGCTCTAAGTGCTAATAATTACGACAATACCCCATATTTTATAACCTTTTGTGCTTTGGAGCATACTTCAAAAAATGTTTTAATGCATGCTGCTGCTTATGGAGATGTTGAAATATTAAAAATGCTGATTGCAAAGGGTGCTAACATTCATGATGTTGATGATTTGGGTTTTAATGCACTTGATTTTGCCATAGCAGCAGGAAAACAAGAAAATGCAAATTATCTTAAAAGCTTAGGATTGAAAGCAAATGAAAATTTATTTTATGGAGGGAGTTTAGAATGAAAACCGCTTTAGTTACCGGAGCTAGCGCTGGATTTGGCCAAGCTTGTGTCAAAGCCTTAATCAAAGAAGGATTTAAAGTCGTAGCTATAGCTAGACGTGAAAAAAAACTTGAACTTTTAAAACAAGAATTTCAAGAAAAAATACACACTATCGCTTTAGATGTACGCGAAAAAGAAAAAGTGTTTTCAAAGATACAAAACTTACCTAAAGAATTTCAAGAAATTGATATTTTAATCAACAATGCAGGACTTGCCCTAGGACAAGATGAATTCGATAATTTAAGCTTAGAAGATATCGAAACTATGGTTGATACTAATGTTAAAGGTTTTTTATACATCGCTAGAGCTGTGATTCCTATACTTAGAAAGCAAAAAAATGCCTATATTTTCAATTTAGGATCGGTTGCAGCCACTAATCCTTATTTTGGAGGCAATGTGTATTGTGGAACTAAGGCTTTTGTTGGACAATTTTCAAAGGCTTTAAGAAATGATTTGCGTGGAAGCAATATTAAAGTTACCAATATAGCTCCTGGTTTATGTAAAACAGAATTTAGCGAGGTAAGATTTAAAGGGGATAAAGAAAAGGCTGATAAAGTCTATGAAAATACCAAATTTATCAGTGCTGAGGATATTGCAAAAGTTATTTTATCCATTATCAATCTTCCAGAACATATTAATATCAATGAAATAGAACTCATGCCAATTACTCAAACTTGGAATGGCTTTCATATAGAGAAGAGTCAATGAGAATATTTTTATTTGTCTGTTTGCCATTGTTTTGCTTGGCTTCTTCTGAAGCTAATGCTAATTTATTTGGAATTTTTACATTAATACCGCCTTTTGTCGCTATCGCCTTAGCCTTTATCACTAAAGATGTGATTTTATCCCTTTTTATGGGTGTTTTAAGTGGAACTTTTCTTTTAAGTCTTTCTACTCATATCTTAAAAGAGCATTCGCTTTCACTGCTTAATTTTTATAATACAGCCGTAGAATCTTTTTCTAAAATCATCACTTTTATTTTAAATTCTACCTCAGATCCCGCTAATGCAGGTATCATTTTACAAATTCTTTGTATAGGCGGACTTGTAGCACTTGTAACTAAAATGGGCGGTGCAAAGGCCTTAGCTTTAAAATTTGCAAAAAGAGCAAAATCAGCCGTAAGCGCTCAAGTTAATACTTGGTTTTTAGGACTTTTAATATTTTTTGATGATTATGCTAATTTATTAATAGTTGGCCCTATTATGCGCCCTTTGGCAGATAAATTTAAAATTTCGCGTGAAAAATTCGCTTTTATTATCGATTCTACTGCTGCACCTGTAGCTGGAATTGCCATCATTTCAACTTGGATAGGTGTGGAAATTTCTCTTATTAAGACCGCTTATAAGGATATCGGTTATGAAAATATCAATGCCTTTAGCGTTTTTTTAGAAACCATACCTTATCGTTTTTATAATATTTTTATGCTCTTTTTTGTTTTAATGACAGCCGTAATGAAAAGAGAATTTGGCCCCATGTATCAAGCACAAATGCGAGCCATAACTACTGGAAAAGTCGCACCTGTTGTGAAATCCAAAACCTTAGATACAACAGAATTAGAAGATCAATTTTTAGCCCCTAAAGATGAAATAAAAATTTGTGCCTTTAACGCCATCATTCCTATTTTAATCCTTATGGTGCTTGCTTTACTTGGTTTTTATTTTAATGGCCTTAATGCTTTATCAGGAGAGGATCTAGAAAAAGCTAATACCCATCCTCTTTCTTTTGAAACCTTAAGAATGGTTTTTGGAAAGGCTGATTCTTCAGTCGTTCTTTTTCAAGCGGCTTTGTTTTCAAGCATTGTGGCAATATTTATCGGAGTTTATCGTAAAATTTTCAATATCAAAGAAGCCATTGAAACATGGATTTATGGTTGGAAAACAATGATTTTTACTATTATACTTCTTTTGCTTGCTTGGTCGCTTTCAAGCATAGTAAAAGAGCTTGGAACTTCGCTTTTTATCACGAGTTTATTAGCGGATAAAATGCCTGATTATATTTTGCCTGCAACCATTTTTGCCTTTGCTTCAGGTATTTCCTTTGCCATAGGTACAAGCTATGGAACCATGGGAATTTTAATGCCTTTAGCTGTTCCACTAGCTTATAAAATAGCACAGCTTAGCGGAATGGATGCTAATACTATGCATCATTATATAGTGATTAATATTAGCTGTGTTTTAACAGGAGCTATTTTTGGAAACCATTGTTCGCCAATCGCTGATAATGTTATTTTATCTTCAATGAGTGCAAAATGCGATCATATGGAGCATGTTAAAACTCAAATTCCTTATGCTTTATTTATTTGTGCTATTTCTTTAGTAACAGGTTACATTCCAGTGTCTTTAGGCTTTAGCATTTGGATTGTTTTACCGCTTAATTTGATTCTTATCACTTTATTGCTTAAGATGATAGGAAAAAAATTACCATGAGTCTTAAAGAATTTGGTAATATAGTTGATTTTCAAGAAAAAATTTCTTTTATAAAAGATTTTTTTCTTGAATTTTACAAAGGGGAAATTGAATTTTTTAATTCTTTAGAAAAACACTTTAGAACTAGAGCTGAATTTTCTTTTTATCATGAAAATAATGAGCTTTATTATGCGATGTTTGATCCCCAAACTAAGAAAAAAATCATCATAGAAAATATAGATTTTCCCGATGAAAAAATTTGCAATTTTATGCCGATTTTACTTGAAAAAATCAAAGCCAATCCAAACTTAAAAGAAAAACTTTTTGGCGTGGAATTTCTAGCAACCAAGCATGATTTAAGCACTACCCTACTTTATCATAAAAATATAGAAACTATCAATCAAGACTTAGCCAAACTAAGCTTTGAGTTAAATTGTAATTTGATCGCAAGAAGTAAAAATAAAAAATTAGTTTTTAATCATGAAAACTTAAAACAAAGTCTTTTAGTTAATAATAAAGAAATTTTTTATGAATTTAACAATGATTGTTTTGTTCAACCCAATACTTTCATCAATGAAAAAATGATCACTTGGGTCAAAGAAAATCTTGCCACTCAAGCTAAAAAAGATTTACTTGAGCTTTATTGTGGTTATGGCAATTTTACCATTGTTTTGGCTGATGATTTTTTTAAGATTTTAGCGACTGAAATTTCAAAAAATAATATCAATTTTGCTCTTAAAAATTGCAAATTAAACAATGTTTCAAATATTTATTTCACTCGACTTTCAAGTGAAGAATTAAGCCAAGCTTTAAAAAAAGAGAGAGAATTTTTTCGCTTAAAAAATATTGATTTAGATGATTTTTGCTTTTCTCATGTTTTAGTCGATCCACCTCGCGCAGGGCTAAATAAAAGCGTGATGGATTTGATAAAGCAATATGATAATATTATTTACATCTCGTGCAATCCTATAAGTTTAAAAGAAAATTTAAAAGTCTTAAGCAAAACACATAAAATTATAAAAATGGCTGCTTTTGATCAATTTGTAAATACCGCTCATCTAGAATGCGGCGTTTTACTTACAAAGATATAAAAAAATAATTCATTAATTTTGCTAATATGACAATTCCTAAACAAAGGATAAAAACCAAAAGATGGATGAAATTTCCTAAAGGATTTTTCCTTTTTAGAATAAAATGATAAAACAAAGAAAATAACACTAAAAATAAAATAATAATAGCAAAAAATATTTTTATAAGAAAAAGCAAATTTAAAGGGTTAATATGAAAAGATATCATCGCTCCGCCACTTAAAAGCAAAATAATCACAATAAAAGGCATAATCTTAACACCGATGGTTTGAAAAAGTTCCTTATCAAGATTGGGATTTTTCTTTTTTAAATTTCCTAAAATAAAAATATCCACAAACAAATAGCCTATAAAAAATATCGCACAAAGCAAATGTATTAACAAAACATAGGGATAAAACATTTATTCTCCTTTTTTTGCTTTTATTATACCAATTTTGTTCTTTTTTGTTAATCTTTAAGGAAAATAAGATTAATATCATTTCAAAGCTTATTGAAAGAAAAAAACATGGAAGAAAATATTAAAAAAATACTTGAGCAAACAAAAAGTATTGCTGTAGTTGGTTTGAGCGTTGATAGCAGTAAAGCTTCTTATATTGTAGCGCAATATTTGCAAGAAAATGGTTATAAAATTTATCCCGTTTATCCTAAATTTGAAGAAGTTTTAGGTGAAAAAATATACAGAAATTTAGAGGACATCAATGAAAAAATTGATCTTGTTTTGATGTTTAGAAAAGGAAGTTTTGCTGCTAATTTATTACCTATTATCATACAAAAAGGGATTAAAAATTTTTGGCTTCAACTTGGTATTTTTAATGATGAAGTGCGAGAAAAATGTCAAAAACTAGGGATTAATTTTGTTCAAGATAGATGCATTATGCGAGAATTACCACTTTATAAAAATTGATAATTTCAAAACTAACCAAAAACAAAACAACAAAAGCTAAGAAACAAAAAGTTGTAAAAACAAGATTAAAAACTATACAAAAAATAAAATAAAG
>JACHTQ010000013.1 GCA_020135845.1 Campylobacter sp. W0018 | reverse complement strand
AATAATCAAAATAATAATTAAAGCACTAAAACCTATAGCGCATTGACGATATAAAACACTGTTACTAATATCGTCATAAATCTTTTTCTCCAATACACTACAGATTCTCAATGAAGGATTAGTAAGGGATGGTGTACACATAATTGCCTGTGTTTCTCCTTTGTCATTATCAGCATAAAATAAAGTATCCCTTACATTTGGATCTAATAGCCTTGGATCATTTGCTAAAGCATTTTTTATATTTATACTTAAAGTATTTTTT
Source organism: Campylobacter sp. W0018 (assembly GCA_020135845.1). GTDB lineage: Bacteria > Campylobacterota > Campylobacteria > Campylobacterales > Campylobacteraceae > Campylobacter_D. Next base: position 39,709 of record JACHTQ010000013.1, on the reverse strand, counting down.
GTTAAAATTTTAGCTTGATCTTCATTAAAAATAATATTTCCATCTGTATCATAAACACTGGCGTAAGAATTATTTCCATGTCCTAAAGTTAAAACATCTTTTGAAAAGTTTTTAATATCATAATCTCCTGCAACAACTCCTCTAAATTTACCATCTTTATAAAATGGAGCTGCATAAGTTAAAGTAGGAGCATTACTATCAACGGAATGGTAAGGATTTGTAGATATTATTTTGCCACTATCTCTAGCTTGTTTAAACCATATCGTATTTTTTGTATCAAAATTCTTAGAAGGGTCAAGCATGCTTCCATTTGATAAAAAAGTTTTTTCAGATTGTTCAAAGCCTACATAAGTTAAATTAAAACCGCTAATATCTTTAACAGAGCTTAACAAAGAAACCATTTCTTCTATCTGCATATCAGGATTAGCTCCGTATTTTTTTGCTAATACTTCTATAGCTCTCATTCTTGCTGATGCATAATTATCAAAAGTTGTTTGAACATCATGCATTACTTTTAACTGATTTTCTTTTAATAACTCAAATGAAATATTTTTAGATTGATAGTAAGATACTAAAGTTGTAGTAATTAGCATAAATACTATCATCAAACCTATCCATATGGTTAGCTTTGAAGAAACTCCTAATCTCTTCGTTTTATTCATTTATTCACCTTTCAAAGTAAAAATTTTACATTAAAGGCTAAAATTATAATTAAAAATTAATTAATTTTTAATAAAATAATTTCCGTCAAAACTTATCAAAGAATACTCTCTTTCATTTCCAATACTTTCAATAAGCTCTTCTATGCTTAAAAAAGTTAAAGAATCAGCTTGAACATGTTTTCTTACTTCTTCTATGTTTTTATTAGCACTAATTAATTCTTCAAAAGTTGGAGTATCTATCCCGTAAATATCTGGAAATTTAATTTCCGGACAAGCAACAGCTAAGTGAATTTTGCTAGCTCCTGCAGCACGAAGTAAAGAAACGATTTTTTGAGAAGTGGTTCCACGAACTATACTATCATCGATCACCACAATTTCTTTACCCTCTAAAACTTTACGCATAGGATTGAGTTTTAATTTGACTTTTAAATTTCTTAACTCTTGAGTAGGTTCTATAAAAGTTCTTCCTACATAATGATTTCTTACTATAGCCATTTCAAGAGGAATTTTTAAATATTGAGCAAAACCTATAGCAGCACTTACTCCGCTATCTGGGACAGGTACAACAAAATCAGCCTTGTAAGGAAATTTTTTGGCTAAAGTTTCACCCATTTTTTTACGAATTTCATAAACACTCTTACCTTCTATAATGCTATCAGGTCTTGCAAAATAAACGTATTCAAAAGCACAAATTTTAGGACTTTTAGTTTCTAAAATTATACTTTCAAACCGATCATTTCCTTGGGTAAAAATGATTAATTCTCCAGGTTTAACATCGCGTATAAATTCAGCTTCTATTAAATCAAAAGCACAGGTTTCACTCGCAACTATATAGCCTCCATCTTTTAATCTTCCCAAAGATAAAGGACGAACCCCATAAGGATCTCTTGCCACATAAAGTTTATCTTTACTTGCTAAAACAAAACAATAAGCCCCTAAACAACTTTTTAAACTTTCAATAAATTTGTCTTTTAAATTTTCTTTTTTGCTCCTAGCGATTAAATGAACAACATTTTCAGTATCCATATGGGTTTGAAAAATCGCTCCATCTTGGATTAATTGATTTCTAATTTCTTCTTTATTGACTAAATTTCCATTGTGTGCTAAGGCGATATCTCCTAAGGCACAATTTGCCGCAATAGGTTGTGCGTCATCTAAGCTAGAATTACCCGCTGTAGAATAGCGATTATGTCCTATAGCGATTTCTCCTTGTAAGGTTTGTAAATTTTGAGGATTGAAAATTTGACTCACCTCTCCTTTAGCTTTAATCGTTTTGATATTTTTACCATTACTAACACTGATTCCGCTTGCTTCTTGCCCGCGATGCTGCATAGCAAATAATGCATAATATGCATAAGTGCTTGCATTTTTTGAATTGATAACTCCAACAACTGCACACATATTAAATTCCTAAAAAATCATTGATTGAATATAATTTTGGATTTTGCTTTTGAAGCCAAATTGCGATCTTAATAGCACCCTTAGCAAAGGTTGCTCTTGAGGTTGCAACGTGACTTAATTCTAAAAATTCTCCATTTTCATAAAATCCCACAGTATGACGACCCACTATATCACCACCTCTTAAACTCATAACCGCTATTTCATTTTTATTTCTTTCGCCTATGATGCCATCTCTTGCACTAACTCTGACTTTTTCAAGATCTAAATTTCTAGCCTTTGCCGCGTTTTGAGCCAAAGTCATAGCCGTTCCGCTTGGTGCATCTTTTTTATGACAATGATGCATTTCCACAATTTCAATATCAAAATTTTCAAGCATAGCGCTTGCTTTACTCACAAGATGATTTAAAACCGCAACACCTAAAGACATATTAGTCGCGTAAAATATTGGCATCGTTTTGCTTAAATCATACATTAAATCCATTGTTTTTGTATCAAGTCCTGTTGTTCCTATCACTAAAGGCTTAGAATTTGTTTTTGCAAAATTTAAAAGTTCACAAGTGCCTTTTGGTGAAGAAAAATCGATAATCACTTCACTTTTTTTAAAAAGTTCGTTAATATCATCACCTTTATCATAAAGCATTGCTGCTTTTGCATTATTTTCATCCGCTAAGCATTCTTGAATTTGTTTTCCCATGCGCCCTTTGGCGCCGTAAATTCCTATATTGATCATAACTAATTACCTTTTAAATAAATGTTTATTTTATCATTTGTTCTATAAATTTCCACATAATCACTGTTTTTTCAATTTAACTAAATTTTGCAACAATCTCTTTTCCTCTCCAATCCCTTTACTTTCATAAAATTTTAAATTTTCACTTAAATATTTTTGCTCAATCCAGCCTCCAAAATCATGGGGATAAAGATAATTTTTCCTCTCAGGATGATTATTATTAAGATAGTTTGGAATATCTAATACCTCATTGTTTTTAACAAAATCTAAAGCCTTATTGATAGCCTTATAACTTGAATTTGATTTTAAAGCACTCGCTAAATAAACTACACATTGACTTAAAATAATGCGTGCTTCTGGATAACCTATATTTTTCACCGCTATTAGTGTAGAAGTAGCAAGATTAAGTGCGTTTGGATCTGCATTTCCTACATCTTCACTTGCAAAAATAATTAAACGCCTAGCTAAAAAATCGGCACTCTCTCCCGCATCAATCAATCTTGCAAGGTAATAAAGCGCGGCATCCACATCGCTCCCGCGTAAGCTTTTAATCATAGCACTAGCTAAAATATAATGCGTGTCTTTTTGGCTAACCCTTTCACTATTGACACCATTTCTAAGTTTTTTTAAATTGTTTAAATTGATATTTTTAGGATCTAAAACCAATGCAAAATCAAGTAAATTTAACATAGATCTTGCATCGGCACTTTTAATCAAAAAATTCTTAGCCTCATCATCAATATCAAAACCGAGTTTTTCTTGAACTTTTTTTAATAAAATCTCTAAGTCTTTAGCCTTTAGTGTTTTAAATTCAAAAAGCATAGAACGACTTCTAATACCAGAACAAAGCACAAAATAAGGATTTTCAGTGCTTGCGCCTATGATAATACAACGATAATTCTCCATAGGGATGAGTAGCATTTCTTGTTGAGTTTTATTAAGACGATGAATTTCATCAATAAAAATTAAAGGTTTGTAAAGACTATTTTTATATTGATCAAGTATTTTTCTAAGCTCTTCAAGCTTAAAATTTCCCCCATCAAATTCATAAAAATCCAATCCAAAATCTTTTGCTATAGCTCTTGCAAAAGTTGTTTTCCCACATCCTGCCACACCATAAAATAAACTATGAGGCAATTTTTGCATAGTGATAAATTTTTTAAATATTTCAACAAGATCTTTTTGACCTATAATTTCATCTAATTTTTTAGGGCGAAATTCTAACGCTAAGCTCATTAATTTAAATCTATATGCGAAAATTGATTGCTATTAATTTTAAGTTGAGGATTTGAAAGACTATCGTAAGATAAATTCATAATAAATAGGTCATTATTTCTAATAAAATACTGATTTAATCCCCCAAAAAATTGTCCCCAAGCAAATATTTTATCCGGCTCTTCTGTACTAGAAATTTGGATACTAGCCTTATCGTTTTGATCTGATATAAAAGCATTACCATCAATGTCTATCTTTTTATTATCTTTATAAAGGGCTAAATCAATAATATCCAATTTTAATCCTTTTTTAGTAAAAGAATTGATATTAAATTTATTATAAGAATTTTTAGTTATATCATCCCAGATAATATCAAAATCAACTTTATCAAAATTCAAATTTTGATAAAATTTTGAATTCATATCAAGAACAATATCATTTGCTTTGCCTTGAAAATGAATTTTTAATTTATTTTTGCCTTGAAAATGGAATATATTTCTACTGTAAAATGAAGCTATTTTATTATTATTAAAAGCAAAAGAATGAAATTGTAATTCTTCAATGCCCTCCTTAGGCTGCAATAAATCACTTAAAGGGACAGGATAATTAAAATGCTTTTTATAATTAAAATCTTGCATAGAAAGCTTTGAATAAAATTGCGCAAATCGCGCTTTATCTATATTTAAACAAATGTGTTTAGCTTGCATATTTTTATTTGTTAAAATCAAAACGGAAGCATTTTTTAACAAGGCATCTCCGCCTTCATTGCTTAAATTAATATCTTGAAATTTAAATCTTAGATTAAACCCTTTTTGTTCGCTTGTTAATGTAAAATTGGCCAATTCTTTATCTTTTAAATATTGATCTAAAAAATAAAAAGGATTGCTTAAATTTCCTTGTGCGACATATTTTGAAAAATAATTATTATTAAAAATTACATTGATTTTAGTTGAAAAATTCAAATCTAATTTATCTTTTATAATAAAAATTGCTTTAGAATGTAAAAAGCCTTTTTTGAAATTCAAATCCGTAATTTCATAATTAGAATTTTTATTATTTACAAAATTGTTTAAAATATTTTCATTTATATAGCCCATATAAAAAATATGGATAATAAATAAAAATCCTATTATAATAGGAATTATAAGCCATTTTTTCAAAATATCTTTCCTTGATAAATTTCAATAGCTATTTTACAAATTCCTTGTTAAAAAAAGTTTAAAAATATTAAAAAATAATAGAGCTTATTTTGTTTGACAAAGCAAACAAAATAATTTTAATAAGCTTTTTTATAGCATTGAATCTCTATTTTTCTAGCTACAGGAACAGCTGGAGCATTTGGAGAAATTGGCATACCATAGAAAATTTTACTTTCTAAAAAATCACCTTGTTTTAAATCCTTAAACGTTCCTTCTTTATCAGTACCAAAAATTCCACAATCATCCATTTCAATTTCTGTATTTGGTAAAACTTTAATCGCTATTTGTCCCCCATAAACAGAATCAATAAGTAAAGTTTTATTGTTATCATAAATTTGGGCAATAGTGCCTTCAAGCTTAACACTATCAGCTAAAAGAATGGTGCTTGATAAACAAACTGCCAAAAAAAACATTTTTTTCATAATATTTCTCCTTTTTGTTTAATTTCTTGAAATGTTAAAAAAATAAAGTGAAGCGAATGTGAAGTTTTAACCAAAAACACAGAATAATTTTATTAAAATATAAAATTATGCTAGAATTGTAATTATAGTTTTTTATCTGCGCAAACTTTGACAAATAGAAATTTAATTATTTATTTTATTATCGCGATGCTAAAAAACATTTTAAATCATTAATATATAATAAATTGGAGTAACTATGCACAAAAAGCATTCTTTACCTGAATTAACCTTTAGAGGACTTTTATTGGGAAGTATTTTAACTATTATCTTTACGGCTTCAAATGTATATTTGGGACTTAAAGTAGGACTTACTTTCTCATCCTCAATTCCTGCTGTTGTTATTTCTATGGCTGTTTTAAGCTTGTTTAAAAATTCAAATATTTTAGAAAATAACATGGTTCAAACTCAAGCATCTGCAGCAGGTACCCTTTCTTCGGTTATTTTTGTTATACCTGGACTTTTTATATGTGGGTATTGGAGCGAATTTCCCCTTTGGCAAACTTTTATGATTTGTTTATGTGGTGGAGGTTTAGGGGTTCTTTTTACCATACCTTTAAGAAGAGCTATGGTTGTAGAAAGCAAACTTACCTATCCAGAAGGTAGAGCTGCTGCTGAAATTTTAAAAATGGCCAACAAAGATCAAGAAATAAAAAAAGGTAAAAAAGGCGTTAAAGAAATTGCTTTAGGCGGGATTATCGCTGCCACTTATAGTCTTTTTAGTAGCGGTTTTAAATTGATCGCAAGTGAAAGTAGTTTTGCTTTTATGTGGAATAAAATGGCATTTGGATTTTCCATGGGTTATTCTTTAGCTCTTTTAGGCGCAGGTTATCTTGTCGGATTGGCAGGGGCTATAGCGCTTTTAGTTGGGATGTTTTTGGCTTGGGGAGTTTTTACTCCTTATCTTTCAAGTTTTGAATTTGATGGGATTAAAAATGCAGCAGAGCTTGCCTCAGAAGTTTGGAGCAGTAAAGTTAGACTTATAGGAACTGGAGCTATTGCCATAGCTGCACTTTGGACCTTGATAGAACTTTTAAAACCTGTATTTGATGGAATTAAAGAAATTATTCGTAATGTTAAAAATCCACATGCAAATGAGAATGATTCAAAGAATATGGATTTATCGATAAAAAATATCTTCATACTTTTCTTATTGATGGTTATGGGACTTTTTATCACATTTTATAATTTTGTTAATGATGCGCATTTAAATGTATTTTATCACTTGCTTTTTGCGGTAGCTGGGACTTTAATTGCAGTATTAATAGGCTTTTTTGTAGCGGCAGCTTGTGGATACATGGCTGGACTTGTAGGATCATCTTCAAGCCCTATTTCAGGCATAGGATTAATCGGGATTATTGCATCTTCAATCATCTTTTTACTTCTAGGAAAAGAACTTTTTACAGATCCTGTTCTTTCAAATTTTGCTATTGCTTTGGCTATTTTTACCACAAGTGTTATTTTAGCGACTGCAGCAATTTCTAATGATAACTTACAAGATTTAAAAACAGGATATTTAGTGGGTGCAACTCCTTGGAAACAACAAGTTTCTCTACTTGTAGGTTGTGTTTTTGGTGCTTTAGCTATTGTTCCTGTTTTAAATTTGCTTTATCAAGCTTATGGCTTTGTTGGTGCAATGCCAAGAGCCAACATGGATGCTTCTTTAGCTTTAAATGCACCGCAAGCTAATTTAATGAGTACAATTGCCAAAGGAATATTTAATCACAATATAGAATGGAACTACATTCTTTTTGGCGTGGGTGTAGGTGTGATCATTGTTATCATAGATAAAATTTTAAAAAAGATGAGTAAAATGTCTTTACCACCTCTAGCTGTAGGGATTGGTATATATTTACCACCTGATGTTAATATACCATTGATTATCGGAGGAATTTTAAAATATTGCGTGATGAATTATCTAAAAAGAAAATATGAAAACAATTCTAAAAAAGAAGAAAAAATAGCTTCACGTGAGCAAAATGGAATTTTATTTGCTTCTGGGTTAATTGTTGGAGAAAGTATTTTTGGTGTGATTATTGCAGCTATTACAGTTTTTTCTGTTAGTATAGGTGGAGATGAAAATATTTTGGCTTTGAATTTCAAAAATTTTCACGATAGTACATTATTTGCCTTTATATTTTTTATAGCTGCGATATTGTATTTTATTAAAAGAATTGTTAAAAAATAAATTTTAGGTTATTTATGGAAAATTTTTACGCTTTAATATTAGGGATTATTGAAGGATTAACCGAATTTTTACCTGTCTCTTCAACAGGTCATATGATTTTAGGTGGAACGATTCTAGGGCTTAAAATGGATGATTTTTGGAGAAGTTTTTTAATTATTATACAATTAGGATCCATTTTAGCTGTTGTTTTTGTTTTTTGGAAACGTTTGATCCAAGGATTTGATATTTGGTTGAAATTAGCAGCCGGTTTTTTTCCTACTGGTCTTATTGGACTTTTTGCCGAAAAATATTTGAAAGAATTGTTTAATGGTTATGTTGTAGTTAGCATGCTGATCATTGGAGGGATAATATTTATCATTATTGAAAGATGTCATAAAAATAAAATCTATAAGATTAACTCACTTGATGAAATAACTTATAAAAAAGCATTTTGTATAGGGATTATCCAAGCTTTAGCGATCATCCCTGGAACCTCAAGAAGTGGATCAAGCATCATTGGCGGATTATTATTAGGTCTAAATCGCAAAAGTGCGGCAGAATTTAGCTTTTTACTAGCCATTCCAACGATGATTATAGCAACTTTGTATAAATTTTATAAAGAACCAAATTTGCTTGGCGATATAAATTCTTTAATCCCTTTATCAATAGGATTTATCACGGCTTTTATAGTTGCTGTTTTTGTTATAAAGTTTTTTTTAAAATTTATAACAAAATTTGATTTTATTCCTTTTGGAATTTATAGAATTATTTTAGGAATTTTGTTTTTCTATTTGTATTATAGTGGAATTTTAAATCCAGGAGACCAATTTTAATTCAGATATTATTTTAAAATCATTTAATAAAACTAATTTTTAAAAAAAATTAAGGCAGACAAAGATAGAATTATAAAATTTAAATTAAAACTCGCAGAGTTAGTGAGCTTAAAGGTGAAAATTAATATGGAAAAAGAAATTATTGCATTTTTAGATACTAAAAAAATAGTCGATTTGCAAAGCGTTCAATCTAAAAATAACTTGAAAGAAATTTATTTTGATAATTCTAAAGAAAGTTTAGAAGTAATACGCCATTCTTGCGCACATTTAATGGCACAAGCGATTAAAATTTTATATCCTGAGGCTAAATTTTTTGTTGGCCCTGTGATAGAAGATGGCTTTTATTATGATTTTCGCGTTGATTCTAAAATCAATGAAGAAGATTTAGTAAAAATCGAAAAAAAGATGAAAGAACTTGCCGAATCTAAAATTGAAATTGGCAAATATGAAATAAGTAAAAAAGAGGCTTTGCAAAAATTCCAAAATGATGATTTAAAACAAGAAGTATTGCTTCGCATTCCTGATGGACAAGTAAGCATTTATACTCAAGGTGATTTTGAAGATTTATGCCGAGGCCCTCATGTGCCAAACACAAAATTTTTACGTTTCTTCAAACTCACTCGCGTTGCTGGAGCCTATTTAGGTGGCGATGAAAAAAGAGAAATGCTAACACGTATCTATGGAACTGCGTTTGCTGATAAAGAAAGCTTAAAAGAGTACTTAACAATCATTGAAGAAGCTAAAAAAAGAGATCATAGAAAATTAGGTACAGAATTAAAACTTTTCACTTTTGATGATGAAATAGGCGGCGGTTTACCTATTTGGCTAAGCAATGGCGCAAGACTTAGAAGTAAGTTAGAACAAATGCTTTACAAAGCTCATCGAATTCGCGGATATGAACCTGTAAGAGGACCTGAACTTTTAAAGGCGGATGCATGGAAAATCAGCGGACATTATGACAACTATAAAGAAAATATGTATTTTACACAAATTGATGAGCAAGAATACGGCATTAAGCCGATGAATTGTGTTGGACATATAAAAGTTTATCAAAGTGATGTAAGAAGTTATCGCGATCTACCTTTAAAGTTTTTCGAATACGGCGTTGTACATAGACATGAAAAAAGCGGAGTTTTGCACGGACTTTTAAGAGTGCGTGAATTCACTCAGGATGATGCACATATTTTTTGTATGCCAAGTCAAATCAAAGATCAAGTATTAGAAATTTTAAATTTTGTTGATGGATTGATGAAATTTTTTAATTTCTCTTATGAGATGGAAATTTCTACTAGACCTCAAAAAGCTATAGGAGATCTTGAAATTTGGGAAACAGCAACCAATGCCTTAAAAGAAGCCTTAGATGAAAAAGGTTTAAAGTATGGTATTGATGAAGGCGGTGGAGCTTTTTATGGACCAAAAATTGATATCAAAATCACTGATGCTTTAAAAAGAAAATGGCAATGTGGCACCATACAAGTCGATTTTAATTTGCCAAATCGTTTCAAACTCGAATACACCGATACCAACAATGAGAAAAAACAACCTGTTATGCTTCATCGTGCTATTTTGGGTTCTTTTGAAAGATTTATAGGAATTTTAACAGAGCATTGTGCTGGAGAATTTCCATTTTCTATAGCTCCAACAGCAGTTGGCATCATACCAATTTCAAATAATCATATCGCTTACGCACAAGAGATTAATGATATGCTTTTAAAACTTGGAGTTGATTGCGAAATATATGACAAAAATGAAAGTTTAAATAAAAAAATCAGAATTGCAGAAAAACAAAAATTGCCAATGATTTTGGTTTTAGGCGATGAAGAATTGGAAAAACGTAGCATTGCCTTAAGAGACAGAAGGGCTAAAGAACAAAAAAATCTTAGTTTGGATGATTTTATAACTTTAATTAAGGAGAAAACAAGTGAGGTATATTTTTGAGTAAAGAAAAAGAAGTATTGCTCAATGACGAAATAAGAGCGGATGAAATAAGATGTATAGGTGATGATGGCAAAGTTTATGGCATTATTAGTAGCGATGAAGGTTTAGAAATAGCTAATAGACTAGGGCTTGATTTGGTTATGATAGCCCCAGATGCTAAACCACCTGTATGTAAAATCATGGATTATGGAAAATTCCGTTATCAACAAGAAAAGAAACAAAAAGAAGCCAAGAAAAAACAAAAAATTATCGATATAAAAGAAATTAAACTTTCGATTAAAATCGCTCAAAATGATATCAATTACAAAGTTAAACACGCTCTTGAATTTTTATCTCAAGGCAAACATGTAAGATTTCGCGTATTTTTAAAAGGTCGAGAAATGGCTACCCCCGAAGCAGGAATAGCCTTGCTTGAAAAAATTTGGACTATGATAGAAAATGAAGCAAATCGCGATAAAGAGCCTAATTTTGAAGGTCGTTATGTTAATATGCTCGTAACACCTAAAAAATCTTAATGGGTTTTTTAATTTAATACAAAAATTTAAATTAATATCGGTCTAAGAAATAATTAATATTGATTTAAATAGGAAAATAAAAAATTATATAAATTTCTAGCAATATCAAATTAGCTAAAATTGAAATAGAAATTTGATATAATCTTTTAAAATTAATTATTTTTCGCTAGTGAGTATGTATTTTAGAGAAGAAAAATGGGAAGTAGATGAAATGTTTGCCATTATGAAAGAAATTACTGAAACTTCCTTAAGATATTATATTTTTTAAAAAGGGTATTATGAAAGAAAATCCTGCCTTTTTAAAAGAACAAATCATCACTTATCTTGGTAATAAAAGAGCTTTATTGGATTTTTTAGGACAAGGTTTTAAATTTGCCAAAAAAGAACTCAAAAAGGATAAATTTAGCTTTTGTGATATCTTTAGCGGTTCAGGTATAGTGGGCCGTTTTGCTAAAGCTCATTCGAATTTTATACTCGCTAATGATTTAGAAAATTATTCCAAAATCATCAACAAATGCTATCTTAGCAATCAAAACGAAGAATTAAAAAACCGCTTATCCTTATTTTATGAAAAACTTTTATCAAATATTGAATTTGAAAAAGGTTTTATTAGTGAATTATATGCCCCAAAAGATGAAAAACAAATTCAAAAAAATGATCGAGTTTTTTATACCATAGAAAACGCTATATACTTAGATACTTTAAGAAAAAAAATTGAACAAGAAATTCCAAATGAATTTAAGCATTTTTTTATCGCGCCACTTTTGTATGAAGCAAGCGTGCATTCCAATACAAGTGGCATTTTTAAAGGATTTTATAAAGATAAAAACGGAATAGGCAAATTTGGTGGCGAAGGAGAAAATGCTTTAAAACGGATCAAGGGTAAAATTGATTTAAAACTTCCAATCTTTTCAAATTTTACCTGTCCTTTTTCTGTAGAGCAAAAAGATGCTAATGATTTAGCTAAAGAAATGGATTTTCTAGATGTGGTTTATCTTGATCCGCCTTACAATCAACATCCTTATGGATCAAATTATTTTATGCTTAATTTGATTGCAAATTACCAAAAACCGGTTGAAATTTCTCAAGTCAGCGGAATTCCTAAGAATTGGAATCGAAGTATTTATAACAATGCTAAAAGTGCCGAAGATGCCTTGTTTGATCTTATTTCTAAACTTAGAGCCAAAATTATTTTACTCTCTTACAATTGCGAAGGTTTTGTCAAAAAAGAAAATTTCACAAAGCGTCTAGAAAAGCTAGGGAAATGCCATATTATTGAACAAAAATATAATGCTTTTAGAGGAAGTAGAAACTTAAAAAATCGTGCTATTTATGTAAAAGAGCAATTGTATATTTTGATAAAATAATTTATTCTTTGCCATCAAGTATAGGCACAAAAAGGCATTCATCAAGAATTTCTTTTTTTAATTTCAAACCATTTTTTGTTATTTTAGTAATATATTGTTTTTCATTATGAAAAATAGGGGCAACTAATATCCCGCCATCTGCAAGCTGATCGAGCAAAATTTCTGGAATAGATTTCGCATAAGCAGAAAACAAAATTCTATCATAAGGAGCGTAATTTGGCCATCCAAGCTGTCCATCATCAAAACGAACGTTGATGTTACTAAATCCTAAAGTTCTAAAAGTCTCTGAAGCACTTTTTGCTAACTTTTCTATACGTTCTATCGTGAAAACTCTTCGGATTACACGACTTAAAATAGCAGCTTGATAACCACTACCACATCCAACCTCTAAAACACTATCTGCATTTTTAAAATCAAGCGCCATAGTCATTTTAGCAACGGTTAAAGGCGAACTAATCCATTGAGAATTAGCCAAGGGTAAAGCATCTAAGCGATAAGCGTGTGCTTTTAAAGGAGAAAAAATTTCGCGAGGAACTTGACAAAAAGCATTAAAAAGTTCATGATTGATAAAAACTTTTTGTGCGATTTCTTCAGCCATGGCTTTACATCTTTTTTGCTCAAATAAATTCATTATCTCTCCTAAATAACGAAAAATTATAACAAATATTCTAAAAACTAATCAACTTGGTGAGCTAAATTAGTCTTTAAAGCTTGTAATTTATTAGAAATTTTAATCAAATATTGAGAGTTAGCATCAAGTATATTTTTTTCTAAAGTATCAATTTGATTTTTTGCATATAGGGCAATTTGCGATACTTTTAAATTTCTTAATTGAATTTGATTGTTTTTAAAAACACATTGAAGCATTTCTTTTCTTTCTAAATCGCTATCTAACTCATCTAATTTTTCATCATAAATATAAATTTCATCATAAAGTGCTTTTTTTGTTTTTTTGTTATAAACTCTAAAAAACTTTTTAAAATGAGGTAAGGTTGTTTTTGAACTATTTTCACTGATTTTAATTTTAGGTTTTATCATTTCTAGTTCTTGTATGGCTACAAGTTTATAAACACAACCAAATATTGGGTCACTAGAAGCAGTGATTAACCTTTCTCCTACGCCAAAAGCATCTATGGGTGAATTTTGCAATTTTTCTATTTCATACTCATCTAAAGAATTTGAAACAATGATTTTACACTCTTTTAAACCTTCATCATTAAGTTTATTGCGAATATTTTGACTTAAAAAAGCTAAATTGCCAGAATCTATTCTAACTCCACACTCTTTAATATTGTATTTTTTAAAAGCTTTTATAGCATTTTCCAAACCGCTTTGATAATAATAAGTATCTATAAGTAAAATAGGATTTTTAGGATAAAGTTCTATGTAGTGACAAAAGGCTTTAAATTCATCATCAAACATTTGCACCCAAGAATGCGCCATTGTTCCACTTACAACGATATCATATGTTTTTCCCGCTAAAGTGCAAGAGCTTGCGAGACATCCACCTATAATAGCCGCTTTAGCCCCTTTAATCGCAGCATCATTTCCATGCGCCCTTCTTGATCCAAATTCAAAAACAGGACGATTTTTAGCTGCTCTTACTATGCGATTTGCTTTTGTGGCAATAAGACTTTGATGATTGATATTTAGCAATAAAAAAGTTTCCAAAAATTGCGCTTCTATAGGATTGGCTTTAATAATCATCAAAGGTTCGTTGGGAAATACAATTTCACCCTCTTGTAAAGAATAAATTTCTCCATTAAATTTAAAATCAAGCAAATAATTTAAAAATTCTTCACAAAAAATATTTTTTGATCGCAAATATGCGATATCTTCAGCATCAAAACGCAAATTTGCAACAAAATCCAAAATTTCAGACAATCCAGCAAATATAGCAAAAGGGTTATTATCGGGAGTTTTTCTAAAAAATACATCAAAATAGCAAATTTTATTTTCAAATCCATTTAAAAAATAACCTTGCATCATAGTGAGTTCATAAAAATCACAAAGCAAGGCTAAATTAGATTTTTTTTTAGAAAAATTCTCCATAAAATACCTAAATTTTAAAAATCATCGAAACTAATGCTACCTTTTGAATAGTTAGTTACTTTGCTTTCAAAAAAGTTACTTTTTTGATCATTAAATTTAGAAAAATCATCAACCCATTTGATAGGATGCTTAGCATTATACATTTTTTCAAGATTAATTGCTGTTAGTCTTTGGTCAATTAAATAATGGATATATTCTTCAATAATATCGTCTGTAAATCCCATAATCTGATTTTGAGTGATATATTTACCCCATTTAATCTCTAATTCTCCTGCTTTTTGAAACATTTCATAAATTTTATTGATATTGGCTTCATTAAAAAGATCGGGTCTTTCTTTGCGTGTTGAATTGATCATATTTTGAAATAAAAGCAAATGCGTAATTTCATCTCTTTGTATAAAGCGAATCATTTGTGCTGAACCCAGCATCTTACCAGCCCTAGCAAGAGCATAAATTGCAGTAAATCCGCTATAAAAATAAATTCCTTCTAAAATTTGATTTGCCACCATAGCAAGTAATAATTTATTATCATCTACATCACCGGCTAGTTCTTCATAAATATTGGAAATAAAATCATTTTTTTCCCTTAGAGTTGCGTCGTGTTTTTCCATTTCATAAATCAAATCTGTATTTTCACAAATTGCCTCCACCATAACCGCATAAGATTTTGAATGATTAGCCTCTTCATAAGCTTGCCTTGCTAAAACCGCATTAATTTCAGGTGCCGTAATATAAGGATTAATATTATCTGCCAAATTATTAGTTTGAAAGCTATCCATGGAAATCAATTGAGACCAAACCAAATCGTACATTCTTTTTTCACCAGCAGTAAGATTACAGCGATAATCTAGAGCATCCTTAGTTGTATCAACTTCCTTAGGAAACCAAGTATTTGCTTCCATAACATCCCAAAGCTTCAAAGCCCAAGTATATTTTGCCTTTGTAAAATTAAGAATTCCATGAGGATTTCCATCAAAAACTTTTCTTTCCCCAAGAGTTTCATTTGAATTGGGATTGTAAATTCTTTTTCTATGCATTATTATTTAACCTTTCTATGATACAACTTTGAGTTAATATATCATGTAAATTAAGAGAATCTTTTCTAATAAAACTAAAAAATATTCCCACCAATAAACCAAAACTTATGAAAAATATAACATATCTAAGTATAATTTTCAAAAAAGAAATTTTTTTTCCACTCTTAAAATCTACCAAATAAAGATCATAAGCTTTTAAACCAGGACTTTGCCCTTTTCTTTGCAAAAACAAAGCCTGAATTAAACCAAAAAGAAAGGAACATAAGGCAGTAGCAAAACCACTATGCAAAAAAGCGTCCTTAGATCCTAACCAAAAATAACTTAAATATAAAATGGGCACATAAATAAGAAAAATATCGATAACAAAAGCTTTAAATCGTAAAAAACGCGAGGCTATTCTAGCTTTTGTTTTTTTCATTAATTTCCGCGACTTCCTGGTTTAATAGCTTTGCTTCCTTGTTTACAAAGTGGGCATTTTTCTTCATCATAAATTTCAAAATCAAAATTTCCTAGAGTGAAAAGAGGGATATCGCTAGGAAGTTTAGCGTTATCTTTTGACTGGGTATTTAAATTTTTTACTGCACAAAAACCACGATTTGCCAAAGCAGCAAAACCAACCACAATTCCCCCAAGACTTTCTATAATTTTTGCACTTTCTAAAGCACTGCCACCTGTAGTAATAATATCTTCACAAACGATAAATTTTTCACCTTTTTTAACCTCAAAGCCTCGTCTTAATGTCATTTCTTTATTAACTCTTTCGGTAAAAATAAAACGTTTATTACAAGCTCTAGCTAGCTCATATCCTGCTAAAATTCCTCCTAAAGCCGGAGAGCAAACGCTATCAAATTCTATAGAATGTTCAAAAATTATTTTTGTCAATTCTTTGCATAATTTCTCAGCCAAAGTAGGATTTTCCAATACCTTTGCGCTTTGAAGATAAAATTGAGAATGTTTTCCAGAACTTAATAAAAAATGACCCTCTAAATAAGCTTGACAGTTTTTATAAATTTCTTCCAAATTCATTATTAAACCTTTAAAAGCTCTATTTCTTTATTTTTAACACTTTCATCAATTTTAGAAGAATAAGAATCTGTAATTTTTTGTACCTCATCATATGCTTTTTTTGCTTCATCTTCTGAAATTGCTTTGTCTTTTTCTAGTTTTTTAATACTATCGTTAGCATCTTTTCGATTATTTCTTATTGAAACTTTCGCTTTTTCACCCATAGCTTTAGCCTGTTTAACATTTTCTTCTCTTTGTTCTCTAGTCATTGGTGGAAAAAACAATTTGACATTTTCCCCATCATTATTTGGATTAACCCCAATATTTGCTGCAGCGATAGCACTTTCTATAATTTTTAACATAGGTTTTTCCCAAGGAGTGATACTAATTGTTGAAGCATCACTAGCTAAAACAGTCGCAACTTGATTTAAAGGTGTTAAACTACCATAATAATCAACTTGTATATGATCTAATATATGAATATTAACCTTACCTGTTCTTAAGGTTGTAAAATCTTTTTTTAAAGCTTCTAAACTTTTATCATTTTGGCTTTTTTGCTTATTTAAAATTTCATTAATCATATCTTTCCTTATTATTTACTTACATTTGTATCATATAAATTTTGTGGCATAGATGGAATTTTCGATGGACTGATTGCATTAGCACTTGGAATGCTTGTATTGGTTTCTACTTTAATTTTTTCAGCTAAAGAATCTTTACTTGCGTGATTGTATAAATATCCCAAACCTATAGTATTAGCAATCAATAAAATGCCCATTATAAATGTAAACTTAGCTAAAAAATTTGCAGGCCCTTTTGCACCAAAAAGACTTTCATTGCTTCCACTATAAGCTCCAAGACCTATACTTGAACTTTTTTGCAACAAAACAGCTATACAAATAATAACAACGATAATAAATTGCAGAACAGTTAAAAGAGTAATCATAAATTTTCCTAATCTTTGAAATAATTTTAACTCGGAATATTTTAGCGAAAAAAACTTGAAAAGATTTGAAATTATTGTATTTTTTGCGTCATTACGACGCAAAAATTATCTGTTGAGACTTCTTAAAATATTAAGTAAATTAATAAATAAATTTACAAAATCAAGATAAAGTGCTACAGCTCCTTCAATTGGAGTTTCATAGTTTCCACGAATAATATTTTGAGTATCATAAAGGATATAAAATGAAAATAATATCGCAGACACTGATGAAATAATCAAACTAAATACGCTACTATGCAAGAAAATATTAATTAAAGATGCCGCAATAACAACTAAAAGAACTATAAATAAAGCTTTACCCATTACAGTAAAATCTTTTTTAGTATTCATAGCAAAAATACTAAGACCTGCAAATGCCACAGTCGTTAAAGCAAAAGCTTGAGCTATGATAATTCCTCCTGTAGGTAAAGCAAGAACAGAAATAAGTAAAGGTGTAAGCGTCAAACCTGAACAAAAAGTAAAAGCAAAAAGTAAAATAAGATTTAATGGAGCTTCTTTTTTCTTATACATCAAAGCAAAAAATAATCCTAGTTCTACAGCAAAAAGAATCCAAAATGTTGCCAAAGATTCAATAAAAAATGATGCTAAAGCGAAAATTCCTACATAAGCACCTACTGTAGCAGCTAAAAGTGAAGCCGCAAAAAGCTGATATGTTTGCTTGATAAAAATACCAAGATCGCTAGTTCTTGTATTTTCAAATTCTCTCGATTTTGAATAGTCTCTATCGTAAAGACTCATACTATATCTCCTTATATAATCATAAATTTAATTTACAAAGTATATCAAAATTTGTTTAACAATTTATTTTTAAAATTTAATGAATTAGATATTTTAAAATACATTTTTTAAATTTTGCTATAATTATAAATTGTTTATTTTATTTTTTAGGTAGTGTTTATGGAAAATCTTATTAGCGGTGCAATTAAATTTATGCAGCAAGATTTTAAAGAGCATAAAGAGCTTTTCGAAAGTCTTAAAAATAGACAAAATCCTCATACCCTCTTCATAGGATGCTCTGATTCAAGAGTGATCCCTAATCTAATAACCAATACTGGCCCAGGAGAACTTTTTGTGATCCGAAATATCGCAAATATAATTCCGCCTTATCGCATAGGGGAAGATTTTTTGTCAACTACCTCTGCTATAGAATATGCTTTAAATTCATTACACATTAAAAATATTATTGTGTGTGGACATAGCAATTGTGGCGGATGTAATGCGCTTTATTATGCTGATGAAGAATTGAGTAAAATTCCAAATGTAAAAAAATGGCTAACTTTGCTTGAACCTATCAAACAAAATATAAAATTGATATCAAAAAATGATACAGCTATGAGATCTTGGCTTACAGAAAAATTAAATTTAGTCAATTCTTTGCAAAATATTCTCACCTATCCTGGAGTCGAAGAGGCATTAAGTCAAGGCAAGATTGAACTTCATGCTTGGTATTATATTATCGAAACAGGTGAAATTTATGAATACAATTTTAAAGAAAAAAACTTTACTTTAATTCAAAATAGGAGATAATAAATGAAAAAAATAATTTTAATCTTTTTTAGTCTTTTATATCTTTATGGCAATGAATTACAGCTTATTGATGCTAATGCGAGTCAAAATTCTGGCATTTATAGTTTGATTCAAAAATATATTAGCATTGAACATCAAATAAGAGAATTTGAAAAAAATAACGATGAAAATTCAAGTTCTTATAGTGGTATTTTAAAAGAATTTGAAAGGGATAAAAAAACAATATTATCTGAAATACCCGATATGATAGTCGAGCAAAAAATTGATGAAAAAGCTATAGAAAATTTCTTAAAAAGAAAACAAGAATTACTAAAATTACAACAAAAAAGTTTAAATAAACCCTTTATTTATACTGACACAAGTTTAGATCTTGCTTATTTTAATATGGTCGAAAGCTTCTTTTCATCTTTGTTTGAATTGGAAAAACTTTTTAAAAATGCAGCTAATAGCGAAAATATAGTATCTACAGTTGATAAAGCTATGGAGGATCTACAAAATTTAACTAATATTGATTTGGATGAGTATAAAAGCAAAATTACTAATTCAAAAGAGCTTGAAAAAATTGCCTCTAAAGAATTAATGATTAATAATGCTTTTAATGCTTATGTCGAAATTTTAAAATATTTACGCTCCAACGCTCATTTATTAGAAAGTAATTATCTTTTTTCTCTTTTAGGACTTCAAATTTGGATTGATAAAATCAATACCTTTGTCAATATTGATTTTTTAAATGTAGGAAAAATAACGATTTCTGCCTTAGTTTTAATTTTCTTTATTTCCTTAAGACACTTTTTTTCAAATATAGTTTATTTTTTTCTTGTGCGTTTGATTTATCACAATAAAAAAGAAGCTGATGATATTAAAGTTATTTTTATTGGAAATATCAAAAAACCAGTGGGCACCCTACTTATTTGTTACGCACTTTCGCTTTGTCTTACTATAGCGTTTTATCCAGCTCCTTTAAGCATAAGTTTGAGTAATCTTTTTAATATCATTTATGCTGCTTTAATAGCTTGGCTTATTTTAAAAATTCTTGATGGCTATGGTGTGGTTTTAGTATCTAAATTGGCTAAGAAAAGCGAAAAAAAAGAAGTGGTTAATTTAGTTATTAAAATTTTATATTTTGTTATTATTATCATAGCCTTGCTCTATATTTTAGCCCAACTTGGTTTTAATATTTCAGCCATCATTGCATCTTTAGGAATTGGTGGTTTGGCCGTTGCTTTAGCAGCTAAAGATATCATCGCTAATTTCTTTGCATCGATTTTGTTATTATTTGATAATAGTTTTAACCAAGGAGATTGGGTTGAAGTTTCAGGTATAGAAGGAACCGTTGTTGAAATAGGTCTTAGAAAGACAACCATAAGGACGTTTGATAATTGTTTGGTTTTTTTACCTAATTCAACTATTATGGGTGCTAATATTAAAAACTGGAGTAAACGTCGCATGGGTCGTCATATAAAAATGTATCTTGGCGTAGGATATGACGCTACTCCTGAAAAATTAGATAACTGCATTAGAGATTTGAAAGAGCTTTTAAATTCAAGTCCATTAGTGGCCCATGAAGATGATGGTGCTTTAAAATATGGAGATCATACAACCAAATATCGCCAAAATTTAGTATCAATTAATGATCTTGAAGGTTATAAGAACGCTTGTTATGTGGCTTTAAGTGAATTTGCAGATAGTAGCATCAATATAGAATTATATTTTTATACTAAATCAATCCATTCAAAAGAATTTAGAGAGGCTAAGCAAATATTGATGCTTGAATTTATGCGTATTATTGAAAAAAATGGTTTAACTTTTGCTTTCCCAAGTCGCAGTATTTATATAGAAAATTTACCTCCGCTTGATTTGCAGCCAAAAGAATAGCATTTTTGCTATTCTTATACTGGCATAACGCGAATATTTGAACTTAACTCTTCTTGCAAAATATTTTCAATAGCGTATAAAGTAGCACCACTTCCACTAGAACATCCGCTACAGGCACCCAAATAGCGAATATAAACATCAATAGCGCCACTTTCAGCCTTTTGTATATCAATCACCTCTAAATCACCCCCATCATTATGAAGCATAGGACGAATTTCAGTATCTAAAACGCTTTCTACTGCTTTTAGCTGACCTACTAAAGTCATTTCATCAAAAGCGACGTCATTTTTTGTAGCATTTTTTAACTTTTCTCTATCCATTTCAGCTCTTGTTTCAGCTAAAATATCTACAAGATAATAATCTCTTTTTTCATGCCCACCTGGTTTAACACAGGATTTACAAAAGGCGCCAGCTTTAGTGTATTGAGTGATTTCTTCAACTGTATGCAAATCATTAAGCTTAATAACATCCTTAATGGTTCCAAGGCTTACTCTAGCACATTCACAAACTATAATTTGATCTTCAAAATCCTCAGGGTTAATTCCTTTATAATGAGCCGCAGCTTGTTTAATCACATCATAAGCCATAACCGAACAATGCATTTTTTGAGGTGGAACTGCTGGAGTTTCTGGATTATCACGCATAGCAAATTCTACATCCAAATTTGTAATTTTTACCGCCTCATCTACAGTTTTTCCTATACAAAGATCCACCATAGTATCACTACTTGCTATAGCAGTGCCACAACCAAAACTTTTAAATTTTGCATCGATAATCTTATCTGTTTTTTCATCAACCAACCAAAAAAGCCTTACCGCATCTCCACAGCTTTCTGCTCCAAAATCAGCTACAATGAGCTTTGCATTGCGATTTTTAGCATCTTCTTCGCTAAATTCTCCCATATGTTGAGGATTATTCATCCTATCTTGAACTTTTTGGGAATACTCATCCCAAATTGATCCCCCAATTAAACTATTTTTTCCCATTTTTTTATCCTTTTATTTATAATTATTTGGATTATAAGCGTAAGTACAAGAAATTTTTCTTAATCTTTGCGTTGCATTTTTTATTTGTTCTGCAGCATAATCAATTTCTTCTTCTGTATTAAATCTCGATAAAGAAAGTCTTAAAGCCGTATGTGCTAAGTCATGCTCTGCACCGATTGCCTCCATGATAGGATTGCTCTCAAGCGCTTCACTAGCACAGGCTGATCCTGTACTTGCTGCTATACCATTTTTATTTAAATCCCAAAGCATAGCTTCACCTTCAACACCTTTAATACTTGCTAAAATAGTATTTGGAACTCTGTGTTCTCTTTTGCCAACTACTGTTGTATCCGGTAAGGCTAAAATTTTATCTTCTAATTTATCTCTTAAACGACGTATATGAGAATCTTCAAAATCAAGCATAGTATTAGCTATACGTAAAGCTTCTCCCATAGCCACTATATAAGGTACATTTAAAGTTCCGCTTCTTCTACCACCCATATGCTCCCCGCCATGCAGCAATGGAGTAAGCTTAAGGCCTTTTTTGATAAATAATCCCCCAATACCTTTTGGCCCATGGAATTTGTGGGCTGAAAAAGATGCAAAATCAACGCCTACATTACTTAAATTAACTTTGATTTTACCCACTGCTTGCGTTGCATCTGTATGGAAAAGTGCTCCAAATTCATGGGCAAGTTCAGCCATAGCTTTAATATCAAAAATCATACCGGTTTCATTGTTGGCCCACATAACGCTAACGAGTGCAGTTTTATCAGAAATGACTTTACGCAAATCCTCTACAGTAGAAATACCTTCTTCATTTACTGGAAGTTCTATAACCTTAACGCCAAGACTTTTTAAAAAATACGCTGCCGCACTTACTGCAGGATGCTCGACACTGGAAATAATCACTTCATTGCGTTCTTTATTTAAAATATGATCAAAATACATACCTTTTAAAACCCAATTAATACTTTCGGTTGCGCAAGATGTGATGACTATATCATCTAAATCATTTGCTCCAAGCCCTGCATAAAGTTTATCCAAAGCTTCTCTTAAAGCTGGATGAGTTGTGCTTCCCCACTGATGAAGACTATTTGGATTGCCATACATTTCTTTAAAAAATGGCAGCATAAGCTCATAGGCATTGGGATCGATCATTGTTGTTGCATTATTATCTAAATAAACTTTCACTTTTTCATCCTTAATAAAATTATATCCATTTTTAATTTAGGATATTTTTTATCTTGTTAATTAAATATGGATAATAACAGAAATTTATTAATTTTAGTTTAAATACCAAAAGTCAAATTATAAATTAAGAAAAATAAAAAAATATTAAATTAAATTTTTTAATTTTTTTTCATAGTATTTTGCTATTTTGAAATCTTCTTTTGAAGTATGATTTATGATGAAATCTTTTACTACATAATCCAATTTTTCAGCTAAAACATGAATTGATCTTGCTTCGCTTACTACTATTTCTTCGATTTCAAAAATAATATTGCGGTGAATTTTCATATGCCCTTTCATGAAAGGATAGTGAATTTCTCTCATAAAAGCTTCTT
Source organism: Campylobacter sp. W0018 (assembly GCA_020135845.1). Classification (GTDB taxonomy): domain Bacteria; phylum Campylobacterota; class Campylobacteria; order Campylobacterales; family Campylobacteraceae; genus Campylobacter_D. Next base: position 16,168 of record JACHTQ010000013.1, on the reverse strand, counting down.
CATCTAAAAAATGTCGATTCAGCATAACAAGCAATTCTTTTAAAACCTCTTTTAATTCTTTAGAATTAATATGTCTATGATTCATTAAAGAAAGTTTAATAGAAATTTCAAAAAGTTCTTGATGTTGAGAATCTAAAAGTTCATTATTCATTGAAATAATTTTTTGGTTAGAAATCATAATTTAAACTTTCATTTACTAAATAATTTCAAATTTTAAATTATTATTTAAAATTTAGATTATAATTTTTAAATACTTAAATTCACATTATTTCAAACCATAACAGACATATAAGAATTAAGTATTTTATTTAAATTCGCTTGTTTTTGGCGACGATCTAAAAAATGATCTATAGAGCTGGAACGCATCGTATTTGCTTTATCTATCCTAGAAATATCCTGACTTTGTTTTTGATACTCGTTTTTTAAATCATTAAAATCATTCTTAACTTGATCCATGTAAATTTGGAAAATCGAGCTTGAATTAGCAAATTCTTTTAAATCCATATCTTTTTGATAATTGATATATTGTTGAAAAAATACAGAAAGTTTATCTTTGGAAATGGTTTTTTTATTGACTCCATTAACATAAAGATACAAATCAAAACTCATTTTTTCTTCATTATTTTTTTTAATATAATCCTCAATATCCATTTTTCCATCAAGAATTTTTTGCAAATTCTGGCGAGAACTAATATCTAAATTAACTGGTTTCATAAAAAAGTTAAATTCATTTTCATTTTGAGTCTTAATATCCTGATAAATAAAATTCATCAAAAGCCCAGATTTTGAAACTTCTGAATTTTTTGTCAAATAGGGTTTTAAAATTTCATTAGAAGAAGTGTTATTTAAAGTTTTATCAAAATGAAAACTTATAACTTTATTATCAAGCATCAAAGTATTAAGATGAGTATTTTTATCTATTGCAGAATTTAGCTCTTCCTGATTGTCATAAATTCTTGTGATTTTGCCCAAAAACTCTCCATTTTCCGTAGAAAAGCCCGCTGAAAGCTTTGAAATGTTACTGCGACTTAAATTAGCATTATCATCTTGTATAAATTCACTATTGATAGCTTTTAAAGAATTGTAATAACTATTTAAAAGATAAGGTAAATCTATTTTATTATAGTTAAAATTTTCATCCTGTTTTGCCAATTCTTTTGCTATATTCCTAACACTTTTAATATGAATATTATAAGATTCTGGAATATTAGCTATTTTATTTAGATCTTTATCAAAAAAGCCTTCTTCGTTAGTTCTAAAACCAAACTCACTTGCATAACTTATATTATTAAAAATGTAATTTAATTGTTCTAAATGTTGATCCTCTTTCAAATTTGAAATTTCTCTATCCTTGATCAAATTCAAAGCAGAACTATTATTTAAAGGATTAGACAAAGCCAAATTTTGATAAGGATTTGCCGAATTTATTGTCATTGTTTAATCTTTCCAAAAATATTGCTATTTTTTACAAGCAAAAGGTGTGCCAAGTTTATAAAACGATAAAAATTCAGTCAAAAATCAGTAAAAATTTATTATCATTTAACTTTTCTGAATTTTTTGGAAAAATAAATTTTATCCGAAAGGAAAGCGTATGCCAAAGATGAAAAGCGTTAAAAGCGCTGTTAAACGCTTTAAGGTAGGTAAAAACAAAATCAAAAGAGGTTCAGCATTTAGAAGCCATATTTTGACTAAAAAACCTGCTAAAAGAATGCGTGATCTTCGTACAGCCAAATACGTTCATAGCACAAATGTAAAAGCTGTAGAAAAGATGTTAGGAATTTAAGTTTTTGACCGAAGTCATTCAAACTCCCCTTAAACAAAGAAAGTTAAGGGCAAGCTCCAAAATTTGGACGCCACTTTATGAAAGGAAATAAAAATGGCAAGAGTAAAAACAGGTGTTGTAAGACGTCGCAGACACAAAAAAGTTTTAAAATTAGCGCGTGGTTTTTATAGCGGACGCCGCAAACATTTTAGAAAAGCAAAAGAACAATTAGAAAGAAGTCTCGTCTATGCTTATCGTGATAGACGTCGCAAAAAAAGAGATTTTCGCCGTCTTTGGATCGTGCGTATCAATGCTGCTTGTAGATTAAATGATTTAAGCTATTCAAGATTTATAAATGGTCTTAAAAAAGCAGGCATTGAGCTTGATAGAAAAATTTTAGCAGACTTAGCAATGAACGATGCTGCTGCATTTTCAAAAATTGTAGAGGCTGTTAAAAAAGCGCTTTAATCCAAGATTATTTTCTTGGATTACCCCCCCTCTAAATTTAATTTTACCAAAACGTTTTCATAAAGTTTTAATTCATTTAAATTTTCGTCCAAATAGCCACCTGTGTCACTTTTTTGTTCGAGTTTATCTGAAATTTCTTTCCCTAAACTAATAAGATTAGAAATGGTTTTTGAAAATTCATTTGATTTATCTCTGATAAAATTCATTTCTTGAGCGCTAGAATTAGAGCTTTTGGCAATAGATTGTATAGTTTGAATTACTAATTTTATCGCTGCTTCCATCTCTATCAAGCTTGTTTGGGTGTTATCAGAAAGTTTTCTTACCTCATCTGCAACAACAGCAAACCCTCGACCTAATTTTCCAGCTCTTGCAGCTTCTATTCCTGCATTCAAAGATAAAAGACTTGTTTGCTCAACAATACTAGAAATTAAGTTAAGCATTTTATTAAGCTGATCAATATTTTTAAAAGAAGATTGGATTTCTTTTTCTAGATTCATTTTTTCTTTACTTTGATACAAGTTGTATTCTAAATAATGAATAAAATTCATAAAATTTTCATCAATAGTTAAGAGACTCTCTTTAATACTTTGAAAATCTTTGAAAGTTTCTTTAAAGATATTGGAATTGTTATTTATACTAACGGTAGTATTTTTTAATCTATCTAAAACAAGCTTATTAACTTTATTGATAATCTCAAGTTTTTGCGCTTTAAGGCTAAGATAATAATACTTAAAGTCGCTATATTTATTTACAAAAGTTTGCATATAAACTGGATCAAATTCGGTTTCTTCATCCACTTCATAAAAGAAGATCGCCACCAAACTTTTAAAAATTCCTACTCCATAAATTTCCCCAAAACAAGAAAAACCTACGATAGGAAATTGATTTAATTTAATATCTTTTATAAATTCACTGTTTTGAAATCTTCTTAAAATACAATCGTTAAAAATTGCTGCCATAGGTTTTATATTAGATTTATTTTGAATAAATTTCTCATAATCTTTTTCAAGATCTTTAATAAAATCGGTTCTTTTTAATAAAACAATTTCTTGACCATTGGTTATTTGGCCGTAACTAAGCAAAACTTTATCGGAAATAATTTTCATAGGAGAAATAAAATAATCATTGCTGATTTTAATACCTAAAGTATAATCTTGAGCTTTAACCTTCAAACCTTCAAGATCGCAAGAAAAATGTTTGCACAAAGCTTCGATTGCATTTACAGATTGAAAAGTTTTTGTATCTAAAAATTCATATACCAGTCTATTTTTAGGATCAGTATTTAAAACTGTAAATGTTGTATTTTTATCATGATTTTCTGAAAAATTTTGTGATTTCATAAAATCAAAGCGATATTTTGACTTAAACTGAATATGCATACTAATTGCATGATGCTCTAACATTTCATAGTTATAAACAATACATGTTCCCTTAAGATTATCCAAATCTCCACTTGCACCAGCTCCTAAAAGAGTGCAAGGATATTGAGCATACTTATAAAGCATTTCTATAACCATGCTTTCACTTCCACTCACTCCATTATGGATTAAATAATGCAAAGTGTTGCTACAATGTGCTCTAAAAGGGATATGCATAGATGCAATTTCCTTTTCTATATAAACTCTTCTTTCTCGATGGTCTTCAATATTATCAAAAAGATTAATCTTATGAATATACAAATTTTCTATCATTTCGTTTCCAAAAAGAATCAAAGCAATCCCTTGAACATTATGCAAATAAGGATTATCAATAATTTGTTTATTTTGATTGATATTGCATAACAAATCAGAGGCAGAAACCAAAACCAATTCACATTCTTGAGGCAAATAATTTTTTATCTTTGTTGCTATATTTTTTAAATCAAGTTGATAGGAAGCAAAACCTATAGCTAACTTGGCTTCAAATTTCACATGACTTAAAATATTCTCAATTTCATCCTCTAAAAAATAAAGAGTTTCTAAAGGTTTTACTTTAATTGATTTTTTTTCATTTTTTTTAAAAAAGTTGCGAAACATTAAATTAACCTCTATATTTTTATTTTTCTTAAATTAAAGAAAGAATAAATAAATTTTAAAAATTTATAATAACGATGTTTAATTGTAATAAAATTTTATTAATGATAAAAATTATAAAATTTTATATACTAAGTAAATTAAATTTTGGCTATAATATACCTTAAATCAAAAATTTTGTAATTTATTTTAGTCAAGGAAATTCTATGGCATCGGATATGAATGAAATTTTATTACAAAGTGTTGAAGTTTTGCCTTCTTTGCCTGACACCATCAGCAAATTAAGAAAATACATTGAAGAATCAAGAAACAATCTAGAAGTCAGTAAAATTGCTGATATTATCTCAAGCGATCCTTTAATGACAACCAAACTTTTACGTCTAGCTAACTCTCCTTTTTATGGTTTTTCAAGAGAAATTACCTCTTTAAATCAAGCCGTATCCTTACTCGGAATAGGAAATATTATCAATACAATTATGGCAGATTCTATTAGAGATAACTTTAAAATTGATGTTTCTCCCTATGGTTTAAATACTAAAGATTTTATAAATAAATGTAGCGAAGAAACTGCTTTTATTACCGATTGGCTTATTGAAGAAGACAAAAAATTATCTCATTTTTTAGTTCCCTGTGCTTTGATATTAAGACTTGGTATAGTTATTTTTTCTAATTTTTTAATCCAAAACAATAAAGACGCCGAATTTTTAGAATGTTTAAAAAAAATAAATTTTAGAGATCTTTCATTGGTGGAAAATAAATTCTTGGGAGTTGATCACATTTCCTTTTTAGGTTTTTTACTTTATCGTTGGAATTTTGATGATATACTAACAGAAACCATTTGTTTTATAAGATCTCCTCATGCAGCACGCAATGAAGTTAAAAAATCAGCTTATGCTTTAGCCGTCATTGATCATTTATTTATGCCACATAGAAGTTTTTCTGTTTTTAACGTAAAAGCCTCTATTGCCTTAATTGAAGAAGCTGGAACACAAGGTGTAAAATTTAATTTAGATAATTTTATTTCAAAACTTCCAAAACAAATTAGAGAAGAAATAGAAAAAGAAAGAAAATAAGCTCACTTTTTCTATATTTTTAATGAAAAGCATTGTTTTACCTCCTAATGAATTTCTAGATCATTATGTTTTAAATGCCGAATTTCATCGTTTGGTCGGCATTTCTAAAAATGCTTATAAATTTTGGAAAAATGTAGAAATAGGCAGATATCAAGGAACACGTGTTGTTTTTTTACATAAAAATTCCATCCTTAAAAAATATCAAGATAAATTAAAACTATGCACAAATTTAAACGGCTTTGTCTTAGCCAGTGCTTTTTGCTCTTTTACCACTCTTGCTCCTTCACATTTGGTAAAAAAGAATGATTCTTCTATTTATAAAATTTTAGAGCTTAAAGAAGTACAGGGGATTAAATTTGTAAATTTAAAAAAATTTTATGATTTTTTAGGGCTTGATTATCATCAGCATATCTATATAGAAAAATGCCGTTTTTTTAGTCCAGCCCCTTTTGAAAAACGTATAAAAATTACTGATAGTATGTGTGTTGGATATTATTAAGAGGATGAATTTTAATCCATTTCATAAAACTCATCCTCATCTGATTCATCATCATAGGAATAATCATCGTCATCATAATTATAAGATCGATGATTAGTAGGTGCATATTCTTCCTCTTCTTCATAAGCATCATAGTCTAAATTTTCTTCTTCATTTTCCATGATTTTCTCCTAAAATTAAAATTATAAAATTATTTTAACTTAAATTTGTTTGCTTTTGATATAATTTTTTGAATTTTTTAAAAGGTTTATTTATGAATTTAACTCATTTAGATGATAAAAATCGTCCAAAAATGGTAGATGTAAGCTCGAAAAATATCACTCAAAGACTTGCTAGAGCAAGCGGGATAATAAACATGTCTCAAGAAGCCTTTGAAAGCATTAAAAACAATACAGCCAAAAAAGGGCCTGTTTTGCAAACCGCAATCATCGCGGCTATTATGGGGGCAAAAAAAACAAGTGAATTAATTCCTATGTGCCATCCTTTAATGCTTTCTAAAATTGAAACAGATGTGATTGAATTTGAAAAAGAATTTGCCTTTAAGCTCATCGTTACGGTTAAATGTGAAGGAAAAACTGGAGTTGAAATGGAAGCTTTAACAGCAGTAAGTATAGGGCTTTTGACTATTTATGATATGGTAAAGGCTATTGACAAAACTATGAAAATAGGCGAAATTGTTCTTGAAAATAAAGAAGGGGGCAAAAGTGGTCAATTTGTGCGATCTTAACAAAGAACCTATTATTAATTATCCAACATTTTGGGATTATAAAGTTATTTTTGATACCCATGTGCATGTGGGTGAAGTTTTTGAAAAATTGCTCGGTCAAAGAGAATTTAAATACAAACATTCTAATGCAAGTTCTAGTGGAAAATATCAAAGCTTTTTATTAAGCGTTTATGTTGATAGCAAACAAGATCGTCTTGATATTTTTGAAAAACTTAAGTCCGAAGCTAAATTTGTTATTTAAGGAAATTTATGAAAAATACTTTAATCATTTTTGAAAATTCTCTATCAAATCTTAGCAAAAAAGAAGCTAAAGATTTACTAGAAGATCTAAGTTTTAATCTCGCTTACAAGCAAATCACGCATAATGCTCATTATACTCAAAAAATTCTCAATTCTCTGTTGGTTGAATTTTTAAATATTTTAAAAAAGCTTGATTTATTCGATGATGAAAATGTTACAAAAATCATTAAAGCTTTAGTAAAAGCTAGCATTCAAGACGCTCAAAATACTCTTTATGATTATATGAATGAGATTGAAATTTTAAACAAGCAAATTGAAAATCAAAAAAATTCCATAAAAAATCAAATCAGCAATCATTTTTTTGAATTTGAAAATATCTTACAAGAACATCTTGACAATCAAATTTGTAGCAGCTTAAATGATGCGATCTTATTTGATATAGAAATGCTTGGGATCTTAAAAGAAACAGCTGAAAGTGCTTTTTTAATCACCTTAGAAAAAGCTGAAGATATAGAACTTACAAGCAAAGAAATTGCTAAAAATCTTGTTTATAATGCCATCTGTGAAGCGCATTTTGAGAAAGAACGTATCTTAAAAATTTCAAGCATTATTTTAAATAAAGCTTTTGAAATTGCTAATGAATCGATGGCTTATGCCAAAGATCTTTGTTTGGGTTCGATCAAAGGTACACGAGATGGAATTTCTTTGGCTATGGAAAAATTCAAATCCTCTCTGAATTATGCAGCCTTTGAAGAAGATATTAATTTAAAAAGTAAAGAATTAATTGGTATAGAAGATGATTTTATCGCACTTTTAAAAAAAGAGATTAAAAAACAAAGCAATCCTGCTAAAGAAATAGTTGAAAATTTACTCGAATACGAACTTGATAATCTTTTTGCCAAATTCAAACGCCTTGCAAGTGAAAGCAGAGAACAGTTAATCTTGGTTTTAAACGATATCAAAAAAAATCCAAAAATTAATGATTTTAACAGACTAACTCAAAGCAAACTTCATCGCTTAAAGCAAGAAATTTATGAACTTGAAAATATTGCCAATGAAAAATACAAGGATATAAATTCCAAAAAAGCAAAAAAATTAGGCATCAGACTTTGGGAAAAAGCCAAAAATTTAATCAAAAAATAATATCCTATTTTTAGGATATTAAATATCTATTTCTATGCCAACTGGAGCATGATCTGATCCAAAAATATCATCTCTTATGAAAGCATTTTTTAATTTACTTTTTAAATTATTAGAAATGAAAAAATAATCAATTCTCCAGCCAACATTTCTTTCCCTTGCTTTCATTCTATAACTCCACCACGAATACTTTTCCTTAATATCTCCATTGATTTCTCTAAAAGTATCCAAAAAGCCGAGCTTTAGCAAATCATCAATCCAAGCTCTTTCTATAGGCAAAAAACCTGAAGTATTTGCATTGGCTTTAGGATGTGTTAAATCAATCTCGCGGTGAGCTGTATTGACATCACCACAAATGATAATTTCTTTGCCTTCATCTAAAAGTTTTTGAAGATAGACTAAAAAATCCGCATAAAATTTCATTTTAAAATTTAAACGTTCTTCATCTTTTTGCCCATTTGGAAAATAAATATTAAAAAGCACTACATTTTTAAATCTATGCTCCAAAACCCTGCCTTCATCATCATCAAAAAATTCACACTTTTTTACTTCACAATCAAAATTACAAAGGCTCATAACACCAGAATATCCCGCCCTTTTAGCAGAGTTAAAATGCATATGTTTAAAAGGAAATTCATAAATTCTTTTAGGAAATTTATCTTCATGGGCTTTAATCTCTTGAAAACCTATAAAATCAATATTTTCTTTTTCTATCCAATCAAGTGCGTTTTTGTCACAAATTGCTCTTAAGCCATTGACATTCCATGACAATAATTTCATTGTTATCCTTAATAAAATAATAATTTCAAAATCATAGCACAAAAATTAATTTTTTACAGGTGATTAAACAAACTTTTATATAATAAATAATCTATATATAAGGCAAATTTAATGTTTAAACTCACTTGGCTTCAATTCACACTTTTAAATTCTTTGTTGATTGTAGCACTTAATTTTAATTTATTTCATTTTGTTTATGAAAAAAGCTCTCAAAATTTTTTCATCACTCTAAGTTTCATTTTGATTTATTTTGGTTTTGTGCATACTATTTTTTCTTTGATTTTTATCAAATATTTGAGTAAATTTTTTTCAATCTTTTTTATTTTAGCATCTTTTTTAAGTATTTATTTTATCAGTTTTTATGGAATTCTTATCGATTCAAATATGATTCAAAATGCTATGCAAACTGATGTTAAAGAAGTAGAGGATCTGATCAATTTTAAGCTGATAGTCACTATAGTTTTAGCTTTAATTTGTATCATTTATATTCTAAAAGTCAAAATTGATTACAAATCAATGAAATCTCACCTTAAAACTAAATTTATCAATATTTTTTTAGGCTTGGTTTTTGTTTTTGCAATTTTCTTTCCGCTTAGTAAAACCTTTATTCCTTTTGCTAGAAATTACAATGAAATAAGGATGTATAACACTCCTTTTTATCAAATTTATGCCCTATATCGTTATTATATCCTATTTGTTCAAGCTAAGCCTCAATTTAAAGCTATAGAAAATGACGCTTATAAGGATGATAATCACACCAAAAAGATTTTAGTTTTAGTAGTGGGAGAAACTGCAAGGGCAGCAAACTACTCACTTGATGGCTACACAAAAAATGATACGAATTTTTATACCAAAAAAGACAATGTTGTATTTTTCACTCAAGTATCTTCTTGCGGAACAGCAACTGCTGTTAGTTTACCTTGTATGTTTTCAGTTTCAAAACGAATTCACTTTTCAAATAAAGAATATCAGGAAAATGTTATCGATATACTCAATAAAAGCGGTGTCGATGTTAGCTGGATAGACAATAATTCAGGAGGTTGTAAAGGGGTTTGCAACCGATTAAAACAAAAAATTCAGCTCTCAAGCGGCTATGATGAAGATTTGTTAGATCCATTAAAAAACAAATTAAATAAATTAAGCACTCAAAATATTATTGTTTTGCATTTACAAGGCTCTCATGGTCCAGCTTATTACAAACGCTATCCTAAGGAATTTAAAAAATTTAATCCCACTTGCGATACAAATGATCTATCAAAATGCAGTGAAGATGCTTTGGTAAATACTTATGATAACACCTTGCTTTACACAGATTATATTTTAAGCCGCATTATCTCTCTTTTAAAAGAAAAAAAAGGTTATCAAAGTTCTTTATTGTATCTTTCTGATCATGGAGAAAGTTTAGGTAAAGATGGAATTTATTTGCATGGTATGCCTTATGCTTTTGCACCAAGCACACAAACTCATATTCCTATGATTTTTTGGAGTAATGACAATGAATTTATGAATTTGGCTAAAAAACATAAAAATTTAAAGCTTTCTCAAGATAATCTTTTTAGCACACTTTTAGGTTATTTTGATATAAGAACTCATATTTATGAACCAAATTATGATTTATTTAATCCTAAGCTTAAGGCAAATCCATGAAACCAAAATACCACATTTTAAATAACGCCAAATATGCCCTAGAAGGGATCATGGCTTTATTTAAAAATGAGATGGCTTTTCGCATTGAAATTTGTATCATCATCCCTGCTATTTTAGTCAGCTTTTTTTTAAAGGTGAGTTTAATAGAACATCTCATTTTAATAGCGGTTTTAATTTTAATCTTAATCGCAGAATCTTTTAACTCAGCCATCGAAGCTTGTGTAGATCTTATAACCGATAAATGGCATCAAAAAGCAAAAATCGCCAAAGATTGTGCAAGCGCTGGAGTCTTTTTTAGTGTGATTTTAGCGCTTTTTGCTTGGATTTTTATCCTAGTGGATTTAATATGAATTTTGAAAAATTAATGTGTAGTATTTTTGGAAAAAAACGCTATGAACTTTTAAAATTTTTATGCGAAAATGCTGATGAAAATGGCTTTATCATGATAAAAATTAGCGAAATTCAAAACAAACTCGATCTTAGCAAACCTACCATCATTGCCACTTTTAAATTTTTGGAAGAAAAAAAGCTTTTTAGGCGTCTTAAAAATGGTTTATACCAAATTTATATCAAAGAAGAAATATAATTTAATTTATCTTTTTTGTATATTTTGATAAATTTAAGCAATTATTTTTTTATAAAAAAGGAGAGATAATGACGCTAAAAAATCCTTTAGATATGCATTTACACTTACGCGATGAAAAAATGCTTGATTTAGTGGCACTATTTAGCGCAAAAGATTTTAAAGCTGGCGTTATCATGCCAAATTTAATCACTCCAATCACAGATATAAATTCTTTAAAATCTTACAAACAAAGGATTTTAAAAGCTTGTGAAAATAAAGATTTTACCCCTTTGATGACTTTATTTTTTAAAGAATATGATGAAAAATTTTTAGAAAATGCAAAAGATGAAATTTTTGCCATCAAGCTTTATCCTGCTGGCATTACTACAAATTCAGACAATGGAATTTCAAGCTTTGATATACAAAATTTAAAACCCACTCTAAATGCAATGAGTGAGTTAAACATACCTTTGTTAATCCACGGCGAAACCAATGATTTTGTTATGGACAGAGAAGCAAATTTTGCAAAAATTTATGAAAAATTAGCTCAAAATTTTCCAAATTTAAAAATAGTCATGGAGCATATTACCACTAAAGTTTTATGCGATTTACTCAAAGATTATGAAAATTTATACGCTACTATAACTTTACATCATTTAATGATCACTTTAGATGATGTTGTGGGCGGAAAAATGGATCCGCATTTATTTTGCAAACCAATCGCTAAGCGTTATGAAGACAAAGACGCGCTTTGCGAACTTGCTTTTAGTGGATATGAAAAAGCTATGTTTGGAAGTGATAGTGCGCCACACCCACTACATACTAAAGAATGTTGCGGTTGCGCGGCTGGAGTTTTTAGCGCACCTGTTATTTTACCTGTTTTGGCTGAACTTTTTGAAAAAAACTCAAATGAAAAAAATTTACAAAAATTTATTTCAGATAATGCTTGTAAAATTTATGATTTTAAATTTGAAAAAGACAAAATCATAAATTTAGAAAAACAAGAATGGCAAGTACCGCAAAAATACGGCGATGTGGTGCCTTTCATGGCGGAGAAAATTTTAAAATTTAAAGTTGAAAACCAATGCTAAAAACTTATTTAGAAAAAATAAAAGATATTTCCACAAGCGACAAAGAGCACACTCATAGAACAAGCTTTGGAAAATTTATTACAAGCTATAAAAGAAAATCAAGGCAAGCATGGCAAAATCCACATCAAACAAGAACCAAATAATGATAAAGAAGGCAATGGCGCGCCTGATTTTTTGATCACAAAAGATTTTTTAACTTTAGGTTATATAGAAAATAAAAGAGTAAATGCAAACCTTGAAGCCATTATAAAAAGTGATCAAATTTTAAAATACACAAAATTAAGTCCAAATATCATTCTTACGGATTATTTAAGATTTATATTGTTAAATTTAAACGATAAAAATGAAGTAATAATTTGCAAAGAAGTAAAAATTTGCTCTCTTGATGAGCTTAAAAGCGCTATTAAAAATCAATCTTTGCTAGATATTAAAACTCAAGAGTTAAATGAGCTTTTTACCCTCTTCTTTTCCAAAATTCCCAATTCTATAAATTCGGCTTTAGAATTCGCAAATCATCTAAGCCTAAGAACAAGAATTTTAAAAGACGAGCTTTTATTATCAAGTGAAAATGAAATCTTATTAAGCTTGTTTAATACCTTTAAAGAAACACTTTATAAAGAATTATCCTATGAAGAATTTTGCGATTCTTTTGCGCAAACTTTAACTTATAGTTTGTTTTTAGCAAAGCTAAACAACGATACCACAAAAGAAATAGATCTAAACAACGCAAAAAAATTCATTCCAAAATCATTTCCGCTTATTCGCTCCATGAGTGGATTTTTAGATGATAGTTTTGAAAATTTAGAAAGCACAAAATGGCTTTTAGAAGAAATCATAAATATCATCAACCACATAGACATTTCAAATATCATAAAAGAATTAAACAAAACCAGCGAGAAAGATCTATTTAATCGTAGTGTTTTATCCACTCATAAAGATCCTTATTTGCACTTTTATGAAACATTTTTAGCAAGCTATGATCCAAGACTTAGAGAAGTAAGGGGAGTGTATTATACCCCAGCGCCTGTAGTAACTTTCATCATAAATGCTATAGATGAAATTTTAAAACAAGATTTCAATCACAAAAAAGGACTAAGCGAAGCTTTGAGCAAAGATATAACCTTGCTTGATTTTGCCACAGGCACAGGCACTTTTTTGCTTGAAGCCTTTAGAAAAGCCTTAGAACCTATAAATAAAAATAGCGCTAATTACAACCCAAAAGCCCTGATCGAAAAATTTTGTGGCTTTGAATTTCTCATCGCACCTTATACCATAGCGCATTTAAAAATTTCTCAAAGTTTTAAAGAAGAATTTCATTCTGCTTTAAATGATGATGAAAGTCTCAAAATAGCGCTAACAAATACCTTGTATTCTAAAAATGTATCCAAAGAACAAGAAGATCAAAATACCCTTTTCACCCTTGTTGATCTAACAAAAGAATTTAAAAAAGCACAGAAGATCAAAGAAGAACAAATTCTAATCATCACAGGCAATCCGCCTTATAGCGGAGCAAGTAGCAACAAAGGTTTATATGAAGACGAGATCAAAATAAGCTATGGTTTAGAACCAAGCAAAGCCGATCTTAGCAAAGAGCAAAAAAGATGGATCAATTCTTATTTTAACGAAAAAACAAAGCAAAACATAAACACTTTTAAAGCTATATATGAAAAACACAAACTAGAAAATGAAAAAAATATAAAAGCAATGCTTGATGACTATGTAAAATTTATACGCTTTGCACACAGCAAGATCAATTCTCAAGAAAATGGAATTTTTGCTTTTATTTCAAGCAATACATTTTTAGATAAACCAATATTAAGAGGTATGAGGTATTCTTTAATGCAAAGCTTTGATAAAATTTATATACTTAATCTTCACGGCGATACTAGAAAAAAAGAAAAAGCTCCCGATGGAAGCAAGGATGATAATGTCTTTGATATCATACAAGGCGTGAGTATCAATATCTTTATAAAACAAAATTCAAAAGCTAAAAATGCAAAAATTTATTATCATGATCTATACGGAAAAAGAAAAGATAAATACGAATTTTTATATGAAAATGACTTAAATTCCATCCAATGGACTTTGATTGAAAACAACGAGCCATTTTATCTTTTCATCCCACAAAACAATGATTTATTAGAGGAATACAACAAAGGCATAAGCGTAAAAGATATTTTTATGATTTTTAGAGCTGGTGTTTGTCCAAATAGAGATAATATAGTTTTTCACAATAAAAAAGAAAATTTAACCCAACTACTCAAAGATTTTAATACCAAAACTAAAGATGAGCTATATAAAATTTATGATATTGGTGAAGATAGTGGTGGCTGGAAACTTGAATGGGCTATAAAAGATATTAAAAACATAACATTTGAAAATTCTATATATAAAGTTAATTATCGCCCTTTTGATTTTAAATATACTTGTTATACCGGTAAAAATTGTGGGCTTATGGCTCGTCCTGTCTATGATATTTTCGAACATTTTTTAGAAAATGAAAACATAGGACTTATTTGCAATAGATTAACATCTTTACAATATTTTACACATAGTTTTATTACACAACATATAACTGATTTGCATATTCTAGAAACAGCAAATACTTACACATACATCTTCCCACTCTATCTTTACCCTACAACTAGGAGTAAAAAATTCCTAAAAAAGAAAATCCACATTTTAATGAAGAAAATTTCACCTCAAAAATAGAAAATTTCAAAGCGGATTTTAGAGCTTTTATCGATGGTTTTTATAAAGAAAAATTCTCACCTGAGGACATACTAGGCTATATCTATGCTGTGCTTTTTCATAAAATTTATAGAGAAAAATATCTTGATTTTTTAAAAGTTGATTTCCCAAAAATTCCTTTTATAAAAGATAAAAATACTTTTAAAAATTTAAGCAAACTAGGCTTAAAACTCATAAATTTACATTTGCTAAAAAATAGTGAGTTGAATTCTAGCATAGGCGAAGCCTTGTTTAAAAATGCTAAAAATAAAAATTTCAAAATAGAAAAAATCAAATACAACAAAGACAAAAAAGAACTTTTTATCAATGAAAATTTGTATTTTAGCAATGTTAGCTCTGAAATTTATGAATTTAAAATAGGTGGTTATACCGTGCTAGATAAATACCTAAAAAGCCATAAAGGAGAAGACATAGATCATAATCATTTTACCTTGATCATACAAACTTTAGATGAAACTTTAAAAATACAAAATGAAATTTCAAAGATAAATCTAGCATAATTTGCTAGATTTATATATATTTACCTCTCTAAAATAAGCAAGATATTTGTGGCTTTTTTGATTTTAAAACCAATTCTTAATCTATATTTTTTAAAAAAACCACGAACGTTAAATTTCATAAATTTCCTATTTACAAACGATCAATTTTATCTTAGAACTTATAGTTTCTTTGATATCGCTTTTCACAAAGGCTTTAAGCTCATCTTTGTCCGCTTTAACTCCATTTATATCTAAATGCCACAAAGCATTTTCTATAGCCTCTTCTCTTTTTCTTTCCACTATGCGTGTTTCATCAAATACAAATTTATAAAAATTTATATTTTTTTCCAGCAAAAAACTTTCTAAATCTTTTTTATAAAAACCTTTAAATTCGGTATTGAAATGTTTAAATATAGGATCTAAAAAATCACTTTTTCTATAATCAGCCCAACCAAGATATATCCTTTGAGAGGCTAAATTTAAAAAAGCTTTGAAGTCATTTTCATTTTGCAAAGCTGGAGACATGCTCAAAAACGCTATATCAAATTTTTCTTGATTTTCTTTATAAAAGCTTTCAAAATCTAAATGGAGTGTTTTAACGTTGTTAGTATTATTTTTTAAGGCATCTTCTTGCAAAATTTCAAGCATGGCCTTAGAGTTATCTACACCTAAAACGCTTTTTGCTTTTTGTGCCAAATGTAAAGTCCAAACACCTGTGCCACAACCTATATCAACGATGTTTTTATTTGTAAAATCAATATTTAATTCGTTTAGTTTTTCAAAAGTTTGCTTTTGGATATCGTTTAATTTTCCATATCTTGCATAATTTTTAGCCTTCTTATCCCACAAATTCATATATTTTCCTTAATAAAAATATATAAAATGATAACATAAGATCAATAACTAGCTTTCTTAAGCTAGTTATTGAGTGACT